>CAYLIK010000202.1:0-4467 GCA_964383565.1 uncultured Sphingomonadaceae bacterium
TTGGAGGCATTTTTGGAAAGAGGGAGAGCCGCTGCAAGAGCGCGAGCCCCTCAATGTTCTCGAGGATCAGAAACGACAATTAACGGCGATGGTATTCGCGGCGCAATATATGCAGGACCCGGTGCCCGAAACCGGCAACATGCTTAAGCGTGACTGGTTGAAATGGTACGATGTACGTCCGGTTCGCCAACCGGGTGATCAGATCATACAATCCTGGGACACGGCGGTGAAGGTCACAGCGACCAGCAACTATTCGGTTTGCCTCACGTTCCTCGTGCGCAACAACAATGAATACTACCTCAACGATGTTTGGCGAAAGAAAGTCGAGTTCCCCGAGCTTTGTGGCGCAGTTATAAGCGAAGTGGCGAAGCACAAACCGAGTGTGGTCTTGATTGAAGACCAAGCGTCCGGCTCCCCATTGATTGCCCAGTGTATGCGCGATGGAATGACGGGTATTATCGGCAGGCGTTCGGCCGCCGACAAGAAGACTCGCATGAATGGCGAAACCGCAAAACTCCAAGCTGGTTCTTTGATCTTGCCTAGATCCGCGCCATGGCTTGACGAGTTTCTGCTGGAGTATTGCGCCTTCCCCGGCGGAAAGCACGATGACCAGATGGACGCGCTATCGCAATTCTTGATCTGGCGCACCACGGAGGAAGCACGCAGCACATTCAGCTGCGATTTTGGCTACGCCGACGGCGGCGGCGGAGGTGATGACCGCGGCAATGGTGTGGCGGGGTTTGGGAGCCCCTCGCCCGAGGAATTGCTCGGGCGTTTCAGGCGTTAAATACCGGCGCCTTCGCGGGGCCGCCCTCAGCTCGCTGCTGTCGCCTGCTATGGCAGCAACTCGTGGGCGGTGCAGGCGCTCACACGACGATCATCCCATGATCAATTCTGCGCCAAACCAGCAATAAGATTATCCGGAAAGGACTGGCGTTCGTGTGCGAACAGAGCGGTAGTGCGGCTCGGTTCGACGAGGCGGTGTGCCTTGTTTCGGATCCCGCCCCGCCGGCTTGTTTGCCACTGCGGGGCTTCGGTGGTGACGGCACGAGACGCCGTCAGAATCCAACCGGAGTATCCCAACAATGTCACCGAACAAACTCACCGACAGTCAGCTTGTCCTATTGTCCGCGGCCTCGCAGCGCGAGGATTATGCCGTCGACCTTTCGCCCAACCTGAAAGGTGCTATCACCCACAAGGTGGTCGGCAAACTCCTGACCGACGGATTGATCGAAGAGATCGAAGCGCGCGGCTCGCTGCCGGTCTGGCGACGTGACGAGGGCAAAGGATCGCTTGCGTTACGCATCACGAAGCGCGGCCTTGCGGCCATCCAGGTGGACGATGGCGGCGCGGCGATGGAGGCCAAGGCCCCCCGCACCGTCGAGCAAGGGGCTGAACTCGCATCGGGCAAGTCGTCGCCGCGGGTAGCGGCGGCTGGTCGCAAGCGGACCAGCGACGAGGCTGGGCAACAGTCGGCCAGGCCGAGCCATGGGGGTTCGAAACAGACCCGGGTGATCGAGATGCTCCAGCGCCAGCAAGGAGCCACCATCGCAACGATCATGAAGGCAACCGACTGGCAGCCCCACTCGGTCCGCGGCTTCTTTGCCGGGGTGGTGCGCAACAAGCTCGGCCTGATGCTGGTGTCCGAGAAGACCGGGAAGGAGCGGGTCTACCGCATCGCGGCCAAGCATGCCTCGCGCAAGCGCGGTAGAAAATCGGGTCGCAAGGCGGCGTGACAGGCATGGCTCGCCGAGCGTCCGATCGCAAGGCAATCGAAGCCGAGATCGACCGGGTGCGGTCGCTCGGCCTCGATGAACTTCGCCCGACTGTGGCGCCCGGATTAGAGGGCGGGTACATGGATTTCTCCAATCGCCCAATTGCCGTACATGCCGACGAAGAATCCATCAGCACCGACGCTATATCGCCGCCCGCGCGATCAGTGCCGCCTCTCCCCTGGAACGGCGCCAGCCTTGATGCCCTGCGCAGCGAATGGCGGCGTCTGTATCACAGTGAGCCGCCAAGGCTCAGTCGCGAACTGTTAGTCCGCGCGATCGGTTACCGGCTTCAGGAACTCGAACACGGCGGACTCGGCAAGGCGACCCGTCGCAAATTACAGACATTGGCAAAGGTTATCCGGACTACAGGCCGGATCGGCCCCGCACCGAGCCTCAGCCTGAAGCCGGGGGCGCGGCTGGTCCGCGAATGGCATGGCCGCACCCACACCGTCACGGTGACGGAAGACGGGTTTGAGTACTCCGGCACGATTTACCCATCGCTTACGAAGATTGCCAAAAAAATCACCGACGCTCACTGGTCGGGCCCACGCTTCTTTGGGCTGGTAGCTGCCGGTGCACCGCGCCCGAGCAACGGGGGTGGAAATGGCTGAATTGGAAAAGACACTGCGGCAGCCTGCCAAAAAACTGCGGTGCGCGATCTATACAAGAAAATCCACCGAGGAAGGCCTGGAGCGGGCGTTCAACTCGCTCGACGCCCAGCGCGAGGCTTGCGCAGCCTTCATTCTCTCCCAAAAGCACGAAGGCTGGACCGTATTGCCGGCACCGTACGACGACGGCGGCTTCTCAGGCGGCAATGCGGAGCGGCCGGCCCTCAAGCGGTTGATAGCCGATATCGAAGCCGGAAAAATCGACGTGGTGGCCGTATATAAGGTCGATCGGTTGACCCGGGCGCTCTCCGACTTCGCCAAGCTCGTCGAAATCTTCGACCGCCGCGGCGTGTCGTTCGTCTCGATAACCCAGCAGTTCAATACCACCACCAGCATGGGACGGCTGACGCTGAATGTCCTGCTGTCCTTTGCCCAGTTTGAGCGGGAAGTCTCTGGCGAGCGAATCCGCGATAAGATCGCCGCATCCAAGAAGAAGGGCATGTGGATGGGCGGCTTTCCGCCGCTCGGCTACGAGGTGCAGAAACGAAAGCTCGTCGTCAACGACGATGAGGCTCGCACCGTCCTCCACATCTTCCGGCGCTATCTTCAGCTCAAGTCGGTGCGCGATCTACAGGCCGAACTTGATGGCGCGGCGATAAGAAGCAAACGACGGATTCGGCCCGACGGCACCGAGTATGGAAGCCAGAAACTCTCCCGCGGCGCACTTTACCTGATGCTTCAGAATCGCATCTATCGCGGCGAGATCACGCACAAAGGCAATGCCTATCCTGGAGAACATCCGGCGATCGTCGAAAAGCCACTATGGGATGACGTCCAGGCGGTGCTTGCCGGCAACCGAGTCGAGCGGGCTACCGGGGCAAATGCCAAACACCCAAGCCTGCTTGCCGGCATCGCTTTCGACGAGAGCGGCGAGCGGCTGACATCCACCCATGCGGTCAAGAAGGGGACGCGATATCGATACTATGTCTCGAAGTCCCTCATCACCGGCGCAGCCAAAAATCTGCCAAAGGGTCGGCGAATACCGGCCGCGAACCTCGAAGGCCTGGTAGTCAATCGGCTCGGTGGGTTTCTCACTGATCAGGCAGCGATTCTGGATGTCATCCGCGATGAACATCACGATGGCGCCGAGCAAACCCAGCTAATAGACAGCGGCCGTCAGATCGCCGAAGAACTCGGAACCTTGCCGCCTGACAAGGTTAAAGCAACGCTGATGAGTTTGCTCAGCCGCGTCGACGTCAGATCCGACTGCATCGAGATCAAGGTGCGTCGACGACGCCTAGTCAACTTGCTCGGCAAGCAATCGAGCGATCCGATTGCGCAAGATAAGATACCAAGTAGTAAGCCAGAAGATATTCTGACGTTGATGGTGGCCGCACGCTTGCAGCGCGTCGGCCGCGAGATGAGAATGCTGGTTGAGAACTCCAATGACCAGACGGCAGCCGATCCCAGCCTGCTCAGGATCATCGCCCGCTCGCACGATATCCAGGAACGATTGATTCAGAATTCCGATCTGACCGTGCATGACATCGCCAGTCAGGAGCGAGTGACGGGAGCTTATGTGTATTCTCTTCTGCGGCTGCCCTCGCTGGCACCCGATATCGTCACAGCCATCATCAACGGCCGGAACCCACCGCAGCTCACCGCCAAGAAATTGATGCGCATATCGCCTCAGTTACCTATCGACTGGGCCAAACAGCGAGAGCTGCTCGGATTCCACTGAAATCGAATCACCGATTCTATCGCCAGCGTTTCGTCTGCTCGCAGAATTTCTGCTTCTGCGCGCTATCCACCCACCATTCAGCGAGCAGAGCGCGCGCGGGCGAAGAAAAAAAAGTAAACCCCCGAATGCCGCTGGGGAGATTTTCCTGTACGCGACGGCGAAGTTCCAGCGCAAATTTGTCTCTGCCAAAAACTATCCGGCGCGGGACGCCGGGAAGCCCCGGAATATCGTGGCAAATTCAACCTTTCAGAATGACAGCAATCGCAGCGGTATCAATAACTTAAATGCTGGTTGGGGCGCCAGGATTCGAACCTGGGAATGGTGGAATCAAAATCCACTGCCT
>CAYLIK010000203.1:0-4467 GCA_964383565.1 uncultured Sphingomonadaceae bacterium
CGCGCCTTGGCCCCCGTTCCCGCAATCGGGCGTTCCGCTAACGTGTCACGGGGGCTTGCGGCCGCTGGCGACGTAACCGGGATTTTGGTGTAGGCTCTTCCGGAAGCGGTCACTTGTCCGGGAGAGGAATCGCGGGAGCCCGCTCAGAACCAGCGCCCCAATCCCGATCCCGCGTCTTTTTCCGGATCCCCCGGCTGCGGTTTATCCGCCGCCGGGTTTCGGCACAGGAATTACTGGCAGTTGACCGCAATCTTGAGCGCCTAGGAGGAGGTACCTATGCAGATACTTACGAAAGTGTTGGCGGGTTTCGTGTTGTCCATGGCGGCCTGGTGGATCTTTTCGGTGCCGGCGGCATTTGCGCAAGCGACCTACCCGGTCAAGCCGATTCGAATACTCATTCCGTTTCCGGCCGGTGGAGCCGCTGACACCATAGGGCGCACGCTAGGCGAACAACTTGCCGCGCAGATGGGCCAACCGGTGGTGGTTGATAATCGGCCTGGCGCTGCCGGACGCCTCGCGACGGAGATGCTGGCCCGCGCCGAGCCCGACGGCTATACGCTGCTGGTCGGCGGCGTAGGCCCGCTCTCGATCAGCCCGTCGCTCTACAAGAAACTGCCGTACGACGCCGCGCGGGACTTTCTGCCGCTCACGCGCGTGGCCGAGCTCATCAACGTCATGGTGGTCAATCCCTCGATTGGCGGCGCGAAGAACATCCAGCAATTCATCGACTGGGCCAATAAGCAGTCCGTAAAGGTGCGTTTCGGCAGTTCCGGCACCGGTCAGTTCGACCACCTCGTCGGCGAGTTTTTCCAGCGCCAAGCCGGCATCCGCATGACGCACGTGCCGTACAAAGGCGGCGGCCCGGCCCTGATCGATATGGTCGCGGGCGACATTCAGGTCATGTTTTCCACTTATGTCACCGCTTTGCCTTACCTCAAGGGTAACAGGCTGCGCGCGCTGGCGGTGAGTACGCCGCAACGCCAGGCGTTGCTGCCAGATTTGCCCGCCGTGAGCGATGTCCTCCCCGGGTTCGGCGCGAGCAACTGGAACGGCATGTTTGCCCCGGCCCACACGCCGCGGCAGATCGCGGACCGGCTGTTCTCCGAGATCAACAAGGCCATGCTGGCGCCCGAAGTGAAAAGCCGCCAAAACGTGGTCGGCATCGTGCCTGACGGCAGCGCTTCGCGCGCGGAGTTCGTAAAATTCATCCACGAAGATACGGTGCGTTGGGCAGCGATCGTCAAGACCGCCAACATCAGCGTCGAATGAGCTATCCGGTCGAAGTGTTGGCGCGGCGCGACCGATGTGGCACAGGAAGCGAGGGCGTTGGGCGTGCGTGCGCTGGCGATGACTCGTGAAATCAATCCGCGACGAGATCGCGCAATGGAAGATAAACAGGAGGGCATTTCTAATTTCATGACAGATAGGAGGAAAGCATGGACACGAGGATATTCGCAAAATTTGCTTTGATGTTGTTGTGTGTGTTCAGCACGATAGCAGGTGCGGCTCAAGGTTATCCCGACAAGCCGGTGCGCCTGGTCTTTCCGTGGCCTTCCGGCAGCGCCATAGACGGCGTGCTGCGCCTCATGGCGCAGAAGATGAGCGCGAGCTGGGGTCAGCAGGTTCTCGTCGACTCGCGGCCGGGCGCGGCCGGCAACATCGGCGCGGAGATCGTCGCGCGCGCGGCGCCCGACGGCTATACCGTGCTTTATGCCACCCCTGGCGTTTCCACCTACCCAAGCCTCTACCGCAAGCCTGTCTACGATCCGGTGAGGGACTTCGCGCCGGTGAGCCTGGTCGTCATCACGTCATTCATCCTGGTCGTGCATCCTTCGGTGCCGGCAAGGTCCGTGAAGGAGCTCGTCGCGCTGGCGAAAGCCAAGCCGGGCAACCTCAACTACGCCTCTTCGGGAGTCGGCGCCGGGATACACCTCGCCGCGGAGCTGTTCAAGAGGATGGCGGACGTGAATATCGTCCACGTTCCCTATAAGGGGCATGTGCCGGCGCTGATCGACACGATCAGCGGTCAGATGGACATGATGTTCTCCAATGCGCCTGCCGCGCTGCCCCATATCCAGGCGGGCAAGCTGCGCGCGCTGGCGGTGACGACATCGAAGCGCTGGCCGCCGCTGCCCGCCGTGCCCACGATGGGGGAGGCCTATCCGCCCGGGTTCGAGATCACTTACTGGGGCGGACTGGCGGTGCCGGCCGGGACGCCGCAGGCCGTCATCGACAAGCTCCACGGCGAGGTCGTGAGGGTAATGAAGCTGCCGGACGTGCACCAGCACATCGTCAGGCAGGGGTTCGTGCCGGTGGGCAACACGCCGCAGGAGTTTGCGGCGTACATCCAAGCGGAGGTCGCGAGATGGGCTGAGGTGATCAGGGCAGGTGGCATCCGTGTAGACTGAGCGGATTACTTCAACAGTAGAAGCACAGCGGAGTGAGGAGAAACATGTCGCAAGCGCCAGCCACACACTGGTTCGAGTACTTCCCAGGCAACTTCGTCTGGTCGCAGCAGATGATGTCGTTGATCGACATGGCGAACTGGGGCGCCGGCGCCATGGGTGAGGTCGATCAGGTCGGACGGCGGCTGCGCGATCGCCAGGGAGACAGCGAAGCCTGGTTCGAGGAATGGTCGCGCATGGCCAAAGCGCAGGAGGAGAAGGCCACGGCGGCCGAGGCGGCCAATCACGGGCTCACTGCCGGCACGTTCTATGTTCACGCTGCCATCTATCATCTCTACGCCGAGCGCTTCATTTCGCCGGGCGATCGAAAGAACGAGAGCTACCGCGCCTGTGTGCGCTGCTTCGAGAGGGGCGCGAAACAGCGCTACCCCAATATCGCGCGCGTGGAAGTGCCCTATCTCGATTCGGCGATGCCTGCCTATTTCGTCAAGGCCGACGTGAGCGGTCCGGCGCCGGCGATGGTGTGCTTCGACGGACTGGACTCGAGCAAGGAGACGAGCGCGCTCTTCGCGGGCGTGGAGATGACCCGCCGCGGGGTCCACCTGCTTGCGATCGACGGTCCCGGCCAAGGCGAGACGCTGCGGCTGCGAAACATTCCGAGCCGCTACGACTACGAGGTGGCCGGCACGGCGGCTTACGACTACATCTCGCAGCGGCCCGATGTCGACCCGAAGCGCGTGGGTGTGATGGGGTTCAGCATGGGCGGCTACTATGCACCGCGCATCGCGGCCTTCGAGAAGCGGTATGCCGCGTGTGTCGCATGGGGAGCTCATTACGATTACCATGCCGTATGGGTCACGCGGCGCCGCGAGATGGACGCTGGCGGCACGCGCGTCACATCGGCGAAATTCCACCTTCCGTGGGTCTTGGGCGTGCCCGATATGGATGCCGCTATGAAGAAGCTCGAGAGCTATCGGCTGGACGGGGTAGCGAAGAACATCTCCTGCCCGGTTTTGATCACGCACGGCGAAAAAGATACGATCGTTCCCGTGGAGATGGCGCACAAGCTCTACGCTGCTGTCGGATCGGAGGACAAGACGCTGAAGATCTTCACCGTCGAGGAGGGGGGCTGCGAGCACATGCAGGGGGACAACCGCCTGCTGGGCGCCAACTTCGTCGCCGATTGGGTCATGGATAGGCTCGTGCGTTAGTGCTCGTCGCCCGCGACGAGACCACGCAATGGGGGAAGGTCATCAAAGATGCTGATATCAAGGTGGAGTAAGCGGAGTCCAATCATGCGAAAACAATTATTACCGAGCATCGTGATGCTGGTGCTGGCGGCGATGTTAAGCGGCAATGCCTCGTCTCAGTCCTACCCGACCAAGCCCATCCGCTTCGTCGTGCCGTGGCCTGCGGGGGGCGTCGCCGACATAACCACCCGTTTGATCGCCCGCAAGCTGGGCGAAAACATGGGCCAGACCTTCGTCGTGGACAACCGCGCGGGCGCGACCGGAATCATCGGTTGCGAGCTCGTCGCCCACGCCAAGCCCGACGGATATACGTTGCTGATGGGCACCACTACCACGCATGCGACCAATCCCGTCATGTTTAAAAAACTTCCCTACGATGCGATCAAGGATTTTGCCCCGATTTCCCTCGTCGCGGATGCGCCGTTCGTTTTGCTCATACACCCGTCGCTGCCCGTCAGGAGCATCAAGGAGCTGATCGCGCTCGCCAAAGCGCGACCGGGACAACTCACCTACGGTTCCTCCGGCACCGGTGGTTCGTCGCATCTCGGATTCGAATTGTTCAATCAGATGGCCGGAATCAAGGCCGTTCACGTGCCGTACAAGGGATTGGCGCCCGCCACGCTGGACCTTCTTTCCGGGAACATCACGATGTCGTGGGAATCGACCGCGGCAGCCACACCCTTCATTCGCAACAAGCGGCTGCGCGCGCTGGGCATCGGTTCGGCCAAGCGCTCGGCCCTGATGCCGGATATTCCGACGATTTCCGAATCCGGGCTGAAAGGATTCGAGCTGGGCTCGTGGTCCGCGATGTT
>CAYLIK010000204.1:0-4442 GCA_964383565.1 uncultured Sphingomonadaceae bacterium
AACAAATGGCTATGACGTGCTATAGTGAATGGCGTCCTCCCGGAGTGAAATACGACTACACTCGATCTAACAGGCCGCGCATTTTTTTCAGGGGCCTCCTGCGGCGGGCTCAATCGACGGTGAGCCGTACAATGAGGACCCGTTCTGGGGCATTTTCTGTGATATCGCGTTATGGAAAGAAAGTCGTTCGACAGAGGCACGGCCATTGATCTCGACAGATGCGCAGTTCGAGATAGATAGGTTTCTCGAACGCTTGCCGAGGGCGGTGCTATCCGGCAGATCGTGAAACCGTGAGAAAAGGTATGTGAATGTCTGAAAATCCGCTGGGCCTTGCCGATCCATCCTTGCTTCGGCAGCAGTGCCTGATCGACGGCAGCTGGATTGATGCGATATCGGGCGAGACGATCACGGTCGATGATCCGGCGACGGGCCAGCAGATCGGCAGCATCCCTAATATGGGGCGCAAAGAGACGGCTGCGGCGATTGATGCCGCCAACCGAGCCTTCAAGTCATGGCGACAGCTCACGGCGGCTGAGCGCAGCAAAATCCTTCGCCGCCTGTTCGACCTGATGATCGAGAATCGCGACGATCTCGCGCTGATCATGACGGCCGAACAGGGTAAGCCGCTCGCCGAAAGCCGTGGCGAGATCGAATATGCAGCCAGCTTCATCGAATGGTTCGCAGAAGAGGCCAAGCGCATCTACGGCGACATCATCCCCGAAAATGCCAGCGGGCGGCGCATCTTCGTCCGCAAGGAGCCGATCGGCGTGGTTGCCGCGATTACGCCGTGGAACTTTCCCTCAGCAATGATCACCCGAAAGGCCGCGCCAGCTTGGGCCGTAGGCTGCCCCGTGGTGATCCGGCCAGCCAGCCAGACGCCCTATTCGGCGCTGGCGCTGGGAGTATTGGCCGAACGCGCGGGCATGCCGAAGGGTGTTTGCAATATCGTCACCGGGGACCCGATCGAGGTGGGTGCGGAGATGACAGGAAATCCTATCGTTCGGAAGCTGAGCTTTACCGGTTCAACGGGGGTGGGCGCCAAGCTGCTGGCGCAATGCGCGCCGACGATCAAGAAGACTTCGATGGAATTGGGCGGTAACGCGCCGTTTATCGTGTTCGATGACGCTGATCTCGACGCTGCGGTGGAAGGCGCGATCGTGGCCAAGTTCCGCAACACCGGCCAGACCTGCGTGTGCGCCAATCGACTGCTGGTGCAGGCTGGCATCTATGATCGCTTCACCGAAGCGCTGACGGAACGGGTTCGCAAGCTGATGGTCGGTGACGGGCGCCAGGAGGGGGTGACCCAGGGGCCGCTCATTGATCGTCGGGCTGTCGCGAAGGTGCAGTCGCATGTTGACGATGCCGTCGGGAAGGGCGCGCGCGTGATGACGGGCGGCAAGATAAGCGATCGAGGTCCGCAATTTTTCGAGCCGACCGTGCTCGTCGATGTGCCGACTACGGCGCTGTGCTTCTCCGACGAGACTTTCGGCCCGATGGCGCCGCTCTTTCGGTTCGAGACCGAGGAAGAGGCTGTCGAAATGGCAAATGATACCGAGTTCGGTCTGGCGGCCTATCTCTACACGCGCGATCTTTCCCGTGCGCTCCGCGTGTCGGAAGCAATCGAGAGCGGGATGGTCGGTATCAATGAAGGCCTGATCTCGACGGTAGTCGCGCCGTTCGGTGGGGTCAAGTCTTCCGGTCTTGGCCGTGAGGGCTCCAAATATGGAGTCGAGGATTATCTGGAAATCAAATATATCGGAATCGGCAATGTCGGCCAGCTTTAGCCTTCAGGTCGTGTTTCTTCGAATTCGGTGAGTTCGTACCGGTTCTCCTTCATGCTCCACGTCGACATGGTCGTGGGGACGGACCCGGCGTGTCGGCAGCCGTTCGGTACTCCAGCGCAGCGCGTCGGAATATCATGGGCGCGGTGGGGTATGTGGTGCAAAAGAATGGCTCCCCGGGCCGGATTCGAACCAGCGACCATTCGATTAACAGTCGAACGCTCTACCACTGAGCTACCGGGGATCAGCGCCTCAAGACGCGGGGCGGCCTATAGCAGCGGGTTTTGGCAAGTGGCAAGCGTAGAACTGCTTAATTGGCGAACTGCTCCATGGCGATGCGGTCGTCCAGCGCATGTTCGGGATCGAACAGCAGGGTGAGGGGGGTCGCCTTGTCGACGGCCACCGAGACCTGCGTAACTTCTCGAACTTCTCGCTGATCGGCCACGGCGCTGACCGGGCGTTTGCCGGGATCGAGTACGCGGAAACTGATCTTGGTGCGATCAGGCAGGATGGCTCCGCGCCAGCGCCGGGGGCGGAAGGGGCTGATTGGGGTGAGAGCGACCAGCGCGGAATCCAGCGGCAGGATTGGACCCTGGGCGGAGAAATTATAAGCCGTCGAGCCAGCAGGCGTGGAGACCAGTACACCATCGCAGACCAATTCAGGGATGACCACGCGGCCGTCGACAATGACTTCCAGCTTGGCGGTCTGGCGTGTTTCGCGGAGCAGGGAGACTTCGTTGAGCGCGGGGCTGCTCACGATCTGGCCGTCGACGGTTTCCGCCTCCATCCGCAGCGGAGAAACCTGAAAATGTTTTGCTTCGGAGATGCGCTGGAACAGCCGGTCGGGCCGCCATTCGTTCATCAGGAAGCCGACCGTGCCTAGGTTCATTCCGAATACGGGGCGGATGCGATGCCGATCGAGCATTTCGTGCAACGTCTGGAGCAGGAAGCCGTCACCGCCGAGCGCGATGACGATATCGGCCTCGTCGGGATTCACCCATTCATGCTGCTTGCGGAGCTTTTCTACGGCTGACCGGGCCGCTTCGGTAGGCGAAGCGACCAAGGCGTAGCGCTCATCCCCTCTCATCCGCCGGTAACGCTCATATGGCGCCCGACGGCGGGATTCGCATGGCGTTTAGCGATCTCGAAATAATGACGGAGCGGCTTGGCGCGCATCGCCTCGTCGAGGGCAGCGTCCAAAGCGCCGGGCTCGCCCTCACGTAGCGCCTTGCGCAGGTCGACCCGATCCTCCTGGCCTAGGCACATGTAGAGCTTGCCCTCGGCGGTCAGCCGGACGCGATTGCAGCTTTCGCAGAAATTATGGGTGAGCGGAGTGATTAAACCGAGTTTGGCTCCCAGCTCCTCGACCCTGAAATAGCGCGCTGGGCCACCGGTCGTCTCCGCAAGCGGGCTGAGCGTGTAGCGGGTTGCAAGGCTCTCGCGAACGGCGTCGAGCGGGAGGTAGCGGTCAGTGCGGTCCTCATCGATCGAACCAAGCGGCATTGTTTCGATTAGGGTAAGGCCATGTCCCTCAGCCGCGCACCAGCGGAGCATTGGTTCGATCTCGTCCTCGTTGAAATCCTTGAGCGCGACCATGTTGATCTTGACGCGCAGGCCTGCGGATTTTGCGGCGGCGATGCCTTCTTCCACGCGAGCGACGTCGCCGGTGCGGGTGATGTAACGAAAACGCGCCGGGTCACGACTGTCGAGGCTCACATTGATGCGGCGGATACCTGCGGCATACAGCCGTTCCGCCTCTTCGGCGAGGCGTGTGCCATTGGTGGTGAGAGTCAGTTCGTTGAGCGCACCGGTTTCGAGATGACGGCCGATGATGCCGGCAAGATCGACGACTCCACGCCGGACCAGCGGCTCGCCGCCGGTCAATCGGATCTTGCGCACGCCCCGCGCGATGAAAGCGTCCGCAATCGTTGCGATCTCTTCGAGCGACAGGATCGCGCTGCGCGGCATGAAGCTCATATGCTCGGACATGCAGTAGCGGCAGCGCAGGTCGCAGCGATCGGTGACGGAGATTCGCAGATAGGTTATCCGCCGTCCGAAACTGTCAACCAGTGAAGATTCCGCCGAAGCCGTTGCGTTGACCATAGGACACAGCTAGGCCCCAAGCAGCCGATCTTCAACCCCCGCAAGGGCCGGGCTAGCGGAGGAGATGCCTTGGACAGCAAAGCGCAGCCGCCGTCGCTCGTCGCGGGTCGCGCGCCGCTGTTTCTGCTGTCCTTTCGACATCGCGACGAACTGACCGGGAGTGTCGAGCGCGCCGGATGGCAGGCTATTGCCGCGCGTCGGGCTGAACTGATCGAGCGACGCTTCATTGCGAGTGGTGCCGGCATAGCCATTATCGACGCGCGCGGCGCTTTCGAGGAGGGGCTGGCGGCAGCCCGGCTGCTCGGTGATCCGGTCGAGGCCAATGCGGGTGCGATGCTGGTGCTGGCATCGCGTGGGGACGTGGAACGCCTCGACGAAATCTATCAGGCAGGCGCGACGCATTTTCTCGCGAGCCCGTTCGGCGAGCGGGAGTTCACGCAGGCGCTTCGTTTCGCCGCGCGATATGTCGCGCGGCTTGGTGGGGGCGAACAGGCTGCAAATGTCCGCGCCGCGATGCGCGCCGAAGAGGAAAGCTGGTGGCGTTGGCGACCCGGCAGC
>CAYLIK010000205.1:0-4415 GCA_964383565.1 uncultured Sphingomonadaceae bacterium
GTGGGTGATTGTCGGATGTTCAGACTGGGCCGCATAAAACAGCGATAGCGAGCCGCCGCCCGACCATCCCACCAGGATCACCTTTTCATAACCCAGCGACTCGCGCGCGTGGCGCACCCACTGGCCCATGTCGTAGGCGACCTTTTCCATAATCAGCGCACTATCGTTTCTCGGGTAGCGACTCGACGCGCAAAGTACGTGCAACCCCGCATCGGCAAGCGCCTCAGGCATTGGGAGCAGCTGGGCCGTGGCTGTGGGGTGCATGAACAAATAGACCGCCTTAGATGGCCGCGCTCTCTGCCGGAACAGCTGGCCTTCCAGCTCGGTCGTGCCCTCGGCGCCCGCAAAACTGTAGGTCTCCGTCATCCCCGGTTGATCGCGGAAGCGAACGATTTCGGGAAGGCGATCCCATAGCGCCTTTGTCGGCAATCCTCTCTCCATGGCCATATCCTTAGTTATCTAACTATAATTGCGTATTACCGTACTCCAGTCAAGGGAAGGGCTTCCCATGCGAAGGGGCGCGCACTGAGCAACCATCCCCTCCCCTGTTTGCCCAAATAGGTAGCGGTTTTCCGTTGTCCTCGGTCACGATAGGTACGTTTTTAGGGCGGTACAGCCTATAGAGGGTCGTGCGGCTGAGCGGAACAGGAAAGTGTCGTAAGGGGCATTATTTCCTTTCAAAAGTCCCATTCGGAATTAGGTTGGCGTAGCGGTCTGAGGCCGCCGTTTGCGACGGCGTCAGGCACGGAGAAGTCGTAGCGGCCGAGGAAATTGATGTGACGCCAAGATATCGGCGAGAGCCGAGCGATATCGGCGGGCAGCGGCGGCGTCCCGGCCTCGCTGAGTTGGCGCACGGTTTCCTGCATGTAGACAGCGTTCCAGTGGACGATGGAGTTGAGGGCCAGACCGAGGACCCCAAGCTGCTCCTCTTGGCCCTGACGCAGAGGGCTTCTGATTTCGCCCCGATCGCCGTGATGGACGCGCCGACCGAGCTTGTGGCGCAATTCCTGCCGGTTGAGCTGAAACAATATTCGTCGCCGGAACGGCCGGTCATCGATGTATCGCAGGATATGCAGCGTCTTGATGATGCGGCCGAGTTCAGACAGGGCCTTGGCCAGCGTTGTTGGGCGGTCTTTGACCTGCAGCATTCGCATGACGCCTGCGGCCTTGAGGTGGCCGAGCTTGAGCGATCCGGCCAAGCGGATAAGGTCGGACCAGTTTTCCCGGATCAGATTGATTTTAACCCTGCCCCAGGCGGTCTGATCGAACGGCCCATAGCTCGCCTGGCGGTCGATACGCCAGAGTTTGGCGTCGCCGATGTCCGCCAGACGGGGGCTGAACCGGTAGCCCAAGAGCCAGAACAGACCGAAAATGGCGTCGGAATAGGCGGCGGTGTCGGTCATGATCTCCAGAGGATCGAGCTCGGTTTCCTGCTCCAGCAGGAGAGCCAGGACGACCAGGCTGTCGCGCAACGTGCCGGGGATGACCGCTCCGGTCAGACCGCTGAACTGATTGGAAATCATGTTGTACCAAGTGACGCCGCGCTCCTGGCCGTAATATTTGGGGTTGGGCCCGGCGTGTATGGCGCTCGACGGAGCGACAAAACGCATGCCGTCGGCGCTGGCCACCTCGCCTGCGCCCCAATGTTGGACGATATCCAGACGACTGTGAGCGGAAACGATCGCGGCGTTGGCCGCGGCGATGGTCTCGGGCCGAATGAAATTCTGACCGACCCAAGAAAGACGGTCGCGACGCAGAGCCGCAAATTCCGGGCGCACGATCGGCTCAAGACCGATGTTGCAGGCGCCGCCGACCAGGGTCGCGCACAGGCTTATCTCGAAGTGCTCGACGGTGGCCTGACGCTCGCTCAGATGCGTAAAGGACTTGGCAAATCCGGTTCGCGCCATGACTTCAAGAAAGATGTCGGGCATTCCGGCCTTCGGCATGCGCGTTTGGACGGCGGCGCGAAGTGCTCGAAGGCTCTCGGGTTCATCAAGCTTGTCGAGGGGCGTGACCACAATCCCCATCTTGTCGGCGACCGTCTCAAAACGCAGGTCCGGATTGTCGCCGGCGCGCGCAACGACATGTCGATATGCCTCGTCGAGAAGGCGGGAGAGACCGTCAATCTCAATGTCGGCTTCCAGAGATCGGCCCAGGGCGCGTGCTACCATCAACCTGGAATTGTGCCAGGACTCGCCCTCGAGCATCCCGCGCCGGGGATCCCCGTATCGGATGCCGGGCTTGGCGAACACATCGCGACGCTTGATCGCCAGACGCCACGCATCGATGATCGCGAAGACATAGGCCTTCGGGTCGCGCATCCTGCCATCGTCATCCAGGACATGTTGCCTCCACGCCTTCGAGACCGCAGCGATCGGTGCGCCGCGCATCTTGACGAGAGAGGACCAGTCGTCCACGCCCTTGAGGTAGCTGATCGCGGCCTTGACGTTTTTGCCACCTGGGGCAGCGTCGGTCTCGATGCGGGTAGCGATTTCAAAGAACAATCGCCGGGCGCTCCGCCATTTTGTTCGCAGTTGATCATAGGGCTTGGTCTCCGCGGGCTTGGCGATCGCCTCCACCTTGGACATGGCGGCCTCGATGTCGGGACGGGGCAACCGCTCGAAGAGCACATCTCGCCATTCATTGAGGGGCAGGGCGTCGTCGGTCAAAACCAACAGACCCATTGCGTGGAGCAGCATCGCGGCGCCATCGAGATCGCGCAGACTGCGCAGGCGGGCCTGTTTGTCGGCGGCTTCAGCCCCTTTCACCAAGTCGGCGAGCAGAGCCTCGGCCAGCTCGGCGGCGTCGTCCTGGGCCGCCGCTTCGAGCGTATGGAAGAGCGCGGCTACGGTCGCGGTTCGACGAGGCTCCTGAAGGGCGGCGATGGCCGAGGGCTTGCCGACGCGCGCTACCCGCGCGAGCCGCTCAAGGGTTGTGGCGGGAACGCCCCGCGGTGGCGCCGGCCGCAGATTGAACGCCCGGACCGCATCGAGCCGATCAAGGTGTCGGAAGAGTTCGGTCGGCATGCGCTTGGAGGGAACGGTCCGGAGCGCGTCCAGGGCGGCGAACGTGGATGTGTCGCCATCGTCAAACAGCGCGGCGATGCGCACGCGCTGGTCATCGCTCAAGCTGGCGACCAGATGGCGCCAAAGCCTGGTCCGCGCACGATCGCGGATCCTGCCAACCAGGCGCTCGACGACCGTGACGCCCGGCAGCAGCACCTTGTTGGCGATCAGCCAGGCCGCAGCTCGATCAATCAGGGGGCCGGGCCGATCGTCGCCGCTCCAGCAAAGGGCGTAGAGCCATCGGGTCAGCCGGAAACGTGCCACCGCGTTGTCGCCAAAGTCCGTGAAGCCGCAGTGCGTCCGGATGAGCGCGAGGTGCCGGATGCGTCGGCTTCCCGCAAAATAGGCGTCCACGTCCGTGCCGGGTTCAAGAGCGAGTTGTTCGATCACGGCCGCCAGGACCGACGCTGGGATCTCGGCGGGCGAGACTGGAAATGCGCCCAGAAACCGGGCGCTCGTCAGCATCACGGCAAAGCCGAGCCGATTGTGGTCGCCGCGCAGAGTTCCAATGAGGTCGCGATCAGTTTGGTCCAGATGGAAATATCGCGCGAGTTGATCGGCCGACGGTTCGCCATCAAAGCGGGCAAAGCCCTGACGCTGGGCGTCAGTGAGGTGACGGGTGGGCATACCGTGCGAAACTTTCAACTTTTGCGAAGGGGACGGCCCATGCCGATAAACAAGGCGAATTTCTTCGCAAAACATATGTGCGAAACAAAATTGTTTTGCAGTAACTTTCGCACAATATCTGGAGCAGTCGCATGAAGCTCGGCTACGCGCGCGTTTCCACCGAGGATCAGAACTTGGAAATCCAGCGCGGTCGGCTCTCGGAGGCGGGCTGTGAAATGATGTTCGAAGAGAAAATATCGGGGGCCGCTCGTGGCCGGCCCGAGCTTGAAAAGCTGATGGGTCACCTGCGCAAAGACGATGTTCTCGTCGTCGCCCGCCTCGATCGTTTGGCGCGATCCACCATCGAACTCCTGCACATCGCGGAACGCATCAAGGAAAAGCAGGCAGGATTACAATCGCTTGATGAACCTTGGGCCGATACCACGTCCCCGTCTGGCGTGATGATCATGACCGTATTCGCTGGGATCGCCCAGTTCGAGCGGACTCTCATATTGAGCCGAACCGAGGAGGGGCGAAAGGCGGCGATGGCGCGCGGTGTGAGCTTCGGACGCCCAAAGAAAATGCGCCCAGATCAGGCGGAGCTCGCTCGCCAACTCGTTCTCGAGGGTAAGTCCATTAGCGCCGTCGCAAGGACCTTCAACGTTCACCCGGCCACCATCTATCGCTGTATCGAGCCAAACAGTGCCTTATGACACTTTCCTGTTCCGCTCAGCCGCACGACCC
>CAYLIK010000206.1:0-4382 GCA_964383565.1 uncultured Sphingomonadaceae bacterium
TTGGGGGCTCCGCGCCCCATCCCGTTGCGCCACCGAGCCCGATAGGCTCAAATGCAGAACGGGTTCTACTCACCCCTGGATGAGAAAAGGGGCTCACGTCAACGAAACCGAATCTGCTCATTGGCGGGCGCGAGTTTTTCCCAGCGCGGCTATGGGTGGTTTTCGATCCTGTCTTCGCAGAATCGTTGCCGAATTAGGGGGGCTGCTCTGTAGGTGGGCTAGGGGCTAAGAAATCAGACCAGGTGCGATTTTTTGAGTTCTCATGCGCGTTTGTAGAGGGCTGGGCGCATTTAAGTGGTTTACGTGAGGAGGTAGCCGTCCAAACTAGTGGGCACCCTGAATACGGACCGTAACAGAGCCTCTAGGCACAACGCACACACAAAGCATGACTGAAAGGCGCATTTGATAACCGTCATCCGCCGTGCCTTCGGTTCCATATCGCCGGCGCCACCCTGGGACAACACAGAGGCGATTCGCGAAGAACTCTTCAGCATCGAACGCCTCGAGGAACATGCGCGGAGCCTTGCGGTCGCACAGTCGGTGCGGCCCACGCTTACCAGAGGCCATCCGCTGACGGGCCGGCTCGCCGATAACGCAGCGATGCTGTTCGATGCGTATAGTACGATCGCCCAGGCGATCGATGAGAAACACGCAATCACCCCCGCAGCGGAATGGCTGGTCGACAATTATCATCTCGTCGAGCGGCAGATTCGTGAGATTCGTTCCGATCTGCCGCCCGGCTATTACCGGCAGCTTCCCAAACTTGCTGGCGGGCCATTCGTAGGATATCCGCGTGTGTTCGGTGTCGCCTGGGCTTTCGTCGCCCACACCGATAGCCGCTTCGACCCCGAAATGCTTTGCCGCTACGTAACGGCCTATCAAGAGGTCCAGCCGTTGACGATCGGCGAGCTCTGGGCCATGGCGATCACGTTGCGGATTGTGCTGGTCGAGAACCTCAGGCGCATCGCCGCGCGGATCATGCACAGCAGCACCGCACGGAACGAGGCGGATGATCTCATCGATCGTTTGCTGGGCGTGGATGAACGCGCCGCCGAACCGATGGCGGTGGTGTTCGCGGATCATCAGAGCGCATCTCTGCCAGGCGCGCTAGCGGTCGAGTTGGTCCACAGGCTGCACGACCAGGATCCCAGAATTATTCCCGCGCTGGCTTGGCTCGATGATCGTTTGGCGGCGCAAGGAACAACGACCGAGGAGGTCGTGCGCGAAGAACATCAGAGGCAAGGTGCGGCGAGCGTTACGGTGCGCAACATCATCACGAGCATGCGCCTGATCTCCGACGTCGATTGGAAGGATCTGTTCGAGCGCATCAGCCTTGTGGATGGCGTGCTGGCAGCCGGCGGCGGCTTTCGCGATATGGATTTTCCAACGCGCAATCTCTACCGTAGCGCCATCGAGGATTTAGCGCGCGGCTCGAACCGCACGGAACTCGACATCGCACACAAAGCCGTCCTGGCGGTAAAGCAAGCTGCGCTTGCCGCTACGGGCGTGGCGGAAAGTCGCCAGGCAGATCCGGGCTATCATCTCTTCGCCGAGGGGCGGCGTGCTTTTGAAGCGGTCATCGGTTACCGGCCGCCGCCTCACGCTTGGCTCGGACGTCTGAATCGAATCCTCGGCATTGGCGGGTATGTCAGTGGCATTGGCATTGCCGCCGCGGCTCTGCTCGCGCTGCCGCTGCTTAGCCTAGCCGCAACGGACCTTGGCGGAGCCTGGCTGAGCTTCCTCGGCGTCTTGGGAGCGATTCCGGCCATCGATGCGGCAGTTGCGCTGATAAATCGCGGCCTGATATGGAACCTCGGCGCAACGTTCCTGCCTGCTTTGGAGCTTCGCAATGGCGTTCCCTCGCATCTGCGCACCCTTGTCGCGGTGCCTACGCTGCTCACGACAGAGGAGGCGATCGAGGAACAGATCGAGCGGCTGGAGATCCATCATCTCGCAAGCCTGGAGGGCGATCTCCATTTCGCGCTGCTGTCCGACTGGGCCGATGCTGCCGCCGAACGTATCGAGGGTGACCAGGTCCTCCTCGCGGCGGCTGCAGAGGGTATCGCGCGGCTCAACCGGCGCCACGGCCCGGCGCCAGGTGGCGAGCGGTTCCTTTTGCTCCACCGTCGGCGGGTATGGAACGCGGGCGAGGGGCGGTGGATCGGCTGGGAGCGCAAGCGCGGCAAGCTTCACGAACTGAATCGACTTCTGCGCGGCGCGACCGATACCACGTTCCTGAGCCTCAGTGGGCAGCTACCTAGCATCCCCGCGAATGTCCGCTACATCATCACACTCGACGCTGATACGAAACTGCCGCGCGACACGGTCCGTCGATTGATCGGGAAGATGGCGCATCCGCTCAATCGGCCCCGCTTCGACGCCGCCGCCGGCAGGATCATGGAAGGCTACGCGGTGCTGCAGCCGCGCGTCACGCCATCGCTGCCCATCGGCCGCGAGGGCTCGCTCTTCCAGCGTGTCTTCTCCAGTATGGAGGGCATCGACCCCTATGCCGCTGCCGTCTCCGACGTGTATCAAGATCTGTTCGGAGAAGGCTCCTATACCGGCAAGGGTATCTACGACGTCGACGCTTTCGAGGCTGCTCTCGCCGGCCGGGTGCCGGATTCAACGCTCCTTAGCCACGATCTATTCGAAGGCGTTTTCGCTCGCGCCGGACTCGCTTCCGATGTCGAGGTCGTCGAGGAGTTTCCTGCCCGCTACGATGCCGCCGCCCTTCGATACCACCGCTGGGCAAGAGGCGACTGGCAGCTCCTGCCGTGGATCTGCGGTCTCGCTCCGGCCGCCGCTACCGGTGCGGCGGGCGGCGCCATGCCGGCGGTCGGTCGCTGGAAGATGCTCGACAATCTGCGACGTACATTATCGGCCCCGGCGGGTGTCCTCGCCCTGCTGGCCGGGTTGGCGTTGCCGTTCGATGCCGCGGTCGTCTGGACCGTCTTTGTCCTGGCGACGATTATGCTTCCTACCCTCATTCCCGTCATTGGCGCGATCGTGCCGCGGCGTGCTGGGATTACTCCACGTAGCTATTTGGGGGCGCTCGGTGCTGATGTTCGCGGTGCTTTGACCCGATCGGTTCTATTGGTCGCCTTTCTCGCCCATCAGGCATGGCTGATGGGAGATGCAATCGGGCGGACACTGGTCCGCTTGCTTGTTACCCACCAGCATCTGCTTGAATGGGTTCCGGCAGCCCAAGCGGCCACGGCTCCTCGGCTGGATCTATTCGGTTTTTATCGTCGGATGGGCGGCGCGGTGATCGCCGGTGTTGCGGCGGCGATCATCGCTTGGCTTTGGGGCCACCAGACGTGGCCCCTAGCTGCCGTGTTCGCCACGCTTTGGATCGCCTCACCGGCCATCGCGCGCTGGGTAAGCCTATCCCCTATCGTCGCAGGACGGCTGCCTGTGTCGAACGCCGATGCTCGGTTCTTGCGAATGGGTGCGCGCCGGACCTGGCGGTTTTTCGAGAAATTCGTGACACCTGCCGATCACATGCTGCCGCCGGACAATTTCCAAGAAATTCCGGTACCGGTGCTTGCCCATCGGACTTCACCGACCAATCTCGGCCTCTATCTCCTATCGGTGGTGAGCGCCCGCGATTTTGGATGGATAGGAACCGTTGAGGCAGTGGAACGCTTGGAGGCCACGCTTGCGACCATGAAGGTTCTCGAGCGCTTTCGCGGCCATTTCTATAACTGGTACGACACGCGTGATTTGCGACCGCTTGATCCAAAATACGTCTCCTCAGTCGATAGCGGCAATCTGGCCGGGCACCTGATCGCACTCGCCAATGCGTGCCAGGAGTGGCGGGCTGCGTCGCTCACGGATGCGCAGCGCTTTGCCGGCATAGGAGATTCGCTCGAGCTTGCCCGCGATATGACGGATCAGTTGAGCGATGGCACGGGAGTACAGACCGTAACCCGGCGCCAGTTCGACGGCGCTCATGCCCTGCTTGCCGCCAGTGTCAAGCAGATGTTCGTGAGCCGTGAGAATACGACGGAACGACTCGCGGAACTCGGTGTCGAAGCCGAGGCAATGGGCGATATCGCCCGCGCCCTTGCGGCCGAACGCGGCGATGACGCCGGCGCGGACATGCAGTTTTGGGCGGAGGCGGCCTGGCGTTCGATCGAGACCCATCGTCGCGATCTTGATCAATCGGCGGACGCAGCCACCTCCATGAAGGAGCGCCTGACGATCCTTGAAGAGATCGCGCGGGCAACGGCGATCGAGATGGAGTTCGGCTTCTTAGTCGACCGCGACCGCAAGCTGCTCTCGATCGGCTATCGGGTATCCGAGGGTACGCTCGATTCGAACTGCTACGATCTCCTCGCTTCCGAGGCTCGGCTCGCGAGCTTCATGGCGATCGCCAAGGG
>CAYLIK010000207.1:0-4367 GCA_964383565.1 uncultured Sphingomonadaceae bacterium
ACCGAACAGATCAACCAGCCAGGGCCAGGCCGCGTCCATCGCGGGCGACATGGCTAGACCGGTCAGCACGATCAGCGGCAGCAGCAGGAACAGCACGCCCACATAAGCGAGCTTCTGGAGGATGTTGTAGCGAAGCGCGGCCTCGCCGGTCGGGAAGCGCAGGCGGGCATGGGCCTTGATGTCGCGCCAGATGTGGCGGGGCGACAATTCGGCGCGCTTCGGCAGCAGATCCTTCTGGACATGGCGGTTGAGGAAGCTGGCGAGCCAGTAGAGCAGCCCGCCGACGACTAGCACCCAAGCGAAGGCGAGATGCCAGCGGCGGCTAGCCGAGAGGCTGTAATAGGACGGGATCGTCGCCCAGCCGGGGAAGGCCCGGGTCTGGACTTCGCCATGTTTGTCGGTCCAGCGGCCGAGCACGCCGGTCGTCGGAATGTCGATATCGCCGATGCTGAGGATGCCCTGATCCTGCGTCGCGCCGATCGACAGCCAGGCGCGGTCGAGATTGGCGCCGTAATGGCCCCAGTAAAGGCGGGGATGGGCGTTGAAGATCATCAGCCCGCTCATTAGCATCACGAAGACGGTGACGGCGTTCACCCAGTGCCAGATACGCGTGACGAGCCGGTGGCGGTAGACAAGCGCGCGTTCGGGCATCGGGGCTGGTTCATCCATGCGGCGCGCTCCTGTTCCTGACGTATAGAGCGGTTTCCAGATCAATTGAAGGGACAGCTTCCGACGTCTCCGTCGCCCCAGATCGCGCGTTCGTCGCAGGCCGGGCCTTTCATCGACGGTCGTTACGCCGTCATCGCTACGTAGATTTCCGGATCGGCCGACATCGCTATCCACCCGCCATCGGCCCTGCGGGGCTCCAACCGATGGAGGGACATATGGACGCATGTTTCGTCCGCACCACCGCGACCTGGCTGGCGGCGATCTTCGTCAGCAGCCTGTTCGTGACCGCGGCGACCTCGGTCGCCGCCATGCTCTGACATGACCGGTGACGGTCAGGGAAGCCCCAGCAACTGAGACAGACCGTCAATGTAGCTGGGGCCGACCTGCACATTGGCCCCGTCGGTCAGCACGAGCGTGACCGAGCGATTGGCCCGGCGAACCTCCGCCACCTTGTCCGGCCGCACGAAGGCCGAGCGATGGACGCGCACCAGCACCGTCCCCGCCAGCTTATCTTCCAAAGCCTGCATCGTCGTCCTGAGCATGTGGCTGCGCGTATCGGTGTGCAGCAGCACATAATCGCGCGCCGCCTCGATCCAGCTGATCGTGTCGATCGGAACGCGGCGCTGGCCGTGCCGCTCGGGCACCCAGAACCCGGCGTCGCTTGCCGTCGAGGCATGAGTCCGAAGCGCCTCGACTTCGCCCGCCAGCGCATCGGCGCGCTGCGCCTGCGCCTGGATCTCGCGGCGGCGGCGGGCGCGGTTGACGGCCTGACGCAGACGATCGAAGCGGACGGGCTTCAGCAGATAATCGGCTGCGTCCACATCGAACGCGTCGGCGGCATATTGTTCATGGGCGGTGATGAAGATGATCTCGGGGCGCTTGTCCTCGGGCATCTCGCTGGCGGTGCGCAGGCCGCTGCGGCCGGGCATCTGGATATCGAGGATCACCAGATCGGGGGAAAGCTGTTCGATCGCGGCGAGCGCGCCGTCGCCGTCGCGGGCCTGCCCCACGATTTCGATGCCGTCGATGTCCGCGAACAGCGCGCAAAGCCGGTCCAGCGCAAGCTGTTCGTCATCAACCAGGAGAACACGCATCTCGTTTCGACCCCGCCTGAATCTCCACCGGCCCTAGTGGCAAACGGGAGCGAGTCTCAAGCGATTCGGATCGCTACATCGCGCCCATATCTTGCGGTGGCATGCCGATGCCGCCCATGCCGGGCTGCTGAGGCGCGATCGCGAGCAGCTTGATGTCGAAGACCAGCGCCGCATTGGGCGGGATCACGCCATTGCCCGCGCCGGCATCCCCGTATCCGAGCTGCGGCGGGATCCAGAAGCGGTACTTGTCGCCGGGGCTCATCAGCAGGAGCGCTTCGGTGAAACCGGGGATCAGGCCGCCGACCGGGAGCGTCGCCGGGCCGCCGTGGCTCGCGCTCGAATCGAAGGTCTCGCCGTTGGCGAGCTTGCCCTCATAATCCAGCACGACCATGTCGGTGGGCTGCGGCTTCGCGCCGCCCTCACCCTTTTCGAGCAGCTGATATTGCAGGCCGCTGGCCGTGGTGACGATGCCGGATTTCTTCGCGTTGCGGGCGAGGAATTCGGACGCCGGCTCGGCCATCGCGACCTGGCGGGCCGTGCCCTTGTAGGCGAGCGCTGCGCCGGCGGCCGCCACCAGCGCGATACCGACCCACAGGGTAATCAGCGAACCCTTCTTGATCGGGCGCAGCGGGACGGCGGTCACTTCAGACATAGGGGCACTCGTTAGCTACGGACTGTGACAGAAGCGTTGCCCAGCAGGAAGCCGGGCCGGCAATACTTACCGGCTGCCGTCCCGCTCCGCCCGCTTGCGCTCCAGCTTGCGGGCGCGGCGGATGGCGGCGGCGCGCTCACGGGCGCGCTTTTCCGACGGCTTCTCGTAATGACGACGCAGCTTCATCTCGCGGTACACGCCCTCACGCTGCAGCTTCTTCTTGAGCGCGCGAAGGGCCTGATCGACATTGTTGTCGCGAACGATGATCTGCATAAAAGAACCAGTCTCCAATCCATTGCCGCCGGACGAGCGACGCCTTTCGCGTTCCCCTGCCCGACAAAAGTTAACCGCATGCAAAACCGCCGCGAGGACAAAGCCCCGCGTCGGAAAGGCGGGCCTCTATCACCATGCGGCCCCGGCTTCAAGCGATCTCCGCGACTTGCGCGATCAGGAGAGCGATGTCGGCGTCGCGCGACAGGCGGTGGTCGCCATCCTTGACGAGCGTGACGCGGACGTCAGCGCCGGCCAGCGCTTCGGCGAGCCGAAGCGAAACCTGCCACGGCACATCCTCATCCGCCTGCCCGTGGAGCAGGCGCACCGGGCAATCGAGCGGGATCGGCGCGTCGAGCAGGCGATTCGCCTGCCCGCTTTCCCAGAAGCCGAGCGTGGTAACGTAAGGGTCGTCCGAATAGGTGGAGGGCTCGGCGATCCGGCCTTCGGTGCGCAGGATCGCCTTGTCGGCGTCAGTAAAACCCCATTCGGTGAAATCCGGCGCGGGGGCGATGCCGACGATGCTGGCCACCCGATCCGGGATCGTCAGCGCCACGAGCAGCATCAGCCAGCCGCCCATCGATGAGCCGACCAGTATCAGCGGACCTTCGGTGAGCTGACCGACCAGATGCAGGACATCGTCGCGCCAGATCGCGAGCGTGCCATCCTCGAATCGGCCCTCGCTCGCGCCACAGCCCGAATAGTCGAGCCGCAGGAAAGCGCGGCCCTCGCGCGCCGCCCAGGCATCGAGCGCGACGGCCTTGGCGCCCTCCATGTCGGACATGTAGCCGGGCAGGAAGACGATCGTCGGGCCATCGTCGGACCGGTGGCGGTAGGCGAGGCGGAGGCCGTCGGGACGGGCGAGTAAGGATGGGGCAGGGGCGTCAGGCATGGGCAACACCGTTCATAAAGTCGCAAAAGTCACGACCTCTCGCGTACACGCGCGAGGGGCGAGGTTCAGGAGGGTGAAGGTTCAATCGATATTTTCCCCGAACCGCGCCGGTCAAGCGACGTTGGTGACAGGTACGCGACGGCAACGCGACAGTGAAGCGACACTCGCAATCAACGGACGCGACAGAGGTGCCGCGTATAGAAAAGCCCTCTCCCCTGAGGGAGAGGGTCGGGTGAGGGGTTCCCAAACGCGAGGTTGGACGCAACCCCGGATCAAGTCCGGGACCGCTCCCCCTCACCTCGATCCTCTCCCCGCCGGGGAGAGGAGGATTCGGGAGCGCGTGGGGTGAAATATGCTGTTCCATCCCGCAGGGTGGATCAGATGAAATCCTAATAGGAAAGTGTTTTTGGTCTGCGGGACTTTTGCAGGAATGATAGCCTCCCACAGTGTGCGTTGGCGGCAGTGGTTATGGACTCGCAGACGAATATCAGGAACAAGCTCAGCCGGGGAAAATTCACACAGCGGTGTTTCTGATACCATGCCTAGAGGCTATCGGTGCATCATCCTTGCGGCTTTCGGATGGCTGATCCTAGGAGCCGCCCCACAGCCAAGCGGCAAGGACCAGCCCAAACAGTCCAGAGCCGCTGAAGAGGCTAAGCGCAGCCCGACGCCAGTTCCGGTCAAGCGTGCCGCGCCTGTCCAGGTAATCGTACCCCCAGTCAACCTGCCCCCATGCGGGCCAAGCCAATATGATAGTCAGGATGATCTTTGCGCCCAATGGAAGGCCGCA
>CAYLIK010000208.1:0-4283 GCA_964383565.1 uncultured Sphingomonadaceae bacterium
CACATGATCGAGACGATCAACAAGCTGGTCCGCACCAGCCGCCAAATCCTGCACGAGATTGGCCGCGAGCCGACGCCCGAGGAACTGGCCGAGCGCCTGTCCATGCCGCTCGAAAAGGTCCGCAAGGTGATGAAGATCGCCAAGGAACCGATCAGCCTTGAAACGCCGATCGGCGACGAGGAGGACTCGCACTTGGGTGATTTCATCGAGGACAAGAACGCGATCATCCCGGTGGACGCCGCGATCCAGGCGAATCTCAAGGAAACAGTCACTCGCGTGCTTGCCAGCCTCACGCCCCGCGAGGAACGCGTGCTGCGCATGCGCTTCGGCATCGGCATGAACACCGATCACACGCTTGAGGAAGTCGGGCAGCAGTTCAGCGTGACGCGCGAACGCATCCGTCAGATCGAGGCCAAGGCTCTCCGCAAGCTCAAGCATCCGAGCCGCAGCCGGAAGATGCGCAGCTTCCTCGATCAATAGCCGCCGCCACCTGATTAAGCGGAATTTACCCTAATCCGCTAACGTCATTTCGAATGAGCATTCCGGCCCCGCCGGGATGCTCTTTCGCTTTTCGGGCGTCAGAAGTTAAAGATCGCAAGGATTTTCGTCCCACAATGGGACATGTTGCCTTATTTTATTTAATGTCAGTCAACACATCGCTAATGCGTCATAAACCGCAACTTTACGTGCTTTGATATATATGTCCGTGTCAGGCGGAACTCGACGTTGTTGAGTTTGGTCACGGAGGTAACATGGCATCGGGTGCAATAGATCCAGCAAGAGTGAGCAGCGCAGCTGATGTGCTGTCGGCCCTTTTGCTCGCCGATGGCAGTGGCAAGCACGGTTTCATCGCGTCGCACACCGCACGACAGGGTGTCGAAGCCGGTCGCGGCCTCGCGGACGCCGTGCATCATCTGAGTGGCCTTTACGGTCGCCATCCGGGGCTGATCGACATCGTTGCCGAACGCGGACAGCATCGGGAGATTCACGATTGGGTCGCCGCGACGGTCGACGGCTTCGCCCGTGAGCGGGCCTATCTCACGCGGGTCGTGGTCGCGGCTGGGCCGCTTCCCAGCACACCCGGACATGCGGAGAGTGAGAGCGCCGCGATGGCCCAGCGTCATGCCGTGGAGATGCTTGGACGTTCGGATCGGGTCGGGTGTGCGCTTGGCGCCAGCATGGCCACGGTGCTCGATTGGCGTGCGATCCGCACCGTCATCGACGCCGCCGCGCGCCGATTTGGGGTCGAACCCCCCACGATTCTCGTGCCGACCGCCGAGGAGACGCTGAAGGCTGCGGCCGACGCCACTACCGGCCCCGGTATCGAACGCGCTATCTGCTTCGGCGCGCAGCAAATCCTGATCCAGCATCGCGGGTTGTGGGATCTCCTCGACGCACGCGAGATCGCACGCCGGGATCACTGATCGATCTGGTCGGCGGCGGGTTTACAGACCTTCGCCGCCGGCCCGATGCGCATTTGCGATCCTGCGCGCGCGACATTCAAAGTCAATCACTTCGCACTGTGGGGCTTCGTCGACTCCCACACGATGAATCGAGACCACGACTTGCGCGGCACCGAGCGTCACCCTATCCGAAATGCACTGACAAGAGTGAAAAGGATCAAATGTGCGCTTCGAAGGAACGCGTGACTATGTCGCGACCGCCGATCTGAAAGTTGCGGTCAATGCAGCCGTCACACTGCGCCGTCCCCTGCTGGTGAAAGGCGAACCGGGCACGGGCAAGACCGTGCTGGCGCATGAAATCGCCCGCGCGCTCGACGCGCCGCTGATCGAATGGCACGTCAAGTCGACCACAAAGGCGCATCAGGGCCTTTACGAATATGATGCCGTGGCGCGGCTGCGGGATGGTCAGCTCGGCGATCCGCGCGTCCACGAGATCAAGAATTACATCCGGCGCGGCAAATTGTGGGATGCGTTCACCAGCCCCGCCCTGCCCGTGCTGCTGATCGACGAGATCGACAAGGCCGATATCGAGTTCCCCAACGATCTGTTGCAGGAACTCGATCGCATGTCGTTCGACGTCTACGAAACGGGCGAGACGATCGCCGCCAAGGAACGGCCGGTGGTCGTCATCACGTCAAATAATGAGAAGGAACTTCCCGACGCGTTTCTGAGGCGCTGCTTCTTCCATTACATTGCTTTCCCCGATCGCGAGACCATGCAGTCGATCATCGACGTGCATTTTCCGGATATCCAGAAGCTGCTGGTCTCCCGTGCGCTGGATATATTTTATGACATCCGTGAAGTCCCCGGCCTTAAGAAGAAGCCATCCACGAGCGAGCTACTCGATTGGCTCAAACTATTGCTCGCGGAGGACATGCCGCTCGAAGTGCTGCAATCCCCCGATGCGCGCAAGGCGATCCCGCCGCTCCACGGCGCGCTTCTCAAGAACGAGCAGGACGTGATGCTGTTCGAACGCCTCGCCTTCATGTCGCGTCGGCAAGGCAACTGAACCGCCATCCATGCGGCAGGAGAAATGTCCATGACCTTCTCGCTCTACGATGCCACCATTCCCACCTATCGCCAGATACTTGGTGCAATCGCACGACTGCTGGATAAGGCCGAGGCTTTTGCGTCAGCCAACCAGATCAGCGAAAGCGAAATCCTGGATGCCCGGCTCGCGCCTGACATGTTGCCATTCGCTTATCAGGTTAAGTCGACCGCCGTGCATTCGATCGGCGCGATCGAAGGCGTGCGCCGGGGACAGTTTTCGCCGGATGTCACACCGCCGCCCGCAACGTTCGCCGCATTGAAAGAGCGTGTCTCCCAGACCGTCGAAGCGCTGGACGCAGTCACGCGGGAAGAAGTGAATGGCTTTGTCGGAAACGATATGAGTTTTCTCTTCAAGGATCAGCGCCTCGAATTCACCGGAGCCGAAGCCTTCCTGATGTCCTTTTCACTTCCGAACTTCTTATTTCACGCGACGACAGCTTACGATCTTCTTCGTCTGAAGGGCATGGATATCGGCAAGCGGGATTTCATGGGCAGGCTGGCAATCAAGCGCTGAGTTCTTTGCCACGCACGCTGGCGAGCGCGAATACAGCATCGAACATTTCTACAGTCAGCCGTCCTGTATTTTGATTGTAGCGCGAGCAATGATAGCTATCGATCAACCTCAACCCCGATGGCAATACATGTTCCGCCAGATGCGCGAACCTGTATTTGGGCAGCTTTCCACCCAATGACTTGATCGCCGACTGATGCGCGATCTGACCCAGCGCGATCAGGATGCGGACCCGTGGCAAGGATTTCAATGGACCTTCGAGAAAGGGGCGGCAGGTTCTCACTTCCTCTGGTGTTGGTTTATTCTGCGGCGGAACGCATCGCACTGAATTGACGATGATCGCCCCCTTCAAGGTCAGCCCATCATCGGGTGAGGCGCCATATACTCCTTCTGCCAGACCGTATTTCAACAGCGTTCCGTAAAGCAGTTCACCGGCGAAATCGCCCGTGAAGGGACGGCCCGTTCGGTTGGCGCCCCTCAGGCCCGGCGCAAGACCGACGATCGCCAGCCATGCCTCGGGATCGCCGAACGACGCGACCGGCGCATTATGCCAATCGGGGTGCGCCGCGCGCTGTTGCTCGCGGAAATCGACCAGCCGCGGGCAAAGCGGACAATCATGCGGTGGTTCAAGAACACTGGCGGTTTCCACAGGAGCCGGATAGGCGTTTGGTGATGAACAAGACAAGCTATGTCGTCGCACTGGGATCCAACCGAAGCCATCATCGCTATGGCCGCCCTCCAGCGGTCCTGGCGGCAGCGGCGGCGGTGCTGGCGGCTGCGCGGGGCGTGAAGGTGAAGGCGGTGGCTCCTGTCGTGATCACGCCCCCGCTTGGCCCTGCCGGGCGCAGCTTCGCCAACAGCGCGCTCATACTGACGTCTAAAAAACCTCCCGATAAATTGCTCGACCTGCTGAAAGGGATCGAGCGCGATTTCGGACGGCGCCGGACGCGTCGCTGGGGCGCGCGCGTGCTCGATCTCGACATCATATTATGGTCGGGCGGAATTTGGGCGGACGGACGGCTCGCCGTCCCGCATCCTGCGTTTCGCGAACGGCGATTCGTGCTGGATCCGCTGGTGAGGCTGGTCCCGGACTGGCGCGATCCGCGGGATCGCCTGACCGTGCGCCAGCTGCGCGCGCGCCTGATCCGTCCCAAGCCGGTTGACCCCGCACCGCACCCCGCCTAGGGAGCGCGCTTGGTGAGGGTCCGTAGCTCAGTCGGTAGAGCAAGCGACTTTTAATCGAGAGGTCCCGGGTTCGA
>CAYLIK010000209.1:0-4263 GCA_964383565.1 uncultured Sphingomonadaceae bacterium
GATCGTCCGCGAGGCGACCGGCAAGCAGCCCAAGGGCTGGCTCAGCATGTTCTTGTCCGAAAGCCATCACACGCCCGATTTTCTGGCGGAAGCCGGGATCGAATATGTGTCGAACTATGCGCATGACGAGTTGCCGGTGCCGATGCGGGTTAAGAGCGGCACTTTGCTCACCATGCCCTATACGCTCGAAATCAACGACGTGCCGACAATCAACGGCAAGGGCGCATCGGCCGAGGTGTTCGGCCAGATGATCCGCGACCAGTTCGATGTGCTCTATGAGGAGGCGAAGGAGCTTCCCCGAGTAATGTCGATCTCGATCCACCCCTTCATCATCGGCCATCCGTTCCGGATGAAACATTTCGAGGCGGCGCTCGGCTATATCGCGGGCCATGACGACATCTGGCTGACCACCGGCGGCGAGATCAACGACTGGTATCGCGCCAATTGCATGACCGAGTCGCTGGCGGCCGAATGACCTGCCATCCGGCCCTTGCCCAGATTCCGCTTTTCAACTGCATTTCGCTGACGATAGAGGGTTGGACTCTTTCCCCAAAACAGGTCGCACATGGCTCTTGATCCGGAAATCTTTGCACCTTTCGAAAAGCCTGAGGGTCGGCGCGCGGTCATTGATATCCATGATATTCTGCGCGACCTGATCATGAGCGGGCGCCTGCCCCCCGGCACGGTGCTTTCGCAGGTCGAGCTGTCTCGCGTGCTCGGCGTCAGCAGAACCCCGGTGCGGGAAGCGCTCCGCCGGTTACAGGAAGGCGATCTGGTCAGCGCCGAGCCCAATTTCCGCTGCAGGGTGCTCGGCTTCAACCCGGATGAGGTCGAGGCGCTCTACATGAAGCGCATCCTGGTCGAATCCTTCGGCGTCGCTATCACCGCGCTGCGGATGACGCAGGAGCAGCTTGCCGAGCTGGAAAGCGTCATTCGCGCGCTGGAGGGCGAAGAGTCCCACAACTCCTTCGACATCTGGCTTTCGCTTCACCGCCGTTATCATCACCTCATCACGCAAAATGCCGGCGGGCCATTCGCGGCAGACATCGACGTGCTGGAGCGGCGCAGCGAGCGCTATCAATCCGCTTATAAGGGCGCGCATCTGCCAGGGTGGTGGATGCGCGGCGAGGTCGAACATCGCGAGATATTCGACGCAATCTCCGCCCGCGACGCCGGGCGCGCAGCGGAGCTTTCGGCCAAGCATCTTGCGCGCACCGCTCTGGAACTGCTTGCGGCGCTGGCCCCGGAGCATGACTCATCGGGGCTGCGGATGAGCCTTCAGCACGCCATCGGAGCCGCGCGCAACCTTACGGACGAAAATGGCACGCAGCGCACGCGCCGGAGCGCCGCCCGCTAGGTGCCAAGCTGGCCGCTCTTGTGTTTTGCCTATCTAGGACGTATACGTCTTTTATTAAGTCGATATTGAGTCGTGGAGAAGATCATGGCGACAAGCCACGCCGCCCCTTTAAATCAAACAGCACCGCGCCTGTTGCGCAACTTTGTGGGGGGCAAGTTCGTGGAGGGCGGCAAGCCCTTTGACGTCGTCGATCCGGCGACCGGACAGGTGCATGCCATCGCTCTCGAGGCTGACGCGGCGGTCATCGACGCGGCGGTTGCCGCTGCCCAGAAAGCGGTCGATGGCGATTGGGGCCGCATGACCCTTGCCGCCCGGCGCAAGCTGCTGGGCGCGGTCGCCGACGGCATCGAAGCGCGGTTCGATGATTTCCTTGAGGCCGAGATCGCCGACACCGGCAAGCCTCACGACCTCGCGCACCATCTCGACATCCCGCGCGGCGCTGCCAATTTCCGGGTGTTCGCTGACGCGATCGCAAACCTTTCGACCGAAACCTTCGAGATGGATACGCCCGACGGCGGCAAGGCGCTCAACTATGCCGTCCGCAAGCCGCTCGGCGTGGTGGGCATCATCTCGCCCTGGAATCTGCCGCTGCTGCTGATGACGTGGAAGGCGGCCCCCGCGCTTGCCTGCGGCAACGCGGTGATCGTCAAACCATCCGAGGAAACGCCGTCGACGACCACCCTGCTCGGCGAGGTCATGGCGCAGGTCGGCATGCCCGACGGCGCCTATAATGTCGTACACGGCTTCGGTCCGGGATCAGCAGGCGAACTGCTGACCAGCCACCCCGGCATTCGCGCGATCACCTTCACGGGCGAAACCCGGACGGGCTCGGCAATCATGAAGGCGGCTGCACCGACAGTGAAGGCCCTGTCGTTCGAACTTGGCGGCAAGAATGCCGCGATCGTCTTCGCCGATGCAGACATGGACGCCGCCGTCGCCGGCCTTGCCCGCGCCGTGTTCCTCAACACCGGACAGGTCTGCCTCGCCCCGGAGCGCATCTATGTCGAGCGGCCGGTATTCGATCGCTTCGTCGCGGGCATGAAAACGAAGGCCGAGGCGCTGAAGCCCGGTCATCCCCATGACAAGGGGGTCGATTTCGGCCCGCTGATCTCGGACGAGCATCGCCGCAAGGTGCTGGATTATTACAAGGTCGCCGTTGACGAGGGCGCGACAGTCGTCACCGGGGGCGGTGTGCCGTCTCTAAGCGGGGCGGCAGCTGGCGGCTTCTTCGTCGAACCGACGATCTGGACCGGGCTCCCCCACGATGCACGCGTCTGCCGCGAGGAGATTTTCGGCCCCTGCTGCGCGATCATCCCGTTCGATACCGAGGAAGAGGCGATCCGAATGGCCAACGACAGCGAATATGGCCTGGCGTCCTCGGTCTGGACGACCAACCTCTCGCGCGCCCACCGTGTCGGCAAGGCGATGGAGGTCGGCATTTCCTGGGTGAACTGCTGGTTCCTGCGTGATCTGCGCACGCCATTCGGCGGCGCGAAGATGTCGGGCATCGGCCGCGAGGGCGGGGAGCATTCGATCAACTTCTATTCCGAACCCACCAACATCTGCATCAAGCTTTAATTGTCAGGAGAGATGTCATGGCGACTGTGACCACCGATCAGGCCCCGACAATCGACGAAAACGCCAAGCCGGCGCTGGACCTGAAATTCTATTCCCACGCCACGCTGGAGGCGCGGGACATCAAGTTCACCAATCGCTTCTTCAAGGAATTCCTGGGCTTTCAGGTCGTCCAGATGGCCGATGTATCCTTCTGGGCGCGGATGGGTGGCGACCAGATCATCGTCGTCGTCCAGAGCCCGACCGGCAAGAAGGACAATATGCCCTTCCTGAACCACAACGGCCTTGATGTCCGCACCGAGGCCGAAGTCGATGCCGCCCATGCCATCGTAAAGCGCGACGCAGAAAAATGGGGCCTCAAGAAGATCACTAGGCCGATCGTCCAGCACGGCACCTACTGCTTCTATTTCTTCGATGCCGACGACAATTGCTGGGAAATCCTGTGCAATCCCGAAGGCGGCTACCGCTGGGGCTTCGAGATGGGTGACCAGTCCGGCAAGGGGCATCTGAGCCGCGACTTCAAGCGCCCCGAATCCACGCTCACCAAGGCGAAATAGGATGGGCGCCGATCTCCACGATATCCGCTACGTCCGGATCGGCTCCGACGATCTCGACGAAAGCGTCCGCTTCGCGACTGATATCCTTGGGCTGGAACTGATGGAGCGCGATGCGGGCAGCGCCTATCTGCGCGGCGACAATCGTGACCACAACATCTGCTACACCAAAGGCCGCGCCGACGGCACGGTGACGGGCTGGGAAGTCCCCGGCATGGCCGCGCTGGACGCCGCCGCTGCTGATTTCGAGGCGGCTGAAGTACAGGTCCGCGCGGGCACGGCCGAGGAACGCGAGAAGCGCCGCGTGCGCGGGTTGCTGGTGCTGAACGACCCCACCGGCAACAGGATCGAACTGGTGGCCCGGCCCGCCGCGAGCGGACGCCGCTATTTTCCAAGCCGCGACGCCGGCATCACCCATTTCAGCCATGTGGGCCTACACACCCAAAATGCATCGGCGGACGAGGCCTTCTGGGTCCAGAATCTGGGCGGGAAGGTCAGCGACTGGATCGGCGATGCCGCGCTGATCCGCATCAACGAAGTGCATCACAATGTCGCGCTGTTCCCCTCCACCAAGCTCGGCGTCCAGCACGTCAACTTCCAGGTGGAGTCGCAAGACGACATCATGCGCTCCTTCTACCATCTGCAGAACAACAATGTCCGCATCGTGTTCGGGCCGGGCAGGCATCCGACATCAGGGGCGCGCTTCCTCTATTTCCAGGGGCCGGACGATATCGTCTACGAATATTCCACCGGGGTGCGCCTGATTACGGAGGAAGA
>CAYLIK010000210.1:0-4261 GCA_964383565.1 uncultured Sphingomonadaceae bacterium
TCCCCGGTGGCCACTTCAAATTCCCCCATCTGTGGCCAGGTCAAATTCCCCCAGGGGGAACGACAGAATGGATGGATTGTTACTCGGAATGGTTACCCTTTGCAAGGCGGCTGGCGGCTTCTTTGAGCCGGTAGCTTTTGCCGCGGAATTCGACGAGGACACTGCGGTGCAAGAGGCGGTCCAGAATGGCGGTGGTCAGGGCGGCGTCACCGAGGAATTTGTGCCAGTCATCCATGATTCGGTTTGACGTAATAAGCGAGGAGCGCCGAAGTTTGTAACGCTGGTGCAGGATGGATTGCAAGGTATCGGCACTCTCGGGGGGTAGCCGGCGGGCGAGGAATAGATCATCGAAGACCAGCAGGTCGGCATCAATGAGCGGTTTCATCAGTTTGCGCTTCTCGGCGGGAGCGGCGAACGCGAGGCGACCCAGGATGTCATCGGCCTCGGCATAGAGCACGCGCAAGCTGGCCCGCACGGCGGCATAGGCAATGGCCTTCGCCACGTGACTCTTGCCCGTGCCGGGCGGGCCGATCAGAATTGCACTATCGCCCTCGGCGATGAACTTCAGCGTGTGCAACTCGAAGCAGGTGCGCTTGGGGATTTTGGGGTTGTAGCCCCAGTCGAACTCCGCCAGGGAGGCGCGCTCGTCGAGGCCGGAGAACTGATAGCGCCGTTCGAGGAGGCGGGATTGACGGCGATCCAGTTCATCCTGAAGGATGGCCGAGAAGGTCTCCAGGAACGAGAGATTGGACGCCTGCGATTCGAGCAGGCGGGTCTCAAGCGTGGCGCGCACGCCCGAGAGGCGCAGTTGCTTCAAGGTTGTTTCGATTTCCATCATGCTCATGGTCATGCAGTTCTCCTGGTGGGTGATAAAGACAAGGGCTTCGGAGCCCGGAAAGCAGCGGTTCGTCAGTTGATTGGCGACCGTCACGGTTTGTTTTTGATCTTGGTTTTAAGGGCATCTTTATGCCGGTTTTAGGGTTTGCGCCCGCAGGGCTTGCGGCTGGCGGATTGCGCAGCAATTCGTCTGCCCGGCAAGCGAAGCGCGCCAGTCGGGTGCCGCCAGCCCTGAGGACTAAAGCCGCCTTGCCGCGCATGGCATCAGCCGTCATGGCCGATCCGCCTGCGGCGCTGCGGTTTGCTGTTCAGCGTGGCCGACACAGCGCTTGAAGAACTCGGCATATTCGGTCACGTCGCGAATCAGTTCGTGCTTCTGGGTGAGCAAGGACGTGGGGGAATCCAGCGGCAGTTCTCCCTGGCGCGCATCAAGGCGTGTCGCCACCTGGGCGAACAGTTGATCGGCGATGGCGCGCACCGCCTTATAGGACGGGATCTGTCGGGCAAGCGCCGTGGCGCACGCCTGCTCCAGGAGCCAGGCCGGATAGCGGGAGCCCAGCCCAACGATGCCCCACATGCTCTTTTGCCCTTCGCGCCCGCGCCGCTCGAAGAGCTTGAGGCAAAGTTCCTGCGTCTTGGCGCCGATGGCTTCGGCGCGCACGAGGATCTGCCGGGTTTGTCGGGAGGGGTTGAACACCCGCTCGGCATCGGGCAGATTGACGTCGCCCTTGTGCGTGGCGCGGGAGTGACGACGGATCAGCGCCAGGGTCTTCAGATCGCGGATTTCGATCTCGTGTTCGTAGAGACGAACCAGAACGATCGAACCGATCGGCGCCGGCCGCGCCGCGTACCAGGCGCCATCGGCTTGGACGGTGGTGTCGTCCAACACGGTGCGCGTGCCTTCGGTGAAGTAGCGGAAGCCTTCGATGGGCAGGGTCTTGAGCTGCGAGCGCTCTTCCTGGAACATCTCCTCGACCTGGCGCTTGGCCCGGCCGTGGATACGCTTGGCCGCCCAGTTCTCTTCCCAGTGGGTGAGATAGGCGTTCTGCGCCTCGATCGACTCGAAGCGCCGCCCCTTGAGCGCCGTGGCCTGGGTATGCTGGATTGCCGACTCGACGGTTCCCTTGCGATTGGGATCCCGGATGCGCGCCGGGTCGGCCACCACGCCGTAGTGGGCTAGCATCGCCGCATATACGCGGTTGAGTTCGGGCTCGTAGATGTCCGGCTTGATCACGCCCTCTTTCAAATTGTCCAGAACTACGTATTGCGGGCAGCCGCCAAAGTAGCGGAAGGCATCCTCATGCAGACGTGCCCAGACCTCGCTGCTCGACTTCCAGACCACACGCCGGAACGAGCGGCGCGAGTAACGCAAGGTCATCACGAACAACCGGGGTTTGCGATAGCGGCTGCTCGTGGGATACAGCGTGAGAGCGCCCTCGCCGTAATCGACCTGGGCTTCTTCCCCGGGCAGAAACTCCAGTCGGTCGAACTGCTCCGGCTCGCTTTTGCGCACGCTGCGGCAGAAACGCTTGACGCTGTTATAGCGGCTCTGGAAATCATAGCAATCCACCAGTTCCTGGTAGATCGCTGTGGCGTTGCGACCCAGGCGAACTTGGGCTTCGATCCACGCCCGGTGCAGCTCGCAGGCTGAGCGTGCATGCGCCGGAAGTGCCGACGGCTGTGTCCCTGCCGGAGCCGGTGGCCGGGGTGGGGGAATTTGATCAGTCAGCCCCGGCGAGCCGGTGGCCATGGGGGAATTTGACGCCGACGACGCGGCAGCAGCGAATATCGCCTGCGCGAACTTCCTTATCGTCTTGCGATCTATCCCCGTCTTACGGCTGATTTCATGCTGCGAAACATTGTTCTGCAGCAGCGTGACAACGGTACTTCTTTGCTGTGGCGTCAAGACATTCACTCCCAATCCCCTCGTTAAATCGAGGGGCGATCATGTCCTGTCGCCGCCGCCGCGGCTACTGCCGATTAGTACATCGGCCTACCGCCTACTGGGGGATTTTGAAGTGGCCATCACTGGGGGAGTTTGGGTGGCCACCGGGGCTTGATAGCTAATATAGGCTTTCAGGTATTTGGAATGAAGCAACTCCAGTGCCTTTTCGACCTGTTCGAAGAGGTTGCCACGAATCTCATCTTGATAGCGCAGATTGTGAGCGGCGGCGTGATTATCGTGTAATTCTTCCGGTTTGAAATTCGTGATCGAAGACCGACCGCAAAGCGATGCAATTCACCCCTCGATCCGGTCTTTCATGCGATAGCTTTTGCCCTCGATGAGGACGGTTTCGGCGTGATGGAGCAGGCGATCGAGGAGCGCGGAGGTGAGCGTGGTGTCGTTGTTGAAGATCTCGGGCCAGTGCTTATAGGCGCGATTTGTAGTGAGGACGATCGCGCCACGCTCATAACGTTGGCTGATGACCTGGAAGAGCAGGTCGGCGCCATGTTTGTCGATAGGTAAGTAGCCGAGTTCGTCGATTTGAAGCAGGCGCGGTTGGAGGTATTTGCGCAGTTCGCGTTTAAGGTTGCCGTGCGCCTGCGCGGCGGAGAGCGTGTTGATGATATCCACCGCGGTGGTAAAGAACACTGTGTAGCCGCGCAAACAGGCGGTATGTCCAAGGGCGATGCTGAGGTGAGTTTTGCCCAAGCCGACGTTGGAGATGAAGATGACGTTGGCGTTGTCCTCGATGAAGCGTAGGCGGAACAGATTCTGGATCTGGGGTCGGTTGATCTTCTTCGGCCAGCCCCAATCGAATTGATCGAGGGTCTTGAGTACCGGAAAGCGGGCATGATCAACCCTGCGTTGGATGCTGCGGTCTTCGCGCCGGTGGGCCTCGCCTTCGATCAGCCGCGCCAGATACTGGACGTGAGTCCACTGCTCGGCACCGGCTTGTTGTGTCAGGGATTCAAAGTGCTCGAGCAGATACGACAGTTTGAGGTTCGTCAGTTGCGCGCGCAGCGAATCGGTTGCGGGCTCGATGCCGGGTGTGGTCTTACGCTCAGGTCTCATCGTCATCGATCTCATAGGGTGAGAGATCTGGTGCGGCGATCTCGATATCCAGGAGGTCCTGGCGACGGGTGAGATGCAGCGCACCGGGTTCGGGGAGCGCCCGGGCTCGCATCTCAAGGATATTGGCGATGTACTCGCAGCTATAAGCGTGGAAGGCAATGCCGTCCTGGATCGCGCGGTCGACGGCGTCCACGCCGTAGATTTCGCTCAATGCCACGATCTTGCGCAGGTGATGGCGCGGATTGAGGCGGCGTTGCTCGATGCCCTCGTAATAGACCTGAGCGTGACGCGACAGGCTCAAGAACTGCATCAGCAATCGCTGCTCACGGGCGTTGCGCCGCTGCGCGAGTAGGGCCTTCGGATGGTCGGGGTCCTCGATATCTTTGCGCCGATCGTAATTGCGGACAT
>CAYLIK010000211.1:0-4238 GCA_964383565.1 uncultured Sphingomonadaceae bacterium
AAGAACAGGGTGAATGGCAGCCGGGTCGTCGGCATGTCCACAAACTGGCCCGTCAGGCCAATGAGCAGCAGCCCCCAGTTGGCGGCCGTGAATATCCACACTGCGGCGCCAAGATTGCCAGCCGCGCGATAAAGCCCGCTGGCGATCACGACCATGCCGCCGATCGCGACAGCCATCGCAAGCGCACTCGCGTCCCAGCCGTCAAGACGTCCAACCGCGTAGACAGCCAAGCCGACGAGAATCCCGATACCGGCACTGATGGCCGCCGATGTCCCGAACAGCCTGACGCTCGCCGAGAGCCTGTGCCGAACCGCGATCTGATCGATGCCGGCGGGCGTGAGGAGGCAGAAAATATTGTAGAGCGCGACCAGCAGCGAAAATTCACCGAACTGCTCGACCGGCATGGAGCGCGCGAGCAGAAGCGTGCCCATAGCAAAAGCGGCGCCGGACAAACCGAACGCCGCCGAGGAACGGATGATTGAAAGGCTCAAAAGCCTTCGCACGGCAGAGTATAAAAAAGAAATAGGCGCCCCCGCCAACCGCTCCAACGCAACCAATTGAGACCCCGCCATAATTCCCCGTATATCCCGCCAAGCCCCCGTTTCGTCAACGGCGAAGATCGAACGAAGCTGAACCGTGCTGGTTCCTTGACGAAACGCAACGGCCGTCAACCCGCCCCATAACGGCACATCGCACTATAGGTCGCTATTTTGCGTTGCAATAGATGTTAAAAATCCATAAAAATGTGTCGTATCGGATCGATCTTCCGGAACGATTCGACATGCATGCGAGTATGCGTTCCATGAAAGAGAATAAGATTATCCTCGGTCTTAATAGGATTTTAACGCCGTCATTTGTCGTTTCTCTATACTATTACTTTAGATATAAAGGCAAAATTAGCCCTAAGGCGGAAGTTGATCTCACGAAGCGGATAATATTGGGCAAGAACTGCGTCGTCGGATCCTTCACGAAAATAAAGGCGAGCGAAGGCATTTTAAGCATCGGTGATCGCGGCGGCATCGCGAACGGGTGCTTCATTTCAGCGGGCGAAGGCGGAATTTTCGTCGGCCGCAACTTCATCTGCGGCCCCAACGTCAACATCCTTGGTCAAAATTATGCCCATGGCGAGAAAGGCAGGCATCTCGAGGATATCGGGGTGGTCTCGCGCGGAATTCGCATCGGGGACAATGTCTGGATCGGGGCTGGCTCCACCATCACTGACGGCGCCGTGATCGGCGACAACACCATCGTCGCGGCCAACAGCCTGGTCAACCGGCGCTATCCCGAGGACGTCATCCTCCAGGGCAACCCCGCCAAGGTCGTCTTCAGGCGATGAGCCCGACAGCCGCAGCGCCACAAAAGGAGGAAAATTTGCGAGACAGGATTATCGAAGTGGTCACGAAGGTGATCAAGGAGGTCAATGCCGACCTCGGCTATGACCATCTCAAGAAACCGACGCTGGAAACCCAGCTCTATGACGGCGGCGACGGGCTCGATTCGCTGTCGCTGGTGATGCTGGTCAGCGCGATCGAGGCGGCGATCTCCGACGAATTCGGCCGCGACGTGGTCCTCGCCAGCGAAAAGGCGATGTCGATGCGCAACAGCCCCTATCGCAACGTCGGCGCCTTCGTCGATTTCGTGGAAGCGGAGCTCGCCACCGCATGACCGGCAAGAGCATGATCATCACCGGCACGCGCAAGGGTATCGGGCGCCACCTGGTCGACCATTATCAGGCGCTGGGCTGGCAAGTCGCGGGCTGCAGCCGGGGCGAGATGGACGACGCCCCGCCCGGATACCGTCATTTCTGCCTGGACGTGGCCGACGAGCGGGCAGTGGTCGCCATGGTCCGCAAGGTCGCCGCCGAACAGGGCGGGATCGACTGCATCATCAACAATGCCGGCATCGCGTCGATGAACCATCTGCTGCTCACGCCGCTGTCGACGCTTCAGAACGTGTTCAACACCAATGTCTTCGGCACCTTCCTGCTGTGCCGTGAGGCGGCCAAGGTGATGCTGCGCGCCAAAACCGGCCGGATCATCAATTTCGCGACGGTGGCGACCCCGCTCCGCCTTGAAGGCGAGGCTGCCTACGCTGCCTCCAAGGCGGCGGTTGAAAGCCTGACCCGGATCATGGCGCGCGAACTTGCGAGCTACGGCATCACCGTCAACGCGCTCGGCCCCACGCCAATCGACACTGATCTGATCCGCGGCGTTCCGCAGGACAAGATGGCGAGCCTGATCGACCGGCAGGCCGTGAAGCGGATGGGAACCTTCGACGACGTCACCAACGCGCTCGATTTCTTCCTGCGCGACGAGAGCGACTTCATCACCGGCCAGGTCCTGTATCTTGGAGGCGTGAGCTGATGACCCCTGCCCTGCGTCTTGAGCGCCTGTTCGGCATGATGGCCGATCGCCGCGCGGCCCCGGCGATTGCCGAGCGCGACACCGGCCACAGCTATGGCGACCTCATCGACGCAGTGAATGATGCGGACGACCTCATCGATCAGCACCGGATCAGCGGCGGCGACGTCGTCGGCCTGCAATCCGATTTCAGCTTCCGGGCGATTGCCTTGGCGCTGGCGCTGTTCCGGCGGGGCTGCATCGTCGCTTTCCTGTCACCCAGGGCCGATCTTGAGACGGCGTTGGCGGATTGCGCCGCGACGGGCGCGTTCCGCTTCTCGCCGGACGGCGCACCGGCTTTCCACCGGCTGAGACATGGCGGCTCCCATCCCCTGATCGACGGGTTGCGGGCGGAGGGCCGCGCCGGCTTCGTCATATTCTCCTCGGGATCCAGCGGAACGCCCAAGGCGATCCTGCACGATCTGGACGCCTTCCTGTCGGCCTATGAGCGGCCCATGAAGCCCGCCCGAACCCTCGCCTTCCTGCTGCTCGACCATGTCGCGGGGCTGGACACTTTATTCTACACGCTCCACGCTGGCGGACTGCTGGTGATCGAGCGGGATCGCAGCCCCCCGGCGATTTGCAGGGCGATCGCCCGCTGGCAGGTCGAGATACTGCCGACCTCACCTTCTTTCCTGAAGCTGTTGTGCATGAGCGGCGCGGCGGAGGCGGCGGATCTCGGTTCGCTGCGGATCGTCACCTTCGGATCCGAGCCGATGGACGGCGCCACACTGGCACGCATCGCCGAAATCCTCCCGAACGCCGAGCTGCGCCAGAAATATGGCAGCTCCGAATTCGGCGCGCCCAGCGTGAAGACCCGCGCGGGCGACGAACTCTGGATCAAGTTCCACGGCGATACCGCGCAGGTGATCGAAGGTATGCTCTGGGTGCGCGCGTCCACCACGATGCTTGGCTACCTGAACGCGGAACAGCCGCTGGCCAAGGACGGGTGGCTGTGCACCGGAGACCGGGTCGAGCAACGGGACGGCTGGCTGCGCATCCTCGGGCGTAACAGCGATCTCATCAATGTCGGCGGCGAGAAGGTGTTTCCCAGCGAAGTCGAAGCGATAATCAGCGAAATTGACGAGGTGGCGGAGGTCGCCGTCTCCGGGGAAAGCCATCCCCTGATGGGGCAGGTCGTTTGCGCGATGGTCCGTCCAAAAGTAAATACCAGCGATTTCAATGCACTAAGATCAATAGTTCGCAAACACTGCATGAAGCGGCTGACGCGTTACAAGGTGCCGATGAAGATCAACTTCACGAACAACGCCTTGTTCAATGACCGGCAAAAGCTTGTTCGCCTGAGTCAGACAAACATCGCTCAAGGTTGAAGAAACGCAGAAGGGGAGCCGTGGCCCCCCTTCCACCTTTCGGGCAATATTAACCGGCCAGATAAGTCCGCAGTTCGTCCTGCGAAATCATGCGGTCCTTGTTCGAATCGGCCTTCGAGAATTCAGCCGAAGTCGCGTTCAGAACCTTGGTCGAAGGCAGATTCGCCTGCCGGCTCTGGCGGCTTTTCTCGATCTGCTGGCCCATGTCGTTGCCTTGCGCTGCGAGCACCCACGACCCGAACTCCAGCGGGGTCAGTTGACCTTTGCCGGTCGCATCATATTTGCTCCAGTTCTGCGCGATCATTTGATCGGCAGCCTGAGCCTTGGCCGGATCGACTGCGCCCGGAACAGGCGCTGCAGCCGCCGTTGCCGTGTCCATGGCAGGCGCCGTGGCGGCGGTCGCAGCGTCGGTCGCCGGCGGTGCGGCGGCGGTCCCCATATCATTCGGCGACGGGGCCGCGGCTGAGGCGGCGGGTGTCAGGGTAGTGCGGACGCGCGTCCTCGCGAC
>CAYLIK010000212.1:0-4216 GCA_964383565.1 uncultured Sphingomonadaceae bacterium
AGGCCGTCTTCTTGGTCGACGCGGTGTAGATCTCGTCGATTGCCGAGCCGCGCGACGCGTCGAATTCAGCGTCGCTCATCTGGTGGCGGAGATCTTCCAGCAGCGCGCGGCTGAAGCTGGCGATGATGCCGCGGTTCTGGGCGAGCTGGGCGCACGCCTCGGGGCGCTTGAAGCCGCCCGACAGTGCGACGACGCGCAGCACCTTGGGGTGATCGACCAGCGCGTCGAACAGGCCGGACTTGGCGGGAAGGCTGAGCTTCAGCATGACCTGCTGGCCAGCGGGCAGCAGGTCCAGTTCCTTCAGGATTTCTTCGAGCAGGATCTGATCGGCCTCAGCGCGCTCGGCGCTCTTAATGTTCACTTCGGGCTCGATGATCGGCATCAGCCCGGCGGCCAGCACTTGCTTGCCGACTTCGAACTGCTGCTTGACGACAGCGGCAATGCCCTCGCGGTTGGCGAGGTTGATGACCGAGCGTTCCTTGGTGCCGAACACGCCGAGCGCCTTCGAACGCTCAAGCAGCGCGTCAAGCTCGGGCATCGGCTTCATCAGCTGAACGCCATTCTTCTCGTCCTCAAGCCCCTTGTCGATCTTGATGAAGGGGACGACGCCGCGCTCGATCAAAACGGCCGGCACGGGCTTGCCGTCGATCTGGCCGTCCATGGTGCGTTCGAACAGGATCGCGCCGACCACCTTGTCGCCGCTGAAGGACGGCGCGGTGATGATGCGCGAGCGCATCTGGTGGATCAGGCCGAACATTTCCTCGTCGCCGGAATAGGCGTCTTCCTCGATGCCATAGCCCTTGAGCGCCTTGGGGGTCGAACCGCCGCTCTGGTCGAGCGCGGCGATGAAGCCGTTGCCCTGGGCGATCTTCATGGTCATGTCCTGATCGTTCATACGCCTACCTGTCTCCTTGTTCTTCGCGGGCGCGATATAACGCGATCGACATATGCGCAACCTCGCTAACCTTGAAAGGTCAGACTGGCGCGGCGAGCCGATGGCGGCCCAACAGGATCGCGCCCATCATGAAGATGGCGAATGCCGTGATCGCGAACATGACGCCGAACGCGCCATGGGCGGCGGCGAGCGGCTCGAACGGAATCTGGGCCACCAACGGCGCGCCGAAATAGCCGGCACGAGCCAGCCCCAAGCGGCGGGCGCGCTGGTCTGGCGAGGTGGATGTCGCGACGGCGTAGAGATTGGGTGTCAGCAGGCCATTGCCCAGCCCCGCGAAGAACATGCCGATGGAATGAAGTTCATAGGCCCTCGTCAGGCATATGACGCCGACGCCGATGGCTACCAACAAGAAGCCGATTACAAACACCGGCACGGCAGCAAGGCAGCGACGCACCGCACCGAAGAAAAAGGCGGTGACGGCGGATCCGAGGATGCCCGAGGTCAGGGCCGTGGCAACCTTCTTCGGCTCCCCGAAACCCATTTCGGAGAACAGGAACGGCAGATAGGCGATCAACCCGCTGGCGGCGACGCCGCAGGCCATGCCGAGGATGACGATGCCCCAGGGGAATGCATTGCGCTGGCGATCCTGCTGGCGCTGGCCCGAGCTCGCCCTTCCAGCGGGCCGGACCAATATCCAGATCGCGCACAGCATCGGTATCGCGATGAGATGGATGGGGAAGACGTAGCGCCAGTGGATCGACCCGAGCATGCCGGAAATCGGCGTGAACAGCACACCGGCAAGCATGCCGCTGAGCGTGAAATAGCCGAGCCAGCGATTGCGGTCCTCATCGGCCACTCCATTGGCGAGCAGCGCCGCCGCCGCCACGCCAGCCGCGCCGACGGAAAGCCCCAGCATCACCCTGCTGACCAGCAATGCCCATGGATCGTCAAGGAAAAGCCCCGCACCACCCGCCAACGCGAAGAGCGGCAGCGACCATAACAGGACAGCACGTTCGCCAAAGCGTTCAGACAGAAAGCCGCCCGCCGGAGCGCCCACGATCATCGCCGCACCGACCGACGTTACCAGCCCCCGAATCACAGCGTCTGCGCCCGGAGTCGCGGCGAAATGCGCGCTGATCTGGGCCAGCACGGGCGTAAGCGTGGTCAAGGCGATGGCGCTCAGCCAGCCGATCAGCAGGAGCGCCAGCTTTGCGGCCAGGCCCAGCAACGATTGCGCACCATCTTTTGTCATTTGGCGTTCCCTTGAGCGCCTTATGCGTCAAGGGCCTCCAACAGAGAAGTGCTTATCCCAGCGCTTTGACGCCTGGCAGCTCGCGGCCTTCCATCCATTCGAGGAAGGCGCCGCCCGCCGTCGAGACGAAGGTGAAGTCGTCGGCGACGCCGGCATGGTTGAGCGCGGCGACGGTATCACCGCCGCCGGCGACCGAGACCAGCGATCCGCTCTGGGTGAGCGCGGCCGCCGTCTTGGCGAGTGCGACGGTGGCCGTATCGAAGGGCGGCGTTTCGAACGCGCCGAGCGGGCCGTTCCAGACCAAAGTCTTGCAGGTCTTGAGGGCGTCACCGAGTGCTTCGACGGCGGCGGGGCCGACGTCGAGGATCATCTCGTCGTCGGCGACCTCGTGGACGTTTACGGTGCGGGTCGGTGGGTTCGCCTTGAATTCCTTGGAGACCACCACGTCATAGGGCAGATGCACGGTGCAGCTGGCCTTGTCGGCGGCTTCGAGGATTTCGAGCACCGTATCTTTCAGGTCATGCTCGCACAGCGACTTGCCGACATCGACCCCGCGCGCGGCGAGGAAGGTGTTGGCCATGCCGCCGCCAATGATGAGATGATCGACCTTGCTGACCAGATGCTTGAGCACATCGAGCTTGGTGGAAACCTTCGCGCCGCCAACCACAGCCGCGACCGGGTGCTGCGGAGCCCCGAGCGCCTTTTCGAGCGCTTCCAGTTCGGCCTGCATCGAGCGGCCGGCATAGGCTGGCAGCACATGCGCCAGGCCCTCGGTCGAGGCATGGGCGCGGTGGGCGGCGGAGAAGGCGTCGTTGACGTAGATGTCGCCGAGGGCGGCGAAGCGTTCGACGACCTTGGGATCATTCTTTTCCTCGCCGCCGAAGAAGCGGGTGTTCTCGAGGACGGCTATGTCGCCGGGCTGGAGCGTGGCGACGGCGTCCTTGTCGCCTTCCCAATCGACGTAGCGAACCTCACGGCCCAGTACGCGGGAGAAAGGCTGGGTGATCTGCGCCAGCGAAAATTCCGGGCTCGGGTTGCCCTTGGGGCGGCCGAAATGGGCGAGGACGAGGACGATCGCGCCTTTGTCCGATAGTTCGGCGATCGTCGGCGCGGCGGCGCGCAGGCGGGTGTCGTCAGTCACCTTTGCGCCGTCCATCGGCACGTTGAGGTCTTCACGGACCAGCACGCGCTTGCCGCGCACGTCGCCGATGTCGTCGAGGGTTTTGAAGGTCATATCGATCCCTTAAAACTCCCCTCCCGCAGGCGGGAGGGGTTGGGGGTGGGCTTGTCAACGATACAAGCGACCCCATTGAAACGAGGGATACCCCCTCCCCTGACCCCCCCCTCGAGCGGGAGGGGAAATTGTCAGAGGAACTTCGCGACCACGCCGGTGGTGTCGATCATGCGGTTCGAGAAACCCCATTCATTGTCGTACCAGCTCAGCACGCGGACGAGCTTCTTGTCGATGACCGCGGTTTCGAGGCTATCGACGGTGGAGCTGCGCGGATCGCCATTATAGTCGATCGAAACCAGCGGCTCGTCCGAATAGCCGAGCACGCCCTTGAGCGGACCAGCTTCAGACGCGACCTTCAGCAGAGTATTGACCTCGTCAACCGTGGTGTCGCGCTTGGCGATGAACTTGAGGTCGACGACCGAGACGTTCGGGGTCGGTACGCGCACCGACGAGCCGTCCAGCTTGCCTTTCAACTCGGGCAGAACCTCGCCGACCGCGCGGGCGGCGCCGGTGGTGGTCGGGATCATCGAAAGGGCGGCGGCGCGGGCGCGGCGCATGTCCTTGTGGAGCTGATCCAGCGTGTTCTGATCGTTGGTGTAGCTGTGGATCGTCGTCATGAAGCCGCTTTCGATGCCGATCGCATCGTGCAGCACCTTGGCCAGCGGCGCGAGGCAGTTGGTGGTGCAGCTCGCGTTGGAGATGACGATATCGTCGGCGGTCAGCGCGTCATGGTTCACGCCGAACACGATCGTCTTGTCGACGCCGGTAGCCGGGGCCGAAATGACGACGCGCTTGGCGCCGGCGGTCAGGTGCGCGCTTGCCTTGGCCTTATCAG
>CAYLIK010000213.1:0-4215 GCA_964383565.1 uncultured Sphingomonadaceae bacterium
CCACGGCGTAGAGGTCGTTGCCGGCGCCGCCAACCATGACGTCCGCGCCAGTGCCGCCGATCAGTGAATTGTCACCGCTGTTGCCGTAGAGCGTATCGTTGCCGCCGCCGCCGGCGATCGTATAGTTGCCCGCTCCGATCAGCTGGCCAACCTCGATATTCGCCTGGATCGTGTAGTTGCCGAGCATCTGCACGGTGTCGGTGCCGCCACCCGCGCTTTCGATGACGGTGTCCGTGCCGCTGTCCAGCACATACGTGTCGTTGCCGCCCCCGCCGGTTAGCGAGTCGTTGCCCGCGTCGCCATACAGCACGTCGTTGCCCATACCGCCGAACAACGAGTCGTCGCCGCTGCCACCATGCAACGTGTCATTGCCGCTGTTGCCGGTCAGCGTGTTGGCCAGCGAATTGCCGGTGAGAAGGATGCCCGACGACGTGCCGCTCTGGCCGATCTCGATTTCGCTGCCCAGCGTGTAGGACATCGCGGTGGAAATCACCGTATCGACACCGCCGCCCGCGCTTTCCACGACGGCATCGCCCATGGCGTCGACATAGAATGTGTCGTTGCCGCTGCCGCCGATCAGGGAGTCCATCCCCGCCAGCCCGTTGATGATGTCGTTGCCACTGCCGCCGTCAATGACGTCGTTGCTTGCGCCGCCGGTTAGCGTGTCGTTGCCACCGAGCCCGTAAATCGTGGCGGGGACGCCGCCTGCCGCGGTTAGCGTATCGTCGCCCGAACTGCCGTTGAGCGTCTGATCCAGGACTAGGCTGCCGGCGGCAAAGTCGGTCTGCGTAAGAGCGAGATTGCCGCTCAGATCGATGGCGAAATCGGCGGTGTTATCGCCATTCGTGTCGCCTTCAATCACAGTCATGCCGCGCGACGCATCGTAATACTCACGCAGCGAACCGGCGCCACCCATGAATGCGGCGGTTCCCAGCCACATGAAAAGATCATCGACACCCGTCAGCGAGCTTGCGTCCAACAGGATAAGATCAAGCCTGTCAGTCCCGACGGAAAAATCCGTGATCCAATCGCGCTGCCCGACACTTGCACCGGTATCGCCGTCGTCGAAGACGAACACGTCGGCGCCATTGCCGCCTATCAACAGGTCCGCGCCAGTCCCGCCGGTTAAAGTATCCGCGGCATCCAATCCGGAAAGCGTGTCGTTGCCGCCATTGCCGTAAAGAGCATTGACGGCGGCATTGCCGAGAACCACGTCCGCGCCGACGCCACCTATTGCGTTTTCAATCAGCGAGCGCGCATCGCCGTTATACTGCAGCGCATTGAACACGTTGCCGCGCGCCTCATAGCCCGCGGCGAATTGGTTAAGGTCGGCAAGCTGAGCGAAGGTCGTGGTGCTCCAGCCACCGGGCGTAAGATCGATCGACACGCCGCTCGAATAGTTCGACATGTCGTAGGTGTCGGCGCCGCCTCCGTCCCAGATCGTCAGGAAGATGCGGTTGCCGCTCGGCGCGCCTTGACCCACGCCGTTCAGGAACATCTCGCCGGTAGACGCGCTCCAGGTATAGGTCGTATTGCCGTTGTTGGTGTTGAAGTTCGCGCCATACATGAACTGGATGGCGGCGATGTCGTCCATCATCAGGGTCTGCGCATAGCTCGACCCCTGGTTGGTGTAACCGTTCAGCGCAGCGCCCACATAGCTGCGGTAGGTCATCACCGAAAATTCCATCGAATCGTGCGCCGACGGCAGCGGGCCATAGACATTGGTCTCTTGCCCGTGCTTCAGGCCGAGCGCATGCCCCAGCTCGTGCATGAAGCCGGCATAGGCGTATGTGCCCTTGATTGGGTTTGTGAAATTCGATCCGAACCAGGAGTCGCCGGCCTCGGGGTAATTGCCCGGGTAATATGCCCATGCCGTGCTCGGCAACGTCGAATTCGCGAAGCGCAGATCGGCGTGAACGCTTGCGGTTTCGGTTATCTGCGTAATGTTTGCGTTCGAGATGGTGTTGTACATCTGAACCGCCGCTGTGGCGGCGGCCTGTTGCGTCGAGTTCAGTTGTGAGAATCCAAAGCCTGGCTCGTTGCTGCCGTAGGAATCTTCATAAAACGAAGCACTCGCCGGAAAGCTGTAAGTGATGCTTCCCGTCCACTTGCTTGCGCTCAATAACCCGTTGATGTCCTGGCTGCCGCTGCTGGTCTGAAAAGCCCAACTGGCCTCAGCCGGAAGCTGGTATCCCCCATCGCCCACAACAGTCGCGGACCACGCTTGCTGTGCAGCGCAGAAAATGCACGTGCAAGCGCCGGACGAGTCCGGCTCACCGCCTGCTTGTGTTTCCGAGGTGCTCACCGCTTTCCTATCGTTGCTATGCAGGGGTGCCTAACTACGGCCCCCGCAGCATCGAAGAAGCTTTGACCCGTGGCATCGTCGCAAAAGTTAGTTCTATCCCGTGCTTGGGCAGGGCCACAATTCATCGCCTGCCACGTGGCGGCAACGGACAACGCGGGGAACGGCTCCGTGATGGGCACAGGCCTCTGTTCTAATTTTGGGTTGGACGCGCGGGGCTGCCGCTGGAAATACTCATCCAACTCGTCGAACCAGGCGCTCGGGGTCTTAGCGATCCTGCTCATGGACGCACTTCCATCCCTCTAGCGGATGGAGCCTACAGACGACTGGGCGGTCGGTCTGTGATAGGAATCATACACTGAAAAGCAGCGAAGCGTGGTCAATGCTTGTGTGCTCCCGAATGCCGGCCGCTCGATCGACGATAAACACATGAAATCAATTATTTACTTGGTGTAGTTGCGTTAACCTAAGTCGGGCCTACTGAGCGCGGCCTAGGGATCACTTGTTTCACGGGACTGGAGCCCATTTCCTGCGGTATTTAGGAATCTTCGCTACACTTCTGCCAAATCGAACGGGCTGGGCCGCCGCCGGGAAGTGTAGGGCCTATTTTTCGCGAAATCCGATGTCTGGCTAAAATTCTGAGTTGCCTGAGCGATCATCCCCGATTCCAACGGAGGATCGATCGGCCTAAAGGCGCGACAATTCTCCATTCTGGATTGCGTCGAAGTAACGTATCCACCAAAGTCGTCTATTGTCCGGATATACGATCGACAATCATTGCCCCTCGCCTTCCTCTTGGACGACCGTATACAACAACGCGGGTTCTACACAGATCAAGGGCACGGTCATGAGCGCGACGGACTCACGACGGAAGAATATTCGCTCGCCGTCAATGTCCTCGAAACTCAAGACCTGATCGTTGCCGTGCGCACCTTCGATTGCATGCAGTAATGTCTGGGTCTGCGCACCGGGTTCATCCTTGCTATCGGCCAAGTTTATGTCGATCTTCTTATCGTCAGGCTCAACCTCGAATCCATGCGGCTCTTTGTCACCGGCTAGAAACAGCCGAAGCTGCTGCGTACAATTTCCGTCTTCCTCATCATTTACATTGTCTGCTCGTTCGAACAGAAATCGGCATAGCTCCAGATGTTTCAAATTGAGAACGATACGCTCGCCATCTCCGTCGAAGACGACGAATTCGCTGGCGTCGCATGTTAGGCTTTGCACTGCCGAACACAGGCGGCGTTTGTCCCTGCCAGAAACCGCCACCGCACCTTCCACCCTGCCTTTAAGGCAATATCGAAACGTCCAGTGCAGGGGGTCCGTATCCATCCCCACCGCCTCCAACTGCTCGCGGCACTCCTTATCATCCAAGAGTTCCCAGCACGATTTTCCCGTATGGGCGAACCGCTCAAGGACCCCGCGGGTCGTTGGAAAGACGGTATCCAGAGTTACTTCCAACGTAGCGCAGATTCGCAGTGCATGATCGGCTCGTACGGACTCAACGCCGGCTTCGATTCTCTGGAGCCTGCTCCGGCTTATGCGCGTTTTTTCGCTAAGCTGCGATTGGGTAAACTCGGCTTTCCGTCGAAACTCGCAGATTCGGTTTTTCATGATCAACTGTCCCTGCATGATACATCAACTGGGTTTTCAGAGAATTGGATGATTCGGTCGCGGTCGACGATCAGCAATAAACGAGAAAAGCGCGCGACCACCCTCGCCGGCATGAACGACCATTCACCACCTCATGCCACGGTGCATAAGCCTCGACTTGTACACCGCGCGCACCCCATCACTACCATTATCATTCTGCACATGACTGTCAGCGTCGATGACGGGATGCAAAATGGCTACCGTTACCGCCTCACGCCCAGCTTGGCTTCACCAGGCGCTCTGAACTAACATCATGCCCG
>CAYLIK010000214.1:0-4170 GCA_964383565.1 uncultured Sphingomonadaceae bacterium
CACAGATTCTCTACGCCCGGGCACGCTTCAACCTTGCCCGCGCCGTCGAGGCGGAAAGGGCGGCCCAGGCGCAGGCGGAGCAGGCGCGCATCGAAGCCAAGACTGCAGAGAGAGTCACGGAATTCCTTGTTGATTTGTTCAAAGTAATTGATCCATCAGAAGCCAGGGGAAACATCGTGACCGCAAGAGAGATCGTTGATAGGGGAGCCCAACGGATCATGGGCCAGCTTCGTGACGAGCCGGCGATTCAGGGCAAATTACTAGAGACCATCGGGCGCGTGTACACGAGACTCGGACTCTTTGACACCGCGCGCACGCAATGCGAGGCATCCCTGGCCATTCGTCGTGCAATATTCGGCAACGACGATCTGACCGTCGCGGACGACCGGGCGATCCTCGATGCGGTGCAGGCCAAGTACGCCGGACTGCGGCGGGTTGATGATCGGGGTCGACATCAGCGAACCGAACACGCCGCCATTGGAGATAGTGAAGGTGCCGCCCTTCATTTCATCCATGCTGAGCTTGCCGTCCTTCGCGCGGGCTCCGAAATCTCCGATGGTCTTCTCGATCGCGGCGACGGAGAGCTGGTCGGCATTGCGGATCACGGGAACGACGAGGCCGTTCGGCGCGGAGACCGCGACCGAGATATCGGCATAGTCGCGATAGACGATCTCATCGCCTTCGATCGCGGCGTTGACTGATGGCACATCCTTCAGCGCCATGCAGGCGGCCTTCACGAAGAAGCCCATGAAACCGAGCTTCACGCCATGCTTCTTCTCGAACAGATCCTTGTATTTGGTGCGTGCGGCGATGACGGCGGTCATGTCGACATCGTTGAAGGTCGTCAGGATCGCGGCGGTGTTCTGGGCATCCTTGAGGCGCGAGGCGATGGTCTGGCGCAGGCGCGTCATGCGGACGCGCTCCTCGTGGCGGTCGCCGGAAGACACCGATGGCGTCGCTGGAGCGGGCACCGATACAGGGGCGGGCGCTGGAGCCGGCTTTTCCGTTTCCTTCTGCTTAGCGGCGGCCAGGACATCGTCCTTGGTGATCCGGCCATCCTTGCCGCTGCCCTGGATGCGCGACGGATCGACGCCATGCTCAAGCACCGCGCGACGCACGGCCGGGGAGAGCGTCACCGGGTCACTATCTGAGGCGGGCGCGGCGGCAGGCTCCGGCGGGGCGGCGACTTCGGCCTGGCCGACGGCGGTGCGGTTCTCGACTTTGAGCGTGGCGGCGTCAGCTGGGGCCTTGCCGGCCTCGATCTGCGCGATGACGGCGCCGACATTGACGGTATCGCCCTCGGCGACCGCCAGCGGCCCCATCACGCCCGCGACCGGAGCGTTCACCTCGACGGCAACCTTGTCGGTCTCGAGGCTCGCGATTGGCTCGTCGGCCTTCACGGCCTCGCCGGGCTGCTTGAGCCACTGGCCGAGCGTCGCTTCGGTGATCGATTCACCCAGGGTCGGGACGACTACGTCAACTGCCATCTCTTATTCCTTATGTCCCAGAGCTGCCGCCACCAGTGCCTTCTGCTGTTCGACATGCTTGCGCATCAGGCCGGTCGCGGTCGCGGCCGAGGCCGCGCGGCCAGCATAGCTCGCACGGGCGGGCTTGGCGCCGGCTTCCTTCAGAACGTCTTCTATCAGCGGCTCGACGAAGAACCAGGCGCCATTGTTCTTGGGCTCTTCCTGAGCCCAAACAACCGTCTCGAGATCGGCCATCCGCGCGATGCGCTTGACCAGCGCCTCGGCCGGGAAGGGATAGATCTGCTCGATCCGGATGATCGTGGTGTGCTTGTCTCCGGCTGCGTCGCGAGCCTCGGCGAGATCATAGAATAGCTTGCCCGAACAGAGCACCACCCGCTTCACATCCTTGTCCGCGGGCGCATTCGGATCGGAAAGAATGCGCTGGAAGTGGCTGTCGCCCGTGAACTGATCGACGGTCGAGACCGCTGACTTGTGCCGCAGCAGCGATTTCGGCGCCATGATGATCAGCGGCTTGCGGAAATTGCGATGCAGCTGGCGGCGCAGAGCGTGGAAGTAATTGGCCGGCGTGGTGATGTTGCATACCTGCATATTATCTTCGGCGCATAGCTGGAGAAAGCGCTCCAGCCGGGCCGAGCTATGCTCCGGACCCTGGCCCTCATAACCATGCGGCAACAGCATCACGAGGCCGTTGACGCGCAGCCACTTGGCCTCGCCGGCGGCGATGAACTGATCGATCATCACCTGTGCGCCGTTGGCGAAATCGCCGAACTGCGCTTCCCACAGCACCAATGTGTTGGGCGCGGTCGAGGCATAGCCATATTCGAAGCCCAGCACGCCAAATTCTGACAGCGGGCTGTCGAGCACCTGGAATTTCCGGTCGAGCGACGACAACGGAATATATCTGTGCCCGTCCTTCTGATCGACCCAGACGGCATGACGCTGGCTGAAGGTTCCACGGCCCGAATCCTGCCCGGAAAGACGGACGCCAAAGCCGTCCTGCAGCAGCGATCCGAATGCCATCGCCTCGGCGGTGGCCCAGTCGAAGCCTTTGCCGCTTTCGAACATCGCCTTCTTGGCGTCGAGGATGCGGGCCAGCGTCTTGTGGATATTCAGATCGGCCGGAACGGTCGTTAGGACTTTCGATAGAGCCTCGACCGCTTCGGGTTTGATGCCGGTGTCCGCCGCGCGCCGCTCTGTGACTGGCTCGCGCGGGCTTGCGAAGCCCGACCAGTCGCCCTCGAACCAGTCCGCCTTGTTGACGCGGAAGCCCTTGGCGCCGTCGAATTCTTCTTCGAGATGGCCCACGAAGCTTGAGGTGACACCGTTCGACCATTCCTCGTCGATGACGCCTTCCTGCGCCAGCTTGCCGCCATAGATCTTGGAAACCGGCGGATGCTTGCGGATGGCGTCGTACATCAGCGGCTGGGTGAAGCCCGGCTCGTCGCCCTCATTGTGTCCGAAGCGGCGATAGCACCACATGTCGATCACGACATCGCGCTTGAACCGCTGACGGAATTCGGTCGCGAGCTTGCAGGCGAAGGTCACCGCCTCGGGATCGTCGCCATTCACGTGCAGGATCGGCGCCTGCACCATCTTGGCGATGTCTGAAGGGTAAGGCGAAGAGCGCGCGAATTGCGGGCTGGTGGTGAAGCCGACCTGATTGTTTATCACGAAATGCAGCGTGCCGCCGGTATGGTAGCCGCGCAGGCCGGAGAAGCCGAAGCATTCCATGATGATGCCCTGGCCCGCGAACGCCGCGTCGCCGTGCAGCAGGATCGGGAGCACCTTCTCGCGCTCAAGATCGTCGAGCTTGGTCTGCTTGGCGCGGGCCTTGCCAAGCACCACGGGATTGACCGCCTCCAGATGGCTCGGGTTGGGCGCCAGCGAGAGGTGGACCTTCTGGCTGTCGAATTCGCGGTCGGTGGAGGTGCCGAGGTGATACTTCACGTCGCCCGAACCGCCGACATCCTCGGGGTTGGCGGAACCGCCGGCGAATTCGCTGAAGATTGCGCGATAGGGCTTGGCCATCACATTGGCGAGCACGTTCAGGCGGCCACGATGCGCCATGCCGATCACGATCTCGGTGACGCCGTACTGGCCGCCATATTTGATGATCGATTCCAGCGCCGGAATCATCGATTCGCCGCCGTCGAGCCCGAAGCGCTTGGTGCCGACATATTTGCGGCCGAGGAACTTCTCCCACTCCTCGGCTTCGATCACCTTGTTGAGGATCGCCTTTTTGCCCTCGGGGGTGAAGTGGATTTCCTTGTCCTTGCCTTCCATGCGTTCCTGCAGGAAGCGCCGCTCCTCAATGTCGCCGATGTGCATATATTCGAGGCCGACATGGCCGCAGTAATTGCTGCGAAGAACCTGCAACAGCTCGCGAATGGTGGACTTTTCGAAGCCGAGGTTGCCGGCCAGATAGATCGGCCGATCCATGTCCGCTTCGGTGAAGCCGTGATATTCGGGGGTGAGATCGGCCGTCATCTCCCGCTTCGACAGGCCTAGCGGATCGAGATCCGCCAGCAGGTGGCCGCGCACACGGTAGGTGCGGATCAGCATCATCGCGCGGATGGAATCGTTGGCGGCCTGGATGATGGCTTGCGGGTCTGCGGATGCCTGAACCGCGGCCAGCTTATCTTTGCGCTCCGGCTGCGGCGAAGCGGCCATCTGGGTCGGATCG
>CAYLIK010000215.1:0-4159 GCA_964383565.1 uncultured Sphingomonadaceae bacterium
TTGGGAGGGACGCGGCGGAGACGTGTTGTTGCGCACGCTCGGCGGCGCGCTCAAGGAACTGGGCGGCACCCTGCTGCTCGGCGCGCGCGCGGTGCGCCTGAGCATGCAGGATGGAAAATGCGTGGGGCTGGAGATAGAGCACCAAGGCGCCCGTATTCTGGTGCAAGCCGGCAGCGTGATACTGTGCGACGGCGGTTTCCAGGCCAATCACGAATTGATGAGAGAGTTCATCACTGCGGCGCCGGAGAAAGTGAAACAGCGGGGCGCCGCCACCGGCAACGGCGACGGGTTGCAAATGGCGCGCAAGGTCGGCGCGCAACTCGTCGGCATGGACCGGTTCTATGGACATTTGCTGGCCCAGGATGCGATGCACAACGACGATCTGTGGCCGTTTCCCATCATGGACTTTGTGTGCACGGCTGGCGTGGTGGTCGATGCGGCGGCGCGCCGCTTTGTCGATGAAGGGCTGGGCGGTGTCTTCATGACCAACAGTATTGCGGGTTTGGCGGATCCGCTCGCCGCGACGGTCGTCTTCGATGCGGCGATTTGGGATGGCCCCGGCCGCGAATTCATTTCACCGGCCAATCCATTGCTGGTGACGCGCGGGGGCACGCTGCATACCGCGCCCGATCTTGCCGCTTTGGCCGGGCAACTCGGGCTTCCGGCGGCGGCGCTGGCGGAAACCGTTGCGCGCTACAATGCTGCGGTTGACGCCGGCGCAACCGGCCGCCTCGATCCGCCGCGAACCACCGCGACGTACCGCGCGCATGCCATCCGCACCGCGCCATATCACGCGATACGGCTGTGCGCGGGCATCACTTACACCATGGGCGGGATCGCCATCGACGGCCGGAGCCGCGTTCTGAACGCGGTCAACCAGCCAATTGCCGGCCTTTATGCTGCCGGTTGCGCGACCGGAGGACTCGAGGGCGGACAGTTTGTCGCTTATATCGGCGGGCTGACCAAGTCCTCGGTGACCGCGTTGCGGGCGGCGAACGAGATCGTGGCTTCGCGCGCAAAAAATGATCTAAAACCATCAGATAATATCATTTGATCTGATGCAAAGGGATCGTCATACTGATCTTTTGACGGGCACGAAATCCGCGCCTGACCGAAGGAGGACACCATGTATCTTGAGCAGATCAAGACCGCTGAAGAGGAATGGCAGGAACGTCATAAGGAGGAGCTCGCACAGGCGGAAGCGCTGAATGCGGCATGCGAAGACGGCATCCCGCTGAAGGTTCTCTACACCCCTTCCGATTCCAAGGCTGATTTTTACGCGGATGTCGGTTTCCCCGGGGATTTTCCGTTTACCCGCGGCAACGACGCCGCAGGCTATCGCAAGAAACTCTGGACCATCAGTCATTACGCCGGTTTCGGCAGCCCGCGCGAGACCAATGTCCTGTTCCGCAAGATGATCGATCACGGCGGCGTCCCGCCCTACATGGCGCTCGACCTGCCGACGCAGCTCGGGCTCGACCCCGACCATCCGATGGCCCGTGGCGAAGTCGGGATGGCCGGCACTTCGGTGACCTCGCTGCGCGACTGGGAGACCATATTCGAAGGCATCAAGCTCGAGGACACGTTTGTCGGAACGGTAATCAACGCGCCGGCGGCGGTATTTCTGGCAATGCACGTCGTGCTGGCCGAAAAACAGGGCGCGGACCTGAAAAAGATCCGCGGCAACCTGCAAAATGACATCCTGAAAGAATTCACCGCCCGCGGGAACTTCATTTTCCCGGTCGCGCCGTCGCTGCGGCTGGTCACCGATACGCTCGAATACTGCGCGCAGCATCTGCCTTCTTATTGGCCACTCAACGTTTGCGGCGGGCATTATCCCGAAGCCGGCGCCAACCGCGTGCACGAAGTCGCGTTCGCGTTCGCGGATGCGTTCACCTACATCGATGACGCGGTCAGGCGCGGCGTGAATATCGACGACTTCGGCAAGGGCATCTTCTTCCTGATGAAGACCAACCATACCGATCTGCTCGAGGAGGCCGCGAAGTTCCGCGCCATGCGCAAGATCTGGGCGACGCGCCTGCGGGATCACTATGGCGCCAGGGACGCGGAAACGATGAAATGCCGGGTGCTCGCGCACAGCGGGGGCTCGTTGCTCACGCGCGAGCGGCCCGAACTGAATATCGCGCGCACCACGCTCGCCTGCGTGGCCGGGGTGCTGGGCGGCATCCAGTTGATCGGCCTGCGCACCATGGACGAGGTGTTCGGCATTCCGACGGAAAAATCCGAGCTGATCGCGATCGGCACGCAGCATGTGGTCGCGCACGAGACCGGTTTGCCCGACGTGGTAGATCCGCTCGGCGGGTCTTATTACGTCGAAGCGCTGACCGCCGAATTCGAGCGCAAAGTGCTCGAAGAACTCGAGCGCATCGAACGCATGGGCGGCATGGTCAAGGCGATCGAAGCGGGCTATGTCCGCAAAGCGATTGCCCAGGACGCTTATCGCACGCACCTCGCATGGGAAACCGGCGCCAAGGTGAAAGTCGGCGTCAACAAGTACCAGATCGAAGAAAATGATCCGCCGCGCCAGCCTTACGCGTATAAACCGGAAGAGGAGCAGCGGCAGGTCGAAGCGCTCAGGCAACTGCGCCGCGAACGCGATAATGCCGCGGTGGACAAGGCGCTCAAGCGCATCGTCGAGGTCGCCAAACGGCCGGCGGCGACCGAAAGCAATCTGATGCCGCCGATCATCGAGGCGGTGCGCGCGTATGCGACGATCGGTGAAATCTGCGGCGCGCTCAAGCAGGTGTTCGGCGAGTATTCCGAGCCGACGAGTTTCTGATGAGCGCCCCGCAGCGGAAAATCCGCGTATTGATGGGAAAGCCGGGCCTGTGCGGTCACGACCGCGGCGTCGTGCTGGTCGTCATGGCGCTGCGGGACGCCGGCATGGAAGTGATTTACTCCGGCCGGCACAATTCTCCCGAGAGCCTCGTTGAAGTCGCGATCCAGGAAGACGTCGATGTATTGGGCGTGAGCATACTGGCCGGCGGCCACCTCGGCCTGTGCGAGCGCATCGCCGCGCTGCTGCGCGAGCGCAACGCGCAGGACATCGTTTTTCTGGCCGGCGGCTTCATCCCTCCCGAGGATATTCCGAAGCTCAAGGCGTTCGGCGTAAGGGAAGTCTTCAGGGACGGCGCGAAACTGGAAGAAATCGTTCACTACATCGAAAAGGTGGCCGGGGAGCGCGCTGCGGCATGAATATAGGGAGAATAAAGATGGGGGTAACAGAGACACTGACGAGGTTCCTTTTACAAACGACATACGACGATTTTCCGCGGGAGGTCGTCGACAGGGCCAAGCTGCTGGCCATCGATTTTGTGGGAGGGGCTCTGGCAGGCTGTCGGACTCATGTGAGCAACATCCTCACCGATTACGTGAAGGAGATGGCGGCAAAATCCGAAGCCGTGATCATCGGCAGGAATTTCAAGACGACCGCTCAATATGCGTCGTATCTGAATGGGGTCTTTAACCATTCCACCGAACTCGAGTCCGTGAGCCAGCGCACTTCTCCGAACCCCCTGGCCGTGATTGCGACGTCGCTTTCCGTCGGAGACAAGATGCGGCTTCCCGGGAAAAAGGTGCTGGAAGGGTTGATTCTCGGGTTTGAGATCCAGGGCAGGGTGGGGGGTCCGTCCTTAAAGGGGATCAGCAAGAAAGGCAGGATCAGCATTTTCAATCACCTCGGGACGGCTTCCACCGCCAGCAAAATGATGGGATTGAATCTGGAACAATCGAGAATGGCCATCGGCACCGCTGCCTTTCAGGCCGGGGGCTTCATTACCAGCGTGGGAACAATGGCCCATGTTCTGGAACTGGCCTTTGGATCACGCGATGGCATCGAGGCGGCCGAATTGGCGAGGAAGGGGTTTACTGCCCATCCCGATATCATCGAGACTCCCCGGGGGTTTTGCGATGCGTTGATCGAGGAAGGGGGATACGACCTGAACGAAATGACCAGGGACCTGGGGAAGACCTTTCAGATCGTGGATCCGGGCATTTCCGTCAAGAAGTATCCGTGCTGTTATCGCGCCCATCGCGCTCTGGATGCTTATTACGACATGTTGGGCGAACACCATATATCCAATGCTGACATCGACAAGATCATCGTGGACATGAACCTGTACGATTCCTATCTGATGAA
>CAYLIK010000216.1:0-3045 GCA_964383565.1 uncultured Sphingomonadaceae bacterium
CGGCTTGAAATCCAGCGAGGCTGAATTCATGCAGTAACGCAGCCCCTCGGGTCCAGGCCCGTCGGGGAAGACGTGGCCGAGATGCCCGTCGCACTTGGCGCAGCGCGCCTCGGTGCGGAGCATGCCGTGGCTGACGTCCTGGTGTTCTGTGACTGCGCCTTCATCCAGCGGCTTGGTGAAGCTCGGCCAGCCCGTGCCTGAATCGAACTTCGCATCGCTTTCGAACAGCGGTGTGCCGCATCCTGCGCAGCGATAGACGCCGTCTTCGTGATTGTTCCAGTAGCGTCCGGTGAAGGCGCGCTCGGTGCCCGCTTCACGCAGGACGTGAAACTGATCGGGGTTCAGCCGCTTGCGCCATTCGTTTTCGGGAAGGTCCATCTTGTCCATGATCGATAATGTGGAGGAGATGCGGCCCGACTTCAATATCCGCTGATCCGCGTCATGCGCGTGACAGCGCGCGCCACTGCCGGAAGATGCGAAAACAGCGCGATTCCAGCGGGTGCCAGCTCGCCGCTTTCGGCTAGCCCGCGCAGACGATCGGCGATCCAGAGCGGCCGGCGCGCGTTGGCCGCGAATCGTTTCTGGAATGCAACGGCGCCATTGGGGCCTTCCGCCAGATAGTGACGGGTGGCCAGCGCTGCGCTTTCCAGCGCGATCGCAATGCCGTCGCCGGCCAGCGACGCAATCACTGCGGCCTGATCGCCGAGCCGGAACAGCCCCGGCCGGGTGGTCGCCGTGCGCCAGCCATAGGGCACGCGTGCGACCGAGGCCCAGCCGCTCAGGCCATCGGATTGCGCGATCCGTTCTCCCAGGATTGGCGCGTCATCTGCCAGCATGTGCAGCAGTGTTGTGCGGTCGCCGCCCGCCTGATCGAGGCGAGACTGTCCCACGGTCAGGCAGAGATTGGCCGAACCATCTTCCTGCAGGATCAGGCCGGCATAGCCCCGGTCGAACAGGATCAGCTCGATGCGATGCTCCAGCGCGCGGCGAAGCGCGTCAGTGCCTGCAAGCCTGACCCGGATGCCGACGACGGGATCGCCTTGAATGCGGGTGGCGCGCGGCATCCCCCGCATGTCATGCTTGCCGGTTGCGAGGAAGATCGCCCGTGCCTCGATATCGCCTCCGGAAGTACGCACGATATGGTCCTCGGCATCGATGGCCCGCACGGTCACGCCGCGTTCGATCGTCGCGCCCTGATCGGCTGCGCGGGCCAGCAAGGCCGCATCCAGCGCGGTGCGCGACAGGCCCGCCGCAGCAAAGGGAAGGTCGATCACGGCACGCTGGCGGCCGGCGACCAGATGGAGCGTGCCGACCGGATGCGCGCCAAGCGCTGCGGTGTCGATGCCCGAGCGGTGCAGCGATGCCAGCGTGTCGCCCCCGAGGAAGCCGCCGCACACGATGTCCTTCGGCCCGGCGCTGCGTTCGAGCAGAAGCGGACGCTGCCCCGCCTCGGCCAGCTTGATCGCGGCCAAGGCGCCGGCCGGACCGCCGCCGACGATCAGCGGATTCGTTCGACGCATAACCGGAAGGGGAAGCGGCGGACGATCTTGGCGCCGCTCTTGTCGAGGCTGGCCGTGGCCAGCAAGGCCTGCCACTCCGCGGGGCGGAAGGATCGCGCGATCGAAAGCTGCCCATCCTCGCGCACGATCCGGTGCCAACCCGCGAGCCGGGCGAGCAGGGGATAGCCGTAGTAGGGAAAGGCGTGGCGATGGAGATCGTTGACCATCCAGCCGAGCGCCGATTCCGCCTCCATGAAGCGCAGGAAATCGTCGAGCTGCGGCGGCGTCATGTGATGGGTCACGAAGCTGCTGACCACGAAATCCCAGCCTTCGCCGCGATGATTGCGATAGTCGCCGGTCAGGTATCGGATCGGCAAGGCGGGGTCAGTCGCCTCGCGCGCCATGATCTCGCTGTTGGGGTTGAGATCGACGCCGACCAGATCGGCCTGCATGTCACGCTTTCCAGCCCATGTGGCTATTGCGCGGAGCATGTCGCCTTGGCCGAAGCCGACATCGAGCAGTTTGAAGGTCCGCCGGTCACCCAGTGCCCGTTTGAGAAACGAGAGAGTGGGGCGCGAAGAAAGTGTCGCCTTGTTGACCTTTGCCAGATCGGCAAGCACCTGCCGATAGGTGGAGACCGGCAGGTCCGGCGCGTCCATCTGCTCCTCGGCGATGGCACGCGCCGCGAGCGATCTCATGCCGCGCTCCGGAAGCGGAACCCCTCCGCGACGACGCCCGGCCCGAAGGCGAGCGCGACGCCGTTGCGGACAGGGGGACCGCGCATATGTTCCGCCAGCACGAACATCAGCGTCGCCGAGGACATGTTGCCGTAGCGATCGAGTACGCCACGCGAGGCGTCAAGCGCATCCGGCCGCAGCGACAGCCCCGCCTCCACCGCATCGAGGATCGAACGGCCGCCGGGATGGATCGCCCAGGCATCCGCTTCATCGCCGCGCGGAAGCAGGGTGGTGTTGCCCAGCGCGTGGGTGATGCGGGCGGGCACTTCGCCGGACAGATGCATCTCGAAGCCGGTGTCGCCGATCGTCCAGCGGATCAGGTCGGCGCTGTCGGGGAGCGTTGTGGAAAGGAAGCCATCAATCTCGACGCCGCTCGCCTCGCTGCTGACAATCGCCGCCGCCGCGCCATCGGCGAACTGGAGCATCGCGAGCAGCGGTTCGATCTCGGCCTTGTCCTGAAGATGGAGCGTCGACAATTCGACCATTACCGTCAGTATCTTCGCATCCGGTTCGGCACGGGCAATATGGTGGGCGACGCGCAGCGCCGAGACCGCCGCGTAACAGCCCATGAAGCCGACCAGCGTGCGCTCGACGCTCTCGTCGAGGCCCAGCCGCTCGGCAATGATCTGATCGATCCCCGGCGCGACGAAGCCCGTACAGCTTGCCACCACCAGATGCGTGATCCCCGCGATCGGCATCTGCGCCGCCAGCGCGTCGATCGCCTTCAGCGCGAGGCGGGGCGCTTCCTCCGCATAGATCTTCATCCGCGCCGACGTGCGCTCGTCCGACGACTGCCGGCGGTCGGTCGA
>CAYLIK010000216.1:3055-4150 GCA_964383565.1 uncultured Sphingomonadaceae bacterium
TCCGCGCCGACGTCGGTTGCAATGCCAACGCGTTCGGATCGACCGGCGACGGCAGCACTGACCAGCGATGCGAGATGCCGGAGCGTGCGGCCATCCGCTGGAACAGCTTCTCCTCGCGCTGCCCCTCGAGCTGCGCACCCGCCCAGTCGATAAACGCGGCGTGGACGTCGTGATCCGGGACGGCGGTGCCGATCGCGTGGATGTGGGCGGTTGGCTGCTTCAAGCGATCATCTCCCGGCCCCAACGCATGGCGGGGCGATCCTATCCCTCAATGGACCGCAGCGCGAGTCGCTGCTATCGGCCCGGCCATGACGCCGCTCGACAAGATCCGTAACTTCTCAATCATCGCCCATATCGACCATGGCAAGTCGACGCTCGCCGACCGCCTGATCCAGCGCACCGGAGGGCTGACCGAACGCGAGATGTCCGCCCAAGTCCTTGATAATATGGACATTGAGAAGGAGCGCGGGATCACCATCAAGGCGCAGACCGTCCGCCTCGACTGGAAGGGCCATGTCCTCAACCTGATGGACACCCCCGGCCATGTCGACTTCGCCTATGAGGTCAGCCGCAGCCTCGCCGCGTGCGAAGGCGCGCTGCTCGTGGTGGACGCCGCGCAAGGCGTGGAGGCGCAAACGCTGGCCAACGTCTACCAGTCGATCGAGCATGACCATGAGATCGTGCCCGTCATCAACAAGATCGACCTGCCCAGCGCCGAGCCGGAGAAAGTCCGCAACGAGATCGAGGAGATTATCGGCCTCGACGCCAGCAACGCCGTGCTCGCCAGCGCCAAATCGGGCATCGGCATCGAGGAAGTGCTGGACGCGATCGTCGAACGCATCCCCCCGCCCAAGGGCGACGCCGACGCGCCGCTGAAGGCGATGCTGGTCGACAGCTGGTACGATAGCTATCTGGGCGTCGTCATCCTGATCCGCGTGATCGACGGCGTCATCAAGAAGGGCCAGCAGGTCAAGTTCATGGCCGCCGGCACCACGCATCTGGTAGACCGCGTCGGCGCCTTCCGCCCCAAGATCGAGAATCTGCCCGAGCTTGGCCCCGGCGAGATCGGCTTCATCACCGCGCAGATCAAGGAAG
>CAYLIK010000217.1:0-2852 GCA_964383565.1 uncultured Sphingomonadaceae bacterium
GCTTCCTTATCGTCGGCGTCGAGATCCTCGACCTCCGCGATATCGGCCGAGAGATGGGCGCCGCTTTCATCCAGCGTTTCGAGTCGGGCGCGCTTCTGGCCTTCGACCAACACACGCACCGTGCCATCGGGCAGCTTCAGCAGCTGAAGCACGGTCGCGACGACACCAACATCGTACAACGCCTCGCGATCGGGATCGTCATTGGCCGGATCGAGCTGCGCGACCAGGAAGATCGACTTGTCGGCAGCCATCGCGCTTTCCAGCGCCGCGACCGACTTGTCGCGGCCCACGAACAGCGGAACGATCATGTGCGGAAACACGACGATGTCGCGCAGCGGCAGGACAGGCAGAGTCAGAGTCATGAAATCTCCAGGCGGGCGCCTCATGCAGCGCCCCTCGCAGCCTATATGGGACGATGGGACTTTCATATCAATGAACCATCGACGCGTTTGCGCGCTTGACAGAGACTGTCCACTTAAATAACTGACTGGTCATTTATTAAGGACTCGCAGATGAACGCGCCAAAATGGCAGCGAAGGAAGGAAGCCCGGCCGGCGGAAATTGTCGCCGCCGCCCTTGCCGTGTTCGCTGAAAAAGGGTTCGCGTCCGCCCGCACCGAGGACATCGCGGCGCGCGCGGGCATCTCGAAGGGCGCGCTCTATCTGTATTTTCCGACCAAGGAGGACCTGTTCTGTGCGGTGGTCCACGAAGCGGTCGTTCCCAACATCGAGGCGCTGACAGCGCAGATGCGGGCGGCGGACATGCCGTTCGCGGCGCTGGTGCGCACGATGCTGCCGCGCTTTGCCGAAATGGTGCTGATCACCAGGCTCGGCGCCGTCGCGAAGATGGTGGTGGGTGAATCGGGTAATTTCCCGGAGCTGGCGCGGGTCTGGTACGACAGCGTCATTTCCAGGGCGATCGGGATGCTGAGCGGGCTGATTGCCGATGCCCAGCAGCGCGGGGAAATCAGGCCGGGCGATCCCCGCACCCACGCGTTCTCGATCATGGGTCCGATGATGATGGGCGTCATCTGGCACGAGACCTTCTCACCGATCGGCGGTGAAGCGATCGACCTGCCGGCCGTCGCGCGCCAGCATGTCGAGACGGTACTTGGCGGCATGCTGATGGATGGAGAAAGATCATGAAGCGCCCGCCCCGCGTGGTCTTCATCCTGCTCGCCGTTGCGGCGATGCTGCTCGTGTGGCTGCTGGTCGCGCCGCACTTTCGGCCGGCGCGGACGCTTTCGGGCTATGTGGAAGGCGAAACGCTCTATCTCGCCTCGCCGGTGGCGGGCACGGTCTCGATGCTGAGCGTGCAGCGGGGCCAGCGCGTCGCTGGCACCGGCAAGCCGCTTTTCATGATCAAACCCGACCAGCTTACCGCCCAGAAGGAACAGGCCGCAGCCGAACTGGCAGCGGCGATGGCCGAGGCCGAGGACGCCCGCAAGGGTCAGCGCCCGATCGAACTGGGCGTCTTTCAGGCTGAACAAGCGGCGGCGGAGGCAAGCGCTCGGGACGCGCGGGCAACGCTCAACCGCGTAACGCCGCTTGCGGCCAAGGGCTTCGTGTCGCGCGCCAATCTCGATGATGCCAAGGCGTCCTATGACAGCGCGGTGGCGCAGGTGCGCGCAGCGCAACGACGGCTCGACTCTGCCCGGCTTGGTTCGCGCAGCGATCAGATCCGTGCGGCGGACGCGCGTGTCGCCCGGGCGCGGGCCGCCTTGGCCGAAACCGGCGCACGGCTGGATGACATGGCGCCCCCTGCCCCTTCCGGCGGGCGCATTGAGGATGTCTTCTACCAACGCGGAGAATGGGTGGCGGCGAACCAGCCGGTGGTGGCGCTGATCCCCGACGACCGGGTGTTCGTGCGTTTCTTCGTGCCCGAGGCGGAGGTGAACGCCTACCGCCCCGGCCAGCGGATCAATTTCAGCTGCGACGGCTGTGCGGCCGGGCTTCGGGCCACGACAAGCTATGTCAGCCCACGGCCCGAGTTCACGCCACCCGTGATCTACAGCCGCGATTCGCGCGACCGGATGGTATTCATGGTCGAGGCCCGGCCCGACAAACCCCGCGCGCTCCAGCCCGGACAGCCGATCGACGTCCAACCGCTCGATCAGCCATGACGCTCGCAATCGACGTCCAGGGGCTCAACAAAAGCTTCGGCGACCTCCACGTCGTGAAGGATCTGTCGATCCAGGTCGAGCAGGGCCGGATCACGGGCTTCCTCGGGCCTAACGGATCGGGGAAGACGACAACGCTGCGTATGCTGTGCGGCCTGCTGACGCCAGACTCCGGGCATGGCGAGGCGCTCGGGCGGGATATCGTAAAAGATGCGGCTGAGGTGAAGCGGCAGACGGGCTATATGACCCAGCGCTTCTCGCTCTACGAAGATCTCACGATCGAGGAAAATCTTCAGTTCAGCGCGCGCATCCATGGGCTCGACCGGCGGCGCGAACGGGTCGAGCAGGCGCTGGAGAAGCTGGGTCTAAACCAGCGGCGCAAACAGCTTGCCGGCAAGCTGTCGGGCGGATGGAAGCAGCGGCTCGCGTTAGCCGCCGCGACGCTGCATGAACCAAGACTGCTGCTGCTGGACGAACCCACGGCAGGCGTCGACCCGCAGGCGCGGCGCGCCTTCTGGGACGAGATACATGCTCTGGCCGCCGAGGGCCTGACCGTCATGGTTTCGACCCACTACATGGATGAAGCCGAGCGCTGCCACGACATCGCTTACATCGCTTATGGCCAGCTGATGGCGCGCGGTACGGCCGAGGAAGAGATCGCGTCGGTTGGTATTCATACCTGGCGGGCCGAGGGGCCGGGCGCTGACCGCCTGGCGCCGGAACTGCTCAAGCA
>CAYLIK010000217.1:2862-4050 GCA_964383565.1 uncultured Sphingomonadaceae bacterium
ACCGGCGGTCGAAATGGCGGCGCCGTTTGGGCTCGCGCTCCATGTCAGCGGGACCGATGAGGCAAAACTGGACGCGGCGATTGCGCCGTTCAAACGCGCGCCCTTCCGCTGGACCCGCACCGAGCCGACGCTTGAGGACGTGTTCATCCATCTGATGAACCAGGCCGAGGACAATGTCGCATGAACGGTTTTTCGTTCGACCGTGTGATCGCCGTGCTGGTAAAGGAATTCATCCAGCTCACCCGCGACCGGCTGACCTATGCGATGCTGCTGGGGGTGCCGATCGTCCAGTTGCTGTTGTTCGGCTATGCGATCAACAATGATCCGCATCACCTGCCGACAGCGGTGCTGGTGCAGGAGAATAGCAGCCTGGCGCGCTCGACTTTGGCCGCCATCAACAACAGCGGCTATTTCGACATCCGCTATCAGGCGCGCACGCCCGAGGAGCTGGATGATCTGATCGAGCGCGGACAAGTGCAGTTCGCAATCACGATTCCCGGCGACTTCACGCGCCGCGTGGTGCGCGCCGACAAGGCCCAGATCCTGGTGGAGGCCGACGCCACTGATCCTGCCGCGACGGGCAGCGCCATTTCGGCTCTGACCCAGCTGCCGTCCGAAGCCCTGCGTCACGAACTGACCGGCGCGCTCGCCGAGCATTGCAAGGTCGCCGCCCCGTTCGAGGTGGTGATCCACCGCCGCTATAATCCCGAAAATATCAGCGCCTACAATATCGTGCCGGGGCTGCTCGGCACGATCCTGTCGCTGACGCTGGTGATGATGACCTCGCTCGGCGTCACGCGGGAACAGGAGCGCGGAACGATGGAGAGCCTGCTTTCCACGCCGGTCCAGCCGATCGAGGTGATGATCGGCAAGCTCGCGCCCTATGTGGTGGTCGGGCTGATCCAGTCGGCGCTGATCCTGATCCTTGCGCGGGTGCTGTTCAACGTGCCGATGATGGGCGGCTGGTTCGGGCTGATTATCGGGCTTATGCTGTTCATCGTCGGTTCGCTAGCGCTCGGCTTCCTGATCTCAACGCTTGCGCGCACGCAGCTTCAGGCGATGCAGCTGTCCTTCTTTTACATGCTGCCGTCGATCCTGCTGTCGGGCTTCATGTTCCCGTTCCGGGGCATGCCGTTCTGGACCCAGATGATCGGGACGATGCTGCCGGTGACGCATTTCCTGCGGGTG
>CAYLIK010000218.1:0-4012 GCA_964383565.1 uncultured Sphingomonadaceae bacterium
CACATCTCCTTCAGCTCATCGGGGTTGCGGCTTGTGCCCATCGCTTCCTCAATGTCCGACCCGTTGATCGGCTGGCCTTTGAGAGTGCCCTTGCCTTTGCCGTAGGTGGATTGGAGCCGGGTCGCGATCTGGTTGAGTTCATCGGCCGCGCCGGGCTTGTCAGGCGCCGGCAGGACTAGGCCCTGCTTGAGGAAATCCAGCTTGCGGCGCGTATCGAAGGACAGGCCCTTCACGCCATCGAACTTCGCCGCGCCCTTGGCATATTTGACGCCAAGCTCAGTGCCACGCGCGCCGAACTCGGCTGCGATCGCGTCGGTGTCTTCGGTAATGAAGTTGGCGTTGATCCAGCTCGCCCGCGCATTCAGGATCGAATAATCGCCCAGTTCCTTCTCGGCCTGCGCGACGAAGGCGTCCGCCTCGGCGATCGGATCGGATTTGGGTTGCGGTTTTGCAGCGAGGGCCGGAACGGAGAGACTGAGCGCCGCCGCCAAAGCGATGCCCGAAATCATGGTCTTCATAGCTAGGCCTCTCTTATTTTACGCGATGTCAGCAGCATGGCCGCGCCGACATCGATCCGTCAAGACAGCAGGAAATCCCGGATCGCGATGCCAAGGTCCGGCCGGGCGACCGCGCTCATGTGATTGCCGGGGATCTCAGCGTAGCTGCCGTTGCCCAGTGCATCGGCCAGTTCCTGGCCCGAGCCGTTGTCGTCGTCGTCCGCGCCGTTCACGACCCGAACCGGGAGGCGGATCGCGGCCAACTGATCGCGCGGCGTATCAACGAACGTGTCGAGGATATGGAGCAACGCGACGGGATCGCCCTTGGTCGTCTTGAGGAACGCCTCGGTCATCCATTCCGAAGAGCCGCGATCGAAGCTGCCGAGATTGGTGAGAACATGGCGAAAATAGCGCCCACGCCCGCCGGTGTTGATGATCCCCGCAAACCCCATGCCGCTGAGCACCGCCCGGCGCGGGCTGGCACCGCGCGCCAGCATCCGCAGCGTTGTCCGGCCGCCCAGCGAATAGCCGCCGAGGTCATAGTCGGTCAGCGCCAGATGATCGATAAGTGCGAAGCCGTCATCGGCAAGGACGTCGGGCGGATAGGCGGCCGGATCATGGGGCCTGGCGCTGTCCCCGTGCGCCCGAAGATCCGGCATGATCACGCGGAAGCCGGCCTCGGCCAGCAGGGCGGCGTGGCCGTAGCGGATCCAGTTGGTCCAGGCGTTGGAGAAATAGCCGTGGATCAGGACGAGCGCCCGCCCCTGCCCGGTCTCGCGCCAGGCCAGTTGCTGGCCGTCGCCGGACTCGAAGTGGAAAACGGGGAGATCAGTCGGGGAGCTTGCCAATGGCCTTCATCCAGCGTTCGACCGTGGCCGGGTTGTCCTCGATCCGGTAGCGGGGCAGATCCTTCGTGTCGAGCCAGGCTTCGTGCATCGTCTCGACCCCGAAGTGGAATTTGGGAGCGAAATAGCCAGCATCGTCGAACGCGCCGACATGCAGATCGCACTTGTCGCTGTCATTGTAGCGGAAGCCGAGCGGGGTGCCGCATTTCGAGCAGAAGGGCCGCTTCGCGATCGGCGAGCTTTCGTACCAGTCGGGTTCCAGTTCCCAGGTCACATCCGCCTGCGGCAGGTTGACGAAGGCGATCGAGACATTGCCGACCGCGCGCTGGCACATCCGGCAATGGCATAGATAGGCCTCCGGCGATTCGATCTCCGCTCGGAAGCGGACACGGCCACACTGACATCCTCCGGTCATTTCAGCCATTTTATCCTCCGACTTTGGGCGATCTTCGCAAATATTAGCCGCAGTGTGAAGTTGCGCAGCCCTCGTCCACCTATCAAGCCATTGAGAAGGTATAACATTCCTCCATGGTGCCGGATAACCTCTCAATCATCGCGCATGCTGCCTAGAGAAAATACGCGAAAACGGCGGTTTTCCAACGATTTCAAAGAGCCGTGCGCAGCATGGCATGAAGATATCACTGTAGGAAAATCAAAATCCAAAACGGGATCGCCCGGAGCGTCGCGCAAGCAACGCAGCCAGCGTCGCCAACGCGGCCCCCAGCGCCGCAAGCGCCATGTCCTTCTGGGCATCGAAGATATCGCCCTGCTGGCCGTTATACGGCTCGGCATCGGCGGGGTCCATGAACAGGGCGAGTTGCCATTCGAAGATTTCGTAGACTGCGCTGAAAGCCAGGATGAACTCCAGCGCGACGTAGAGTGCGGCGCGGGGTGTCAGTCCGAAATGACGCATAGCGATCTCGCGCACGGGACGGATCGCCAGGAGGCCGAACGCGAAATGGACGAGGCGGTCGAACATGTTCCTGCCGAAGCCGAAGGCCGCATCCGGGCTCCAGCCGGTGAGCGCCCTCCCCCATGCGTCATAAGGAACGAAGCTGTAGGACCAGCGCGCCGCGACGGTGTGCAGCAGCAGAAACAGGACGATATTGCCTAGCGAAAACGTACTGATCGGCCAGCGGCGCAGCAGCGGCACGGCGCAGATTAGCAGGACGAGGCAAGGGCCAAGTTGCAGCCAGGTGTTGCGCGGATAGAGCGCGTCCCAGCCGCTGAGCATGACGGCGACAGCCAGCAGCGCCAGCAGCGCGATCTGAACCGGTGGTATCCGGCCGCGATCCATCCTCATCCGCCTCCTCGATGCACATCAAACCAACGGCTTGCGGATGTTACGTATATTAACCATAATCCGTTTCGGCTTTATACGCCCCCAAAAGCATATGATCTGGGAGAGCAGCATCATGTACAGGCAGCGCAGGTCCGTCATCACCAACCAGGTGATCGTTTACTGCTTGGGTTGGCTCGTGTTGAGCCTTATCGGCTTCCGCGCTTTCGGCTGACGAAAACCTCAATTATCAGTGGCGCAGGACGAAGGGCGGCTTTTGCCGCCCTTCCCCTTTTCAGGCCGCCTTCTTGAGATGCCGGCGGCCGAGCAGTTCCGCGATTTGGACGGCGTTGAGCGCGGCGCCCTTGCGGAGATTGTCGGACACGCACCACAGCACCAGACCGTTGTCGACGGTCGGATCCTCGCGGACGCGGCTGATGAAGGTCGCGAATTCGCCGACACATTCGACCGGCGTGATGTAGCCGCCATCCTCGCGCTTATCGACGAGCATGATGCCCGGTGCCTCGCGCAGGATCGCCTGCGCCTTCTTGGCGCTGATCTCATTCTCGAACTCGATGTTGATCGCTTCGGAATGGCCGACGAAGACCGGCACGCGCACGCAGGTGGCGACCACCTTGATCTTGGGATCGAGGATCTTCTTGGTCTCGACGACCATCTTCCACTCTTCCTTGGTGAAGCCGTCATCGAGGAACTTGTCGATGTGCGGGATCACGTTGAAGGCGATCTGCTTGGTGAACTTGTGCGGCTCATTGCTGTCGCCGACGAAGATGTTGCGGCTCTGTTCGAACAGCTCATCCATGCCCGCCTTGCCCGCGCCCGAGACCGACTGATAGGTCGAGACGACGACGCGCTTGATCTTCGCATAATCGTGCAGAGGCTTCAGCGCGACAACCATCTGCGCGGTCGAGCAGTTCGGGTTCGCGATGATGTTGCGCCGGGTATAGAGGTCGATCGCCTCCGGGTTCACCTCGGGCACGATCAGCGGGATATCGGGGTCCATGCGGTAGAGCGACGAATTGTCGATCACCGTGCAGCCGGCGGCCGCAGCCTTGGGCGCATAGATGGCGGTCGCTTCGGAGCCGATCGCGAACAGGGCCATGTCCCAGCCCGTCCAGTCGAAATGCTCGATATTCTTCACCTTGTAGGTCTTGTCCGTGTCGCCGAACGGAATCTCGTCGCCAGCGGAACGGCCCGAGGCCAGCACCGCCAGTTCATCGATCGGAAATTCACGCTCCGCCAGGATGTTGAGCATCTCACGACCGACATTCCCGGTCGCTCCGGCGACGACTACACGGTAACCCATTTCAAACTCCAAGGATGTAAGGCGCGCCTCCATAGAGACAAGCGGGCGCGATGCCAATGGGAAGTGG
>CAYLIK010000219.1:0-3990 GCA_964383565.1 uncultured Sphingomonadaceae bacterium
CTGTCCTCTTTCTTTGCGCCTAAAATAGGACATTAGTTATGCATGTTTCAATAGCTAGCGCAGCTTGGCGCGGCCGAGCACGTTGTTGGCTGCGACCAGCCGACGCAGCAAGTCAACGAAAAGGACGCGATCGCTTGCGCTGAGAGGGCTCAACAGCCGCTCCTGGGCGCGCTGCATCTTGGCGTGCGTGCGACCGACGAACATCTTGCCTTTGGCGGTCAGCGACACTACGCGCACGCGCCTGTCCTTCGTATTCACCTTTCGGGAGAGCCAGCCGCGACGTTCCAGGCGGGAAATTACGTCCGCGATATTGGTTCGGTCGATGCCGAGCTTCTCGGCCAGCGTGATCTGGTCGCAGCCCGGTTCCTGCAACAGGACGCTCAACAGGCCGAACTGTACCGGTGTGACGTTTCCCTCGGCGCATTCATCGAGGAAGATCGCTACGTGGATCTGATGCAGGCGCCGCACCAGAAACCCCGGGCGATCCCACAGGGGTAACCGTTGCCCGTCGCTCTCGCCGAACGATGCCATACGATGCACTGACTTCGCCATTCCTCTCTTCCCCGTTTTGCGGCGGTTCGGCGCAGTCGCGGAACGACACCACGGCCGTACGCTGTCAGTCTGAGTCTAATCCGATGAGGTGAGATGATAACCCTTCTCAGCGACGGTCGCAGGGGGCCTGACGCGACAGGGGCCTGACGCGGCGTATGCGATGGAGCAGCCCCGCTTGCACTGGCCGGGTGCTCATTTGCACGAGAGTCCCAACCGTAGTGTCGTGCCAACCGTAGTGTCGTTGACGCCAGAAATAATATAGGTATACTGATTAATATTGTGAATACGAGCTAAGAATTTCGCGCGTCAGTGGCAAGAGGAGACGCAAGCCATGAGAACACGCATCGCGGAAACCTGGGTGGTTGGCTATGAAAACAACCGGCATATTCTGCATCGCGGGTTCCAGGTTGTGTATGAAGAGGACCGGATTATCTACGTAGGCCCCCGTTTCAATGGCCATCTCGACGAAACCATCGAGGCGCCCGACCGTCTGGTAGCCCCGGGATTCATCGACACTCACGTCCATTCTGGTTACAGGGCTCTTCATAAACTGCTCTCCGATGTGGGGCGTTCCGATCTGTATGGTCAGCCCTATATGGACGTCTCGGTACCCAGACAAGGCACCAAGATTCAGGGATATCCCAACTACGTTACCGCCGCGGAGGCTGCCGAAGAAAAGACACTCGAGCTCCACGCCTTGTTCACTGTTGGCGAGCTGCTGCGCAACGGCGTCACAACATTCGTCGAGTTGGGCAGTCAAGTGGCCGTGCAGGAAGCACTGTGGAGGCAATGCGAACGGCTCGGCGTACGCGGATATCTGGGACCCGGCTACGATAGTGGAAGGTGGGTCGGGGTCGAGGGGGGGCGCCTCGAGCGGATCGTCGATGAGCAAGAGGGGCTGCGCCTCTTCGAAGAGGCGATCGCGTTCATCAAGCGCACTCAGGAGCACGGCGGCGGCCTCATATCTGGACTGCTGGTGCCGCGGGAAGTCGAGAACTGCAGCGTCGATCTGTTACGGCGCACCGTGCTGACCGCTCGCGAGCTGCGCGTGCCTATGGCGACCCATGCCGCCTACAGCGTCATCGAGTTTTACGAGACGGTTCGCCAGTACCGCATGACACCGATCGAGTTGCTCGATAGCGTGGATATGCTCTGCCCGGAACTCAATATCGGGCACGGAAATCTCATCGCCGACAACCCGCGCATGAATTATTCTGGAGCACGCGACCTAGAACTGATGGGCAGCCACCGCGTTTCAGTTTCCCACTGCCCAATCAACATCGTGCGCCGGGCGCGGACGCTGGATTCATGGGAAAAGTACAGCAAGGCCGGCGTCAACCTTACCATCGGCAGCGACACCTATCCGCGCGACATGATGATGAACATGCGAACGGCTTCGTATCACGGCAAAGTGATGAGCCATAACCTCAAGGCGGCGTCAGCAGCGGACGTCTATACAGCAGCGACACTCAATGGCGCCCGTTCGCTCGGGCGAGACGACCTGGGGAGGCTCGTGCCTGGCGCAAAGGCCGACGTCATCATTATCGATCTGACCGGGCGCGGCACGCTACGTTACGGTGCAATTCGGGATCCGATCAGAAGCATCATCGAGTGCGGTATCGGTGACGACGTGGAAACGGTGATTGTCAACGGAATAGTCCGCATGCGCGACCGCCGGATTCTCGAATTGGACTTGGATGAAGTGCGCCGTGCCGCACAGTCGACCGCGGATCATCTCTGGAGCCATGTACAGGACTGGGATCCGCTCTTCCGGACCGCGGATGACATGAGCCCATTGTCTTTCTGTCCCGATTCACAACACGGTCGCCACGGATAGCCTCGATGATCCCGAGCCGACCGTTTGCTCTGAGTATTTTATAGAGGAGGAATGTTCCATGTTTCGCTTTGCCGCCATGCTGTTTGCCGTCCTGTCATCGCTTATGATGTTAACCGGTTACGCGATCGCGCAATCTGGTCCCGGGCCTGCGGGCTATCCGAACAAGCTCGTGAGAATCATCGTACCGTACGGTCCCGGTGGCGCGGCCGATTTGCTCGCGCGTATAGTCGGCGAGCGACTGTCAACGTTCTGGGGCCAGTCGGTCATCGTGGAGAACCGCGCGGGGGCAACCGGCAACATCGGCATCGAGGCCGTGGTCCGCGCTGCGCCGGACGGTTACACCTTGGCCGTCGTGCCGGTGTCGAATCTAGCGGTGAACCCTCATCTATATTCGAAACTCAGTTACGACGTGTTTCGCAATTTATCACCGATCTCGCTTATCGCGCAGGTTCAGAACGTTCTTGTAGTGAAGCCGTCCGCGAAGATCGACAATGTCCGGGATCTGGTGCAGGCGGCCAAGGCGAAGCCCGGGGCGCTGACCTATTCTTCGCCCGGGGTCGGCAGTCAGGCGCATGTGGCCGGCGAAATGCTGAATTCGCTTATGAATATTGACACCGTCCACGTCGCCTATGGCGGGGTGGGGGCCGCCATCAAGGACGTAATGGGTGGCCAGGTCACGATGATGTTCGCTCAGATGCCAGCCGCGCTGCCGCTCGTGACTGCCGGAAAGCTCAAGGCCCTTGGTGTCGCGAGCAACCGGCGTTCGCCGTTCATGCCAAGCGTGCCTACTATCCAGGAGGAGACTGGTATTGCCGGATTGGAAGCGGTCTCCTGGTCTGCGTTGATGGCGCCGGCAAAGACCCCGGACGAGCTTCGGTCGTTCATCGCGAGCGAAGTGGCTCGCGCGCTGAAGCTTCCGGAAGTGGAGGCGCGGCTGCGCGCGCAGGGCACGGAGCCGATCGGCTCGACGCCTTCCGAGTTGGCCGGCATTATGAAGGCTGAGTACCTGCGTTATGGTGAAGTCATTCGCAAAGCCCGCATTAGCGCGGACTGAGCGCTGCCGGGTAAGGGTCAGGATATGGACCGAAGCGTTTGCGTCGAACCTGGCGCATCCTGGCGAACCGATTTCGTCGCACCAGCCCGTTTTGCCCGGCTTCTACGCGGTTTCGCGCGAATCGCGCCACTCCACGGATTCTCCCGGCGATGGGAGTCGCCTATCACAACCGCAGTGCGCAATGCCCGCGATCCCGCCTTTCCAGGCATGAAGGCCTTGGCGTATATCTGCTTCGCCACGACCGAACGATAGGAAAACTCATCCGCCCCGCTCGCGTGCGTGGCCGCCGTGCGCTGCGGGGCAGGCGCGGGAACGCTCGGCTTGCGGCGGGTTTGGCCGGTCATGAGCGTTCCTCCGGGGATTCGAGCGTTGCGCAATCGGCGTTATGAGGCATCTTGGCCGCGCTGGCTTGGATCACGCAAGCAAAGCCGCGCTCCGGGGCGAGCGAGCCCCGGAGCGCGGCTTCGGGCGATGTCGGGCAGGGGGTGGTAGGTGAGCGGCAGATTGGCGTGCTCGGGCCAGGCCCGCGCGGGAGCGGGCGGCGCAC
>CAYLIK010000220.1:0-3956 GCA_964383565.1 uncultured Sphingomonadaceae bacterium
ACAGTTGCTCAGGCTCAACCTCGACCCGTGTGACCAGCCGAAGCAGGGCGGCGCGCTGCTCGGATGCCGGCATGTCACTGAACCGCCGCTCGAGCGCGGCCGCTTCGAACAACAGCGCCTGGGTGGTGACCGCGTCCGGCGCGAACGGTGCAACGGCATCATGGAGCGCGCTGCCGCTGCGGAGCAGCGCACCAAGCCTGGCGGTAACGATCTGTTCGAGATCGCCGGCCGGCACCCGCCACACCGCCTCCTTGCTGTCGTCAAGATCCGTGCGCGACGCATAATAACGATAGCGCTTGGCCGCCTTGGCGGTGTGACTTGGCGACATGCGCCGGCCATGCCCGTCGAACAGGATGCCAGCGAGCAGGCTTGGATCATTGGCGTTGCAGCCATGGTGACGGTCGACCCGGTTGCGTTCGAGCAAGACCTGGGCCTGCTTGAACAGGGCAGGGGAGAGCAGCCCGTCATGCTCGCCCGGATAAGCGGTGCCCTTATGGCAGATCTCACCCAGATAGACCCGGTTCTGGAGGATCGTGTAGAGCGCGCCCCGCGTGAAGGTCGATCCTTCGCTCCGTCCCTTGCGTGGCCGCGAGCGGATGCCCTGCTGGTCGAGCTCGCCCTGCAGGGCAGGGACCGACCCCAGCGCCAGATAGCGCGCGAAGATGAGGCGCACGCGCTCGGCTTCAGGCTCGTTGATCACCAGCTTGCGGTCGACCACCTCATAGCCAAGCGGAACCGGACCGCCCATCCACAGACCGCGCGCCTTGCTGGCGGCGATCTTGTCGCGAACGCGTTCAGCCCCGATCTCCCGTTCGAACTGGGCGAACGACAACAGCATGTTGAGGGTGAGCCGGCCCATGCTGGTCGATGTGTTGAACGACTGGGTGACCGAGACGAACGAGGCACCAGCACCATCCAGCACATCGACGATACGCGCGAAGTCGGCGAGGCTGCGGGTGAGCCGGTCGATCTTGTAGATGACGATGACATCGACCGCGCCGCCACGCACATCATCGAGCAGCCGCTTGAGGGCAGGGCGCTCCATCGATCCGCCCGAGAAGCCGCCATCCTCATAGCGGGTCTCATTGAGCACCCAGCCTTCATGACGCTGACTCGCGACATAAGAGGCGCAGGCCTCATATTGTGCATCCAGGCTGTTGAACGCCTGGTCGAGCCCCTCTTCGGTCGATTTGCGGCAGTAGACCGCGCAGCGCACGACCCGGGAGTCTGCTTGACCGCCGCGGCCGCCACCATTCCTATACATCGGCCGTCTCCGCGACGACCCGCTTGCGCTGCTTCAGGCCAAAGAAGCGGGGGCCTGACCAGCGCGTGCCGGTGATGGCGCTGGCAACATGGCTGAGCGAGGCATAGCGGCGATCCTCGAACAGATAGCCGTCCTCCAGCACCAGTACCTGCAGGGTGCGGCCGCGCCATTCGCGCACCAGCTTCGTCCCCGGCTTCAGCCGCACCTCGCGTTCGAGGTCGAGATCGCCTGACTTCGCCAGCTGAGCGGCGAGCCGGTCGAGCTGGCGCGCCACCGCCGGGGCGATGTCGCCTTGATCGTTCACCTGCAGCTGCCAGGCGATGCTGCGGACCAGCAGGTCGCGGGGTAGGCGGTCGGGCAGGGCTGTAAGCGGATGATGTCGCTGCCAAGCGCGGCGCAGTTCGCCGAGCGGCAGGGTGCTCAAGCGGGCAATTTCGATCTCGATGGTGCAATCCACGTTGGGTCTCCGGCGGGTGCCAGGCTAATCCCAGCTCTTCCCGACGACCCGATGGCCGACAGACCGGGCCTGTGCCCGCGTCAGCGGCGACTCACAAACGAACGCTTCGCTCGGAATTAGGAGCAATTCCAGTCCGAAACTCTGCGCAACGCTTCCGCGGTTGAATTCTCGATGAGCACCTTTAGAGTTTCGAGGCTCCAAAAAACCTTCCGGCGTCTGACTGGCTTAGGTGGGGTAAAGAAGCACAGCCGCAGCGCGGCCGTGATCCTCGACACAGTACGTTTCCGCTATCGCGTCGAACAGGCGTAGCTTGACCTCATGCAGAGTAAGCCCTTCGTCGTAGACAACGTCTTGGTCGATAATTTCAGCGTTCGTAGGGAGGCTTTAGCACGCGCAGCGCGCATACAGATTCTTCTCGCCCTCTCGTGCGCAACGGTTCTCTGGCGCGGAACAGAGATGTCGATAGTCCACTCCCAGCTTGCGAGCGGTCTAATCCGAAACTGATTTCAACGTCATCAGTTGTCCTTCGGGAGGAGAAGACGCATGCCTGTATCCCGCACTTCAGTGATTGACGCATTGCCCGAGTGATCTCAGGCCAACAGTTGAGCGCCAACGCTGATGGCGTGGAGGATTCTGCTGCCAATTCCGTGAACATGGAGTGGCAGGCTCATCTTGACGACGCTTATGCAATCCTGCGTACATTGCGCGAACCCGATGAACGAGTGGCAGCCGTCGGCAATGTTGAGACGTGGGAGCGGATGGTCGTCGCAGCCTTAGAAGCTGATTTCGATTTATCGGCAGGTGCGCTTGCCAGTCATTGCAGCCCAATGGGTTGAGAAATTTGCGGCTTTGCTGAACGAAAAGTAAGCTGGTCACAGACGTTTCCGCTGTGTGGGTCAATCGATCTTCTTGTGCAATGCAACTTGAACGCAGGCGCCCCACTTGCGGCGCGTCGACGTTCTACCCACTCAAAATGGAGGGAACCATGCGCCAGTCGATCACCGTGCTACTCCTCGGTTGCCACTGATATACTTGATACCACTCGACGGAATTTGGTGACACCGACGGTCCGTCGCTCAAGCTCTATTTCGCCTATTTGTGCTGATTTTTTCCAGTTGTGCTGAGAGGTCTTCGAGAGAAAATGGCTTCAGCAACAATCGCAGATTTTCGTTTGTCGCCGAGGCAGCGGCCGCACTATATCCGGTCATCAGCAACGCCGGCAATTTGGGCCAGCGCCGGGAGATTTCTCTTACCAGGTCGAGGCCGCTTCGCTGCCCGGGCATCACCATGTCGGACAGGAGGATGTCGAACGTGAGGCCACGCTCCAGCTTGGCGATAGCTTCGTCTGCGGTTGATGCACGTTGGCTCCGGTAGCCTAACGTGTCTAGCATCTCGGTGACCATTTCGGCCACATGGTCATCATCTTCAACCAAGAGAATGCGCTGCTGATCGCTGTTGACCAATCTCGCTTGCGAATCCTTTTCTCGAACGATGAGCGGTTTGTGTGATCGCGGAATCAAAAGAGAAATTGTTGTGCCGCTTCCCAACTCGCTCTCAACCTGCAGATCTCCTCCGGATGAATGGGCAAAGCCGTAAACCTGACTCAAGCCCAGACCCGTGCCGTGACCAACGCCTTTAGTCGTGAAAAAGGGCTCGAATATCTTGGTGCGCATTTCCGAGCTAATGCCAACGCCGGTGTCGCTGACGGATATCCGCACCCTATCTGGCGTGTCTTTGTCACCCGTCATATTTTCCGCCGAAATTGTTATCGCCCCACCCTTTGGCATGGCATCTCGAGCATTGAGCACGATGTTGAGCAGCGCCACTTCAAATTGCGACGGGTCGACTTCGATTGGCCAAACGCTTGGCCCTATGCGGATGTCTACCTGAACATGCTCGCCGAGCGAACGATCAAGCAGGGTATTCATCCCTCGGATGCGCTCACCTACATCGACAACTTCGGGGTGCATCGGCGACTTGCGCGCAAATGTAAGCAACTGCTGGGTGAGCTTGGCTCCACGTTCGACCGCTTGTCGAATGCCGCTTTTAAGCCGTTCTATTTTTGCGGGATCATTAGTTCGCTCCATGAGATCAAGACCGCTCGATGCGACCATCAACAAATTATTGAAGTCGTGAGCCACCCCTCCAGTCAGTTGGCCCATTGCTTCCATCTTTTGGGCTTGCCTGAGCGCTTCTTCGGCTTGTTCTCGAATCTCAATCTCGGCTTGCAGCTTC
>CAYLIK010000221.1:0-3954 GCA_964383565.1 uncultured Sphingomonadaceae bacterium
TGCGGGCGCCGGGAGCGCACGGTCCACCCGGATCGATCGGCTCTGGCGATCACAACGGATGGTGAGGACCGGCGGTGTGGTGCCGTTGCCGTAGAAGGCCGCGCTCCGCTGCGCGTCCGCCCGATAGATCCATCCGCCCGGCGTCAACGGCGCATCCTGCCATGCCCCCGGCGCGGGCAAAGGTGCAGGCGGTGGTGAAGGTGCAGAAGCGGACCGTGGCGGAGGGGCTGGCGTCGGCGGCGGCGGGGCGCAGAAGGTCAGTGTCAGCGGCAGCGTCGCGAGGATCGGCAGGGTCTTGAGGCGGCGCATCGCGCATCCTCTTGCCGGGGCGTTGCCGCCTGCGCAACCCATCTCAGGTCCGCAAGCGGTAGCCCGTGCGGAAGATATAGGTGACGATGCCAATGCAGATGACGAGGAACAGGATCGTCATCGCGAGGCTCACTCCGAAATTGACGTCGGCGATATCGAAGAAGGCCCAGCGGAAGCCGCTGATGAGATAAACGACGGGATTGAACAGCGTGATGGTCTGCCAGGTCGGGGGCAGCATCGAGATCGAATAGAAGGTGCCGCCGAGAAAGGTGAGCGGCGTGACGATCATCATCGGCACGATCTGGAGCTTTTCGAAGCTGTCAGCCCAGAGGCCGAGAATGAATCCGAACATGGCGAACGTGACTGAAACCAGCACGAGGAAGATCGCCACCCACACCGGATGCGCGATCTCGTAATCCACGAAGATCCGCGCGGTCGCGAGGATGATGACGCCCAGGATCACTGATTTGGTCGCCGCCGCGCCGACATAGCCCAGCAGCGTCTCGGCCACGTTCACGGGCGCGGACAGCAACTCGTACACCGTGCCGGTGAAGCGCGGCATATAGATGCCGAACGATCCGTTCAGGATGCTTTCGCCGAGCAGCGTCAGCATCATCAGGCCGGGGATGATGAAGGCGGCATAGGGAATCCCGTCAACAGACTGCATCCGCCCGCCGATCGCCGATCCGAACACGATGAAATAGAGCGAGGTGGTAAGCACCGGGGTCAGAGCGCTGCCGAACAGCGTGCGCTTGAACCGCGCCATTTCGAAGCCATAGATCGCCCGAACTGCGTGGAAATTCATGCCTTGTCCTCCACGAGGTCAACGAAGATGTCTTCGAGCGAACTGCGTTTCATGTCGATCGTCTTGATCGCAATCCCGGCGCGGTCGAAGCGGCGGACGAGATCGGCGATGCTGACCGTGTCGCCCTCACCATGGCTGACATAGGCGAGCGTCAGGCCGTCGTCGGAACGGGTCAGCGGCAGATCGGCCAACGCTTCCGGTAGTGTATCGATCGGCTCGGGCAGGCCGATCGTGACGGTGGTGCTGCCGAGCTTGGCCATCAGCGCGCGCTTTTCCTCCACTAGGATCAGCTCGCCCTTGTTGATGACGCCGATGCGGTCGGCCATCTCCTCGGCTTCCTCGATATAATGGGTGGTGAGGATGATGGTTACGCCCTGTTCGCGCAGGCCGCGTACCATTTCCCACATCTCGCGGCGCAGCTCGACATCTACGCCGGCGGTCGGTTCGTCGAGGAACAGGATGTCGGGCTCGTGCGCCAGCGCCTTGGCTATCAGCACGCGGCGCTTCATCCCGCCAGATAGCTCGCGCAGTTTGCTGTCGCGTTTGTCCCACAGCGAAAGGTCGCGCAGCACCCGCTCTACCAGCACCGGATTTTTTGGTTTGCCGAACAGGCCACGGCTGAAGTTCACCGTGTTCCAGACCGTTTCGAACACGTCGATCGTCATTTCCTGAGGCACGAGCCCAATGCGCGCCCGCGTCTCGCGATAATGATCGCGGATGTCGAAGCCGTCGACCGTCACCGTCCCGCCCGTCGCGCGGACCAGGCCGCATACGATGCCGATCAGCGTCGTCTTGCCGGCGCCGTTGGGGCCTAGCAATGCGAACAACTCGCCCTTGTTGATTTCCAGATCGACTGATTTCAGGGCCTGATGGCCGGACCCATAAGTTTTGCTCAACCCGGCAATGGAAAGGATCGCCACATTTGCTCCCGCGCTCATTAGCGCGGGATATAGGTCAGGGGCGGGGGCTTTTCATCCCCATCTGCCAGCTTATTGAAAGCTCAACGGAACGCGCACTTTGAAACGATTTAACTTCCAGCGGACCCGAGTTTCATCGGGCACGCGATCATAGTCGTCCTCGTCCGGATCGTTCAGCCCGTATCGGGCCGTGCGCAGCTTCTCGAAGTTCGAACCGGATGCTTCGGGCGCGGAATCCAGATCTCTCAGGAGAAAGCGAGCCTCGGACGATTGCGGGCCATATTCCGCAGCCAGCGCCGGCATCGCCGATAGCGAAAGCGTCATTGCCCCCATCGTCACAAAAACGCGCATCATTCGGGGTCCTCCACGGCACCAATGCGCTTAAATCATGACAGTTGACGTAGTTCCGGATTGAAAATGTTGCTCGCTTGAGTCGATTTGCTGCACGGCTGGGCTGCCCTCAGGCAGGGAGAGTGACGCCGATCAAGTTCGCCATTCAGGGCGCGCTTGGCTTCGAGCAATTCATATTGATCCTGAAGGCGCAGGAAAAATCCTTCGGACATGCCAAAATAGCGACCCAGTCTAAGGTCGAGTTCCGCATCCATCGGCGCATTTCCCGAAATCACCGATTGCAGCCTAACGACAGGGATGGCGATCGCTTCGGCCGGCATGTCCAGCGGTTCCAGGAATTCGGACATGAGCATTTCCCGGCGTGCGCGTTGTGCAGCCAGTCGGGATTAATGATAGTCGACGATCTCGACATATTTTGTTCCTGAACAGGCATCATTCAAAGCGTGAATACTCTGTCCTGAACCATCGTTGCAATTGCTCGGAAATTAGCATTGTAGGGGGCCATCGTTTCGGTGATCGTGCGTGTAATTTCTTTTATTTGATCATCAAAAAGCCATACATCATGGATGTAAATGCATAGCCCGATATCATCGGGATAGTTCTTGCTTGCCTTCCTCTGGAGAGTAATCGACAGCCGATCAGATAGCCAGGAATAGTCAAGATCAAAATTTTCCACCGTCTGTATAATCCCAACATTATGGCGGTGTGCGGCTTCAGCGAATGTTGCATTTACTCGCGTGTTGGGTTGTCTTATTTCAGCTAACTCCCAACGTTGGACGGCACCTCCCGAAATTATCTCGAAGTCAGGAGGGTCGCTTTTGCAAAGCCTAAAAGCCTCAGAATTCTGATGTAGTGCAAACTCAGAGCCACACCATGCTTCACGCCAAAACTGCATGTTCCCTTGGCTCGCCGCGAAGAACCCATGTGGCTCAGCCATTTTTTGTAAAAGTGGTTTGATCTCCGACGGTGGAAGCCAATCCAGAAGCTGCTCCCTCATATCGCGGGCTTGCTGATTGGAGGCTCGTTCCATCGCGGCCGCCATTATCGTCCTCGACTCCCGCCAAACTTCCGCGAAGTCTTCCCATACCGCCCCTTCCGCGTCCCCGGCTTGCCCTCGCTCGCTCGTCCCCTAGGCGCCGCAACTTGTTGCTGGGGCGGCAAACCAAGCTCCTGCTGCTCCAGCGATCGGATCTCGTCCCGCAACCGCCCCGCTTCCTCAAACTCCAGATCCGCCGCCGCCGCGCGCATCTTCTTTTCCAGGTCCTCGATATACGCGCGCAGATTGTGGCCCACCATGTGGGGCGCGTCCTCGATGCCGGTGTCGACCGTCACCTGATCCTTCGACGCGATGTGGCTCATCACGTCGCTGATGTTGCGCTTGATCGTGGCCGGGGTGATGCCGTGCTGGGCGTTGTAGGCTTCCTGCTTCTCGCGGCGGCGGGCGGTTTCGGCCATCGCGCGTTCCATCGACCCGGTGATGCGGTCAGCGTAGAGGATCACCTTGCCATCGACATTGCGCGCCGCGCGGCCGATCGTCTGGATCAGCGAGGTTTCCGAGCGCAGGAAGCCTTC
>CAYLIK010000222.1:0-3939 GCA_964383565.1 uncultured Sphingomonadaceae bacterium
TGTGGCGGGTGACGCCGGTCAGTTCGATCACGTAGTTGAAGGCGCCGGCATGCAGGGTGAGCGCGGCCAGGTCGGTCGGCTCGGAATTGATGAAATAATCGGCGCGCACGCCCTCCTCGATAGCCTTGACAGTGCCGACGCCACCCTGCAGTTCGCCGACCACATAAGTGAGGACGACGTCGCCCTTGAGCCTGACGCCATGGTCGACGAGGGTCTTCGCGGCGCAGAAATAGGCCGCGTCGCCCGCCTTCATGTTCGACACGCCAATGCCGTAGATGAACTTGTCGTCCACCTTCCCGGCCCAGGGATCGACGGTCCAGCCCTCGGTGACCGGGTTGGTGTCGACATGGCCATTGAACAGCAGGCTCTTTCCGCCGCCCGTGCCCTTCAGCGTGCCGATGGCGTTGTAGCGGTTGGGCTCGACCTGCTGCAGGGCCGCGGTGAACCCCAGGCCCTTCATGTTCTCCACCATGAATCGGGACAGGTCGCTTTCGCCCGGGCTCCGGCTGTAGCTCTTGAATTGAACCATGCGGGACAGGAAGGCAAGGCTCGCCCGGATGTCCACGGAATCGATCAGCTTTCGCTTGTCCACTTGTTCCTCGCCGTTCGCGATCGCTAGGTGCGTTTCGGCGCGCCGTCTTCAAGCCACACGCGCTCGAAATTGTAGATCGCCCCGCGCGGATGGTGTCGGTAGCCTTGGACGTATTTCTGCCGGGCGGCCAGCAGATCGACAAAGACCGGAATAATCGCCGGCACCTCACGTCGCATCATTTCCTGCGCCTGTCCGTAAAGGTCGCGCCGCGCCTTATCGTCAACGGAGGTGCGGGCGCGGCCGATCAGCCCGTCGAATTCCTTGTTGTTCCAGCGCGTCTCGTTCCAAACGGCGTCCGACGTGTAGAGCTGCTTGAAGATGCCATCTTCCGTCGGCTGCATGTTGTACCAGCCGACATAGAAATTACCTTTTTTCCAGATCTGACTGAGATAGGTGTCATAGGGCATGGTCTGAACGTTAACGTTGAAGCCGGCAGGCCGCGCCAGTTCGCGCACAGCGACGGCCAGGCGGCCGCGGATCGGTGGACTGTTGGCGGCGACCAGCGTGATTTCGACGCCTTTGGGATATCCCGCCTCGGCGAGCAGCTTGCGCGCTTGCGCCGCATCGGCTTTGGGCACGCCGACATCCTTGGAGTAACGGTAGGCCGAGGAGATCGGCGTATCGCTGGCTGGTTGGCCAAAGCCGTCGAGCACGAGGTCGACCAGTTGCTTGCGATCGAGCGCCAAAGCTAGCGCCTGACGGACGCGCACGTCGTCGAACGGCTTCTGATCGCAGCCCAGAACGAGATTCGGAAACCGGCCGGAGGGCACACGGAGGGCCTCGACCCCCTGTGCCGCCTTGATGCGATCAAAATCTGGCCCCTGCACCTCAAGCATGATATCGAGCTCTTTGTTGAGGAACGCGCCCACTTCCGCCGTGGCGTCTGGGTAGAACACTTCTTCCAGGCCATCGAGATATGGCTGATCCTTGAGAAAATAGCTGGCGTTGCGCTCGACCCGGCACAGGCGGCTTGGATCATATTCCTTCAGCCGAAATGGCCCGGTGCCGTACTCCGCCGTGTCCAGTGCCTTGAGGTCGCCCTTCAGCACATCGGCCGGCAGGATCTTGGCGGTCGTGTGAGCGAGAACCGCGGGAAGATCCGCATAGGGCGTGGAAAGCTTAAAGCGCACCGTCCGCGCGTCGATGTCGGTTACCTTCTCGATCGGTCCCACGTTGCGGCGGCCCGGCGAGGCGGTTTTCTCATCGAGAAGCGCCTCGAACGAGGCCACAACATCGCGCGCCGTCATTTCCGGGCCGTGATGGAACCTGACGTCTTGGCGCAGACGAAACGTCCATTCCGTCACGTCCGCGTTCGGCTCCCATGACGCTGCAAGATCGGGAACCGGCTTCATGTCGTAGTCCAGGCGCGTCAACGCGCTGTACATTAGCTCACCCAGCACATATTCGGCCTCGTTGATCTGGCGAAGCGGGTTGAGCGTATTCGGCCGGCGCACCACGCTGAGCCGCAGAATTCCGCCCCGCCTGGGCGTGACCTGGCCGAGCGCGATACTCGGCCAGTGTTGGGCAATACTGCCGAGGCCGAGCGCGGCCGCGCCGCTAAGTAGCCGGCGTCGGGTAATAGTCCAGGAGCGATCTAGATTGCGCATATTGGACTCCATCCTTCCTTATCGAAGCGCATCATAGACCGGAACGAGGCGGCTTAACACCTCCCGGCCGGTCTCCGTGAGCACGATGGTATGGCCGAGCGACATCGCCGAGTTGGTCGTCGGATCGGCAAGAACGGCGTGCAGGAATAGCACCATGCCCGGCTTTCCCGGCGTCGGGTTACCGGCATAGAGCAGCGGCGGATAGTCCATAAAGCGCGGCGGATACGTGGCGCCGACGGAATAGCCGCAAGCCGCCAGTCGATGCTTCTCGTGCCCGGCGGCATCGAACACGCGGCGATGCGCTTCGTCGATCCGGCCCAGCGGCTCGCCGGGCTTCGCCGCCTCGGTCATCGCCGCCAGGGCGTCGCAGGTAACGTCGAACATGCGACGGTGCAGCGGCTGCACCTCGCCGATAGGCACCGTCCGCATGATGCCCGTTTGATAGCGGCGATAGGCGGCAGCCCATTCCATCGTCACCTGGTCGATCGGACTCAAATGACGCCGCCCGGTGGTACCACGCACCAGCATGGCCTGTGTGCCGGAGCTGAACACCTGCGCGCCGTTCGGAACATCGCCGCCGCCTCTGAGGATCGCGGCCTGGATAGCAGCGATCACGTCGCCCTCGAACGCGCCTGGCCGCGCGGTCGCGAGCATGGCTTCGGCTGCGGCATCCACCAATGCCGCCGCCTTGCGGACATAGGCCAACTCCGCCGGCGACTTCACGACGCGCAGCAACTGGATTAGCGTGGAGGCGTCTTCGTGGTTGCACCACCCGTCGAGCACCAAGCGAAGCCGCTCCCAATTGGCGCCTGTCAGGCCGTGCGTCGCCATTTCGACTCCCAGGCGCCCGCCGGCAAGGCCCTTCTCGGCGAGAATAGCCTTTAGGTCCAGGGCCGGGTTCGCGCCCTCGGCGTCGTACCAAATGCGCACATCGTCGATGATCGACGTGCGTCGCGCCTGTTCCAGGTCGGGGCGGCGCGTCAGCAGCGTTATCGGTTGCTCATCCGTGGTCAGCACGGCGCATTGGAAATGCTTGTAGCCGCCCGTATCAAATCCGGTGAGGTAGTAATGGCTTTCCTGGGCGAAGATCAAAAGGGCGTCGAGCTTGCGTTCGCGCAGAGCGCGCCGCGCGTTGGCAATACGGCCGTGAAACTCCTCGGTTGGAAAATGAAGTCCCATCGTCGGTCTCTTTTTCATCCCGATTTCGACTTAGCTGACCGATTTTCTAGCCCAGCGGCATAGGTAGTCTACTGCCAGGTTGGTTGTTGTTCGAGTGGTGTCGGTGTTGGGCTATCGGCCTGTCGGTTGTCGAGCGTATCTGGCGACGGGAGGGTCTCAAAGTGCCGAAGAAACAGCCAAAACGGCGCTGTTTGATGAGGCATTCACATTCATCCGTAAATCCGTATTCGGAAAGCCAATCCCGATAGAGGCAACACGCTCGTGGCGATGGATCAGCCAACTGTTGTCCCCAACTTAACCGGTATGCGGCCAGTTGAACGGGTCACCGCGCCGCTCATTAGTTGGCTTGGAGGAGGTGCCCTGTCCCTACCAAGAACCTCATCCGGCTTGTGTAGTGCGAAGAGATAGATAATGTCAAAGCCATGGCATCGCTTTCCCGCCTGCTGTTCGGCCTGATTCTCTCGGTATTCAGATCACGAGCTAGTGGATTGATTCCAGCATTTGTCTCCCGCGTTGAACCTTGGCGATGATGGTGTCGGCTGGCGCGGTCCAGATGAAGGG
>CAYLIK010000223.1:0-3926 GCA_964383565.1 uncultured Sphingomonadaceae bacterium
TATGCTGGTGACGGTCCTCTTCATTGTCTATCAGGGCGTTGAGGCGATTACGGTCCACGACGCCGAAGCCGCCGCATGGTCTGAGCTTATGAAGTTCGTGGACAGCCAGTGGCACCAGCGGTTCGACGATGAGCCCTACCTTCTCGAAGAGCAGGAACGCGCCAAGATGTTCTTTGCCGATGAGGATGATCTTTTCATACTGGCCGAGGCTGACCTTACGGAACTGGCGGACCGCGTCGACGAGCTGAGCACCGAGGCCTGTGGATGTTGCCCCTCCCCTGTTCGACCATCATGACCTTCTGATTTTCGATTTCGATTTCAATCTGCTGGCGCTAACCTGTTCGCAAGGAGCGGCTCGCGCATGTTCGAATGCCTTATCCTGGGTGATAGCACTGGCGTCGGCACGGCGCGGGCGATCAATGCCCGCTACGCCCAGCAGTGCGATGTCCAGGCAACCGAGCGCGCCACTGCAGCCCAGATCCTTGCTTGGCGGCGGCCAGCCAAACGCTACGGGACATCGATCTTTGCGATAGGATCAAATGATATGGCCGGTCAGGGACTTCTCAATAAGCTCCTGAAAATCCGAACGAGCGTTTCGGCGAAGCGTGTCATCTGGTTGCTGCCTTATGCGCGCGCCCAAGCTTACACGGTCAGTTCTGTCGCGGCGACCTTCGGCGATGAGACGCTCGATCTGATGCGCTTTCGCTCAGAGGACAATGTTCATCCTCTGAGCTATCGCGATGTCGCGCTCCGCCTCCTGCGCTAGGACCGATCAACCAACACCTCCCGACCACAGGCAGCACCCGCGCTGTTGCGCCGCGGAAAACCGCATCGCCAGCCGTGCGCTCGCTCCATTTTTCGCTGCAAGCTTCGCGCCGTAGCGCATCACGGTCTTCGGATCGTGCCAGCGATACGCCTGCATGATCGCCGTCAGTGAAATTGTCCCGGGCGATGCGTACGCGGATCGAACGGCTCGACACCGCTTTGAGCGAGCGGGCGCACCCGGTGTCGCCGGCGACCGACGGGCGAGGCTTCGCGGCCTCAAGTGCAATTTCATTTGGCCGTGGAGATAATTTCAGATAGACGCCCACACTCTTTCATTTAGGTGCTGATTGGGCTTCAGACCGCCATGCTTCTTCGTCATGCAACCCATCGCGTCCATGAGGCCCTGCAGGATACCAGGGTGGTCATGCTGGCCGGACCCCGGCAAGCAGGCAAGACCACCCTCGCCCGCTCCCTCGCGGAGAAATCCCGGACCTATCTGACGCTTGACGACGCGACGACCCTGTCTGCCGCGAAATCCGATCCGGCCGGGCTGGTGCGCGGGCTTGACCAGGCGATCATCGACGAGGTCCAGCGCGCACCCGATCTCCTCCTGGCCATCAAGGAAAGCGTCGATCGGGATCCCCGCCCCGGCCGCTTCCTCATAACCGGCTCGGCCAATCTGATGACGCTGCCGCGCATAGCGGACTCGCTTGCGGGCAGAATGGAGATCATCCGCCTCTTGCCGCTCGCCCAATCCGAGATTCTTGCGCAGCCAGCACCGCGCTTCCTCGAGTTTCTCTTCGCCGGTCGAGCGCCGGAACCCGGAACGCTGCGGCTCGGCGGCGACCTCGTCGATCTGGTGCTGGCCGGCGGCTATCCGGAGGCCGTCGCGCGCAAAAGCTGGACCCGACGCCAGGATTGGTACGACAACTATGTCGAGGCCGTGGTCGAGCGAGACGTCCGCGACATCGCCAGCGTCGACCAACTCGATCGCATGCCGCGCCTGCTTCGGGCGCTTGCCGCTCATGCCGGGCAATTGATCAACCACGCGGGTGTCGGCGCCGGTCTCGATCTCAATCATGTGACCACCCAGAAATATACCGGGATCTTCGAGCAGCTGTTTCTCGTGCGGACCTTGCCGCCCTGGCACAATAACGCCCTCAAGCGCCTGACCAAGAAACCCAAGCTGCATTTCCTCGATTCAGGCCTCCTGGCCGCGCTCACCGGCCTCACACCCGAAAAGGTGGCAGCGGATCGCTCCCGTTTCGGCGCCATTCTCGAAACCTTCGTGTTCTCGGAGATCCTCAAGCTCACAGGCTGGTCCGACGACCGCTTCTCGCTGAGCCACTTCCGGGACAAGGAGCTGGATGAGGTCGATATCGTCCTCGAGGACCGGGACGGGCGGATCGTCGGCCTGGAGGTCAAGGCGTCCGCGACGGTCCGCTCCGAGGATTTCTCGGGCCTGCGCAAACTCGCCGCTGCGACGGGGCAACGATTTGCGTTCGGCGCCGTGCTCTACGATCATGAGCAGACGATAGCCTTTGGCGACCGCCTGGCCGCAGCACCGCTTTCCAGCCTCTGGGGCTGACGACCACAGCCGGCTGCGAGGGATCCTCAGCTCTCCCCAGTGGCCGATGCCGACAGCCGCGCCGCCATCCGCGCACTTGCCCCGCTTTTCGCCGCGAGCTTGGCGCCGTAGCGCATCACCGTCTTGGGATCGCGCCAGCGATAGGCCTGCATGATCGCGGGCAGGCTCTCGCCCGCCGCGAAATTGTCTTGCGCCACCCCGACCCGGATTGAATGGCTCGACACCGCTTTCAGCCAGCGCTGCAGCTCGGCTTCGCTCATCTCTCCCAGCAACTTCCGATCGAACGCGGCGCGGATCAGCCGCTTGTAGATCAGCGTGATGCTGTTGGGGTGCAAAGCCCCCTGCCCTATCGTCCGCACCGACCCGTCGAAATGGGTCTCGACCCGGCGGAACAGCGCGCCCGTGTCGATATGGCCGGCGTCACGCCAGCGGGCGATCGCGCGCATCGTCGCCGGCGACAGATAGGCGACCGCGCCCTCGCGCTCGCGATCGGTCTTGCTTGTCGGAATGAACAGCGTCCCCGCCCCTTCCCCGTCCGGACCGTCGATTGCGTCGACCATGATCGCGACCAGTTCCGAGCGCCGGCAACCGCTGTCATAGGCGACGCGCAGCAGAGCTTCGTCGCGATGCCCAAGCAGATCGCGGCGGCAGGCTTTGAGCAGATGCGCGAGGCAGACGCCGCTCGCCGGGCTGTCGAGGTCGGCGATGTCGCCCTTGAAGCGCAGCGCCCGCGCCTGGCGCTGGCGGGTGCCGAGCGTCTTGCGCGCCGCCTTCATCTCAAACCGGACCAGGGGCGCGGCGGTGGGATCGTCGAGCCCGGCCATGCGATATGCCCAGCCGACATGGACGAGGTAGCGCGCGATCGTCGCGGCGGCGCGCATCTTCTCGACCGAGGCATCGATCCCCGCCAGCGCCCGCACCCAGCCCGCGACCGTCTCCACGCTGGCGTCGACAGCGCGCACGCGCGCGGTGCGACACCACTGCCCCCACAGAGTCAGGTCGGAGCGGAAAGCGCGGCGAGTATTGGCCGACCATCCGCGCACCGCTGCGGCAATCAGGCCGGCATCGACCGCCACGCCGGCGCCGACGAGATCGCGCACGTCCTGAACGACGAGATCGAGCGTGTGCGTGTCGCCCACGGCCACCCTCGTCCGCGCCGACGGCGGCGTATTGGCGGCAGAAGGCACGGTTTCGCTCATGGCGCCCAGCGATACCGCCAACACCTTCTATTGTATAGAGTGGTGATAACGGTCCATTATCAACACTGTGCGTATCGGCAACATGGACCGAGATCAGCTTTGCGGATACAATCGGGCGATGGCGCGCCCCTCCCCTGCCCTGATTTCGGTTCCCTGGACCGTAGAATTGGCCAGCGCGCTCGAATCGGCAGCAGCCGCGATCGCACGACTGGACGCCCGGGTTTCCGCCAGTTCCGTGGCATCCGCCTGGTCCCTTCGCGCGGCGTGGAGCGGTTATGCCACAGCCCTCCAGCTGCAGGGTGTCGAAATCGACGAGGCGGAGGTATTTGCATGGGGAACGGGGGTGCCTTTGCCCGGCCGACAGCATCGATCGT
>CAYLIK010000224.1:0-3926 GCA_964383565.1 uncultured Sphingomonadaceae bacterium
AAGAGCCCTTGAGAATCTGACAGTTTGTAGGGCTTTTGTCGCGGCTTGGCGTTTGCAATGGCGAGGTTGGTGAGGGTCATTTGTTGGTCTCGAAATGTTGGTGTTCGTGGAAGACCAACAGATATACCAACACTACACGTGGCTTCTAAAGCCCCTCCCCGGACGCCACCGGACCCGAAAGACCAGCAAATCGCCGATTTGCAGCGGCTCTTTGGACGAATTTAGACTGTAACGAAGGCCTGTGGAAAGGCTAATGGTGCCCAGGGACGGGATCGAACCGCCGACACTGCGATTTTCAGTCGCATGCTCTACCAACTGAGCTACCTGGGCACGCTGCTGGCTGGGGGCCTATAGAGGGGCCTATGTCTCGCTGTCCAGCCCATCCACGCCAATTTCTCGGCCATCGTCATCGGCCGGCGGGCCAGCCACGCGGTAGCCTTCGCCGAGCCAGCGTAACAGGTCGCGATCACGACAGCCTTGGCTGCAAAAGGGGCTGAAGACGGGCGCGCTAGGCTCGCCGCAGATGGTGCAGCCCTTTTTTTGGCGGCCGTTACGGATATTCTGTCTGGACATGGATGTCGGATATGGCGGCGCCCGCCTTCTCAGACAAGTGAACGATGGCGCCGCGCCGCCGCGCCAGATCATTTTGCCATCCCTGTTCGACAGAAATCTGCCGGATCACTGCAGGCGTAGCGACGAGCGTCAAGGCGCCCCGGCCGGAACTCCGCTCGGCCCGGCGCAGGAGCGACAATGCTGCAGCGGTCACCGGATCGCCCTGGACAAGTTCGGGAATCGACTTCCGCAGCCGCCGCCTTACGATCTGCAGGAAACCGAAACCGTTGACCGAAGTGCGCTCGAACGGCTGCGGCAACAGCGCATCCACTTCAGCCACGACGGCATGCTTCAACGCTTTACCGGCGGCATGGGGGATGGGCAGGTCGATGCCAACCGATCCGCCGATGTCGAAACAGCGCATTGCTTTGGCGACCGCCGCTGCCCCGGCGATCGAAAGATCGGCCTGAGCCAAGCTTCCGTCGACGTCGAATAGCGTCATCGCCGGGGTAAGCGCCATCCGCAGCATCCCGCCATCAAACCGGATGATGCCGCTCTCCGCGTCCGCAAGCCGATCGGACCAGCCGAAATTCTCCAGTTGATCGTCATCATGCGGCTGCACATTTACAACCGGACGCCCATCTGCGCGTATACGCTCAAGCAAGGACGCGCCCTCCGAGATCGTGGCGCTCGCATCCGCAGGCTTCACCACAGGCGCCTTGCGATTGCCTGGCTCATCGATCGCCTCACGTATGACGGTGACGAGAAGCTGCTGCCCCTCGGTCAGCGCGCCCGGCACCCGCCCCACGGCCTCCCCGCCGCCAGCGCCGCCCAACATCAGGATGGATCGGTCCGAATTCGGCAAACGCGCCACCAGCTTCGCCGGTATCACTGCCCCGACGCGAGGCCGGCCATCGTGCCGGTCGATCAGCATCTCGACAATTTCACTGTCTTCGATCAGCGCGGCTCGGTCTTCACCGATGCCCGCTTCGAACAGCCACTCAGGCAATGGACAGCCCGGCGGAGAGCAGCAATGCACGCGTTTCGAACAGCGGCATGCCGACGACGCCCGAATGGCTGCCGCTCAGGAACCGGACCCAGCTTTCGGCTCGGCCCTGGATCGCATAGCCGCCCGCCTTGCCCAGGCCCTCGCCGCAGGCGATGTAGCTCTCAATCTCGTCGCCCGTCAGCTGCTTGAAGACCACGACTGTGTCGGCCAGCCGGACTCGCGCCCTGCCCCCGTGATCGATGACGCAAACCGCCGACACCACATGATGACGCCGCCCGGACAGCAGGCCCAACAGGGTCCGCTGTATTTCGATGGTATCGGCGGGCGGCAGAATGCGGCGGCCGACCGCAACCGTGGTGTCGCCGGCGAGCACGATATCGTCACCTGCGCGTTCCACCGCGCGGGCCTTCGCTTCGGCAAGGCGCAGCGCATAAGCGCGCGGCACCTCACCTTTCAGCGGGCTTTCATCGATATCGGGGCTCGCGATCCGATAGGGTTCCACGCCGATACGCGCCAGCAATTCCCGCCGTCTCGGTGAGGACGAAGCGAGCACGAGCCGCACGCGGCGGCCCTATTTGAAGCGGTACGTGATACGGCCCTTGGTCAGGTCGTAAGGCGTGAGTTCAACGAGCACTTCATCGCCGACCAGCACGCGGATACGGTTCTTGCGCATCTTGCCTGCGGTATGCCCAAGAATCTCATGATCATTTTCAAGCTTCACGCGGAACATCGCGTTGGGGAGAAGCTCCACAACGCTGCCGCGCATTTCAAGCAGTTCTTCTTTCGCCATCAATCCTCGTCAGGTTCGCTTTGGCGCCGCCTTAACGTGCGCCCGGGAAAAAGGAAAGCCAAGCGCGATACTTGCCCATTTCGTCGCAGAAGGGCTAAGGGCGTGCGATGACTGACCAGCCTCCCGAAGACGGCGCGCCCGCCGCGACTGAAACCCCGCCCGATCGGCTCTCGACGGAAATGCGCAGCCCTCATTTCGATGCGGATGTGCTGTCGCGCGGCATCGGCATTCTTTTCAACGGCGCCGAAAAGCACAATGTCGAGGAATATTGTGTCAGCGAAGGCTGGATCAAGATCGCAATGGACAAAACACGCGATCGCAACGGCAAGCCGCTCACCATCACGCTCAAGGGAGATGTGAAGCCCTTTTTTCGTGATGCAGTGCAAAAATAACCCGTAGCCGAATCTTAACCATCTTCGCTAAGAATGCACTGCGGGAGGGCGGTTTCGCCCGGCTGATTCACAGTGTAGCGGGGTGTGGCGATGGCGGAAAATGCGCTGTTTTTTTATGGTCTGCTGGCGACGTTCGTGTTCGGTTGCATAAACCGGAATCGGAAGCTGGGACGGCCGCATATCCGCCAGCTTGTCATGGCCGCCTGGGCGCTTTTCGCAATTTCGCTGGTCGCCGCGACCTATTTCTCGGTCACGGCGCTGGGCCAGGCGCTTCAAGCCTGACCCAGGTCGTTACTTACGCCGCCTCGGAATAATCGACATATCCCTCGCGGCCCTGGCTATACCAGGTGCGCGGATCCTGCTCGACACGCAGCGGCAAATTGCCTGCGATACGTCGCGGCAGATCCGGGTTGGTGATGAATAGCCGCCCGAAGCTGATCGCATCCGTCAGTCCGGATGCAAGATCGGCTTCCGCTCGCACCGGATCATAATCCGAATTGAGCACCAGCGGACCATCAAAGACCTCGCGAATATAAGGCGCCACCGGATCGATCTCACTTTGGCCGAAGGTGCCGTTACGGGGTGGCTCACGCAGTTCGAGGAAGGCGATCCCGATATCCGACAGGACCTTGGCCGCCATCTGGAACAACGGAACAGGATTGCTGTCGTTCACGCCCTGAGAATCGCCATTCGGTGAAAGCCTGACCGCAGTGCGGTCCGGGCCGATCACGCCCGCGATCGCCTCGGTCACTTCCCGGAGCAGGCGGACGCGATTCTCGACCGAGCCGCCATAGATGTCGTCACGAAAATTGCTGTTATCGCGCAGGAACTGGTCGATGAGGTAGCCATTGGCGGCATGGAGCTGCACGCCGTCAAAACCCGCAGCCTTCGCATTGGCCGCAGCATGCCTGTAATCATCGATCAGCGCCGGGATTTCCGAAAGTTCAAGCGGACGGGCAAGCGCATAGGGCTGCTTGCCCTCATAGGTCCAGGCCATGCCCGGAGCGGTCGTCGGCGAGGCCGAGACCGGCTGTGCGCCATCGAGGAAGCTCGGATGGACGATCCTGCCCATGTGCCAGAGCTGCAGGAATATACGCCCGCCGGCTCCGTGCACCGCCTGCGTCACCGCGCGCCACCCTTCCACCTGCGCCTCGTTCCAGATACCGGGCGCATAGGGCCAGCC
>CAYLIK010000225.1:0-3924 GCA_964383565.1 uncultured Sphingomonadaceae bacterium
ACAAGGCGCTCTGAACTAACATCATGCCCGGACCACTCTTCGCAGGCAGTCCAGCCCGATTTTCGTTGTCGATGGGCAATGGCGTCTTGATGGGGGCTCAGCGAAGCCTCGGCAAGAACCACGCCCACTCGCACCGCCCATCCTTGGCGATGTGAACCGCCATGCTGGCCCGACCTCCAACTGCCGCCCCCAGTTGGATGGTCCATGTCGGGCGGGCGAAAGCCATGCCCGCGCGAAACGGGCGTCCCAGAGCAGCGAGGCACATCGTAAGACCGGCCCGCAACGCGTCGGGCCTTTGGCACCGAATCGAGTCCAAATCGGGGCTTCTTTCTCATTGCTACTGAAACCATGCCATCAACAGAGGTGATAATATATTTGATAAATCAATGGATTAAGATGTGTTCATGTTTTGTTTTTAATTTTCTTGCAATTTCATAAGCTTTGGTGCATCGAAATACATACTTGCCAATATCTTGCAAAAAAAACAGGGTGGCGTTCCGGCGGAAGTTGGCGGCGTCAGACAGGGCGTTTGGCGTCAAGCCCGCCGTTTCCACGCGGTCAGCATCCGCCACACGACAGACATCCGCTCTGCAGTCGAAGCGGCATCAGCGATCGCCCCCGTGTCGGCTTCCGTGCGCGCCGTACCGCCCTGTTCATCAATCGTCGGGAGGAGCCGATGGCGCAGTTGACCGTGAACCATTGCTGGATTCTCGACATGTCCAGGCTGCTGCGCACCGGCGCCATCGTCCCCGGCGTCGCTAAGACTGAAATGAGGTTCGAACTCGACGGTATCCCAGGATACAGCTCGTACCTTCGCTACGTCAGGATCAACTCCTGGTACCCGTCCCGCGGCGACGCTGGCATGCAGGTGTTCTTCCCCGATGGCTCTACCGACATCATCAATTTCCGCTGCGTTCCCCGCGGCGTGGCCAAAACCTGGTTGTTCGCCGTTGCGGAAGGCGAACACAAGATCGTGTTGGCGCGCAAGCTCTATCGCCCGCCCCTTGCGTTTCAATTCGACACTCGCAAGGCCCATAATCTACCATACCCTGAGCGCAATCTTTCCAAGTACGACCGCATCGTGAACCGGATCCGGAAGCTGCGCGCCTCGTTGCATTTCACCCCGGACATCTGCGGGCCCTTCGGCCCCAAGCCGCCTAATATGCGCCGGAGCTCCTTTAGGCGTAAGCGCCAGAAGCTCAAGGAGTTGGAACTCCTTCGTCTCGCCAACCTGCCGCGCACACGTGGCCGCCCGCCCAAGTTCAGCAGGCTCCTGCGGTTGCTCGAGACGCCCTTGTCCGGCATTCCGCTGTCACCGGCCGAATCGCGCAGGCGACTGGTCGTCGATCTGCTCGTCGATCGATTCCACGGCGATCCGTTCGCTCTCCAAATGATACTTGGATATCCGGGTCGGAAAAGGGCATCGGGTGACGCGAAAATCGACCGAAAATCAGCGGGCTCTGATCGCGCCAATCGTGCATCGTACGTGGAAAAATCATGAAATATCAAGCGTGTCCGAGAAAATTCGCGCGATAATTCGCCCGGTTGACAAGCGGTTGACGTAATCGGACCCAGGCGGGCAGGAAGCCGCAGAAATCCTGGGTTTCATGTCAGAACGAGCTTTTGGGGCATGCTTGACGCACACTCACAATTCCCGTCGACCTGTCGCGACCAACAAGCCAAGATCGGAAAATTCTAGTGGCCCGACCCAACCAGGTGAAAACGGCTAAGCTTGATTTAATCCTGCCTAGGACCTGTCCTGGCGTGGTGAGACACCCATGACCTCCGGCAAGCTCCACGCCTACCTTAAGTCCTCGGCAGAGCTGATCCAGGCGACGGCCGCTTCCCTGCCCGAGCACAAGATCGCGGACGCGATCGACGCGCTGGTCAAGGCGCTCGCCGCCGGGCGCTCGGTGCTGGTCTGCGGCAATGGCGGCTCCGCCAGCGACGCCATGCACATCGCCGGCGAACTGGTCGGCCGCTACCTGAAGGAGCGCAAGGCGCTTCGGGTCATCTGCCTTGCCGACAACCCGGCCATGCTGACGGCCTGGAGCAACGACTACGGCTACGATACCGTGTTCGCGCGCCAGATCGAGGGTTACGGCGAAAAAGGCGGCGTGCTGCTGGGCTTGAGCACGTCGGGCAACTCACCCAGCGTGGTAAAAGCGTTCGAGGCCGCCCGCGCCCTGGGCATGACCACGATCGCGCTTACCGGCCAGGGCGGCGGGAAACTCGCGCCGCTATCCGATCACTTGCTGGCGGTGCCGTCGCGCATCACGCCGATGATCCAGCAGGTGCATATCTGCCTCTATCACTATATCTGCGAACAGATCGAAGCGCGGCTGTTCCCGTAGATCCGCCAATCGAGCGAACAAGGAGCGTCATGGCCATCCTTCCCAACCAGATGAAAGCCGCGATGAGCGCCGGCAAGCTTGCGGCCGGCCTCGGGGTAAATCGCTGGCGCAGCGTCGACGCCGGCATGATCGCCAAGGCCGCGGGCTTCGAATGGCTGTTCCTCGACCTCGAGCACAGCGTGCTCAGCGAGGAAATGGCCTCGCAGATGTCCGTGGCGGCGCTGTCGGTAGGCGTGACGCCCATTGCCCGCGTCGGCACCGACCAGTTCTACCAGGCGGCGCGGATCCTCGACGCCGGCGCGCAGGGCATCGTGTTCCCGCATGTCGACGACGCCAGGCGCGCCAAGCAGGCGGCGATGGCGACCAAATACCCGCCCGTGGGAACGCGCTCCCTCGGCGGCCCGATGGCGCAGGCGGAGTTCGCCGGCTTCGCCGATCCCGCGTCGCTGGCGGCGCTGAACCGCGAGACGCTCACCATCGTCATGATCGAGACGCAACAGGCGCTGGACAACGCCGCCGCGATCGCCGCGGTGGACGGCGTAGACGCGCTGCTGATCGGCACCAACGATCTGGCGGCCGATCTCGGCATCCCCGGAAAACTGGGCGACGACAAGATCGCCGCCGCCTACCAGACCGTCGCCAAGGTGTGCAAGGGCGCCGATAAGTTCTTCGGCATGGGCGGCGTGTATTCCAAGGATCTGATCCAGCGCTATTTGAAAACCGGCGTGCAGTTCATGCTCGGCGGCGCCGATATAGGCTTCATACTGGAAGGCGCCAAGGCGCGGCGGGAAATGATTCGCAGCGTTACGTGAGCGTTACTTGCGTACCGCCCACAGCGTTTCGACAACGGATTGATTTTTCAGGCGTCCCCAGAAAGCTTGAACCACGTTACCGCCTTGCTCAAGCGATAGAAGTAAAAAGTCAGCAACTATGCTGGCGACTACCTAAGGCAATTTACCGGCTTACCGGCGCGGCTCCACCTGGATTGCCAGGCGGCGGCGGGTGAAGTGGGCAAGCAGGGCGCCGACGTGACGCATGGTCGGGTTGCCCTTGGGACCGAGCATTCGGTGCAGCACTTTGGCGTTGATGCCCGTCGCCTTGCTCAGATTCTCGAAGCCGCCGGTGACATGAACATAGTCGCGGAAGATGCTCTTGGCGACTTCGGTTTCGCCGCGCACAAACGCCTGGATACCCTCGGCAAGAAGCCCCTCCCGATAGGCCGGGTCGCGCTTCATCCGGCGCAGGAATGTCTCGCGTACCGGCGTAGCTAGTGCCATGTTTTCGGGCCTCCTGTCCCTTTGCGTCGCCGATAGTCGGCCCATCGCTCGCGCGCCGTGGCGATGTCCCTGTCCTGACGCTGCTTCGCCCCGCCACCCAACAGGATGACGATCTGCTGTCCGTCATAGGCCATATACACGCGGTAGCCGGGGCCAAAATTGATGCGGCACTCGTATACGCCACCACCGACGCTTTTTACATTCGAGACATTCCCTTGCTCCAAGCGGCGCACAGCCACTGAGCTGGTCCCGGTTAGTTGGACAGGTTGGCAGCGGATTTAAGGTGTATTCCG
>CAYLIK010000226.1:0-3867 GCA_964383565.1 uncultured Sphingomonadaceae bacterium
TTGCGCCGACACCGATGACCCGACGCGAGCATTTCGCTTCCCTCGCCGCCCTCGCATTCCTGATTCCCGCCGCGGCCAGTGCCGCGACGGCGCCGGGGCAGGCGTTTTCCTGGCCGATTCTCGTTGCCCGCGCAAAGGCACTGGCGGGCAAGGCGTGGAAGCCGGTGGAAGCCCGAAGCCATGCGCAGGCTATCGATTATGACGCGGTCGGCGCCATTGGATATCGCGAGGACAAGACGCTGTGGGCCAATCATGGCAGCGGCGGCGTGCGATTCTTTCCGCTCTCACGCTATGCCCACACGCCCGTCGAGGTCGCGGTGGTCGAGAAGGGCAAGGCCACGCCCTTCCGTTATTCGGCGTCGCTGTTCGACACCAAATCGCCCGAGCTGACCGCCCTCGTCGCGGAAAGCGACGGCTTTGCCGGGTTCCGCGTGATGAACCCCGCCGGCGAGCTGGGCGACTGGCTCGCCTTCCAAGGTGCGAGCTATTTCCGCACGGCGGGCATGCTGAACCAATATGGCCTGTCCGCGCGCGGGCTGGCGATCAACACCAGCGTGCCGGGCATGAGCGAGGAATTTCCCGCCTTCACCCATTTCTGGCTGGAACGCGGGGCCGACGACAGCATCATCGTCTATGCCCTGCTCGACAGCCCCAGCATCACCGGCGCCTATCGCTTCGTGAACAAGAAGGGCGGCACGGCGATCACGCAGGACGTGACGCTAACCTTGTTTGCCCGCAAGGACATCGCCCAGCTCGGCATTGCGCCCCTGACCAGCATGTTCTGGTACAGCGAGGGCAATCGTGCGCAGGGGATCGACTGGCGCCCGGAAATCCACGATTCGGATGGCCTTGCGCTGCTCACGCATACCGGCGAGCGGCTCTGGCGGCCGCTGGTCAACCCGGCGCGCATCACCACCAGCAGCTTCTTTGACGACGGCCCCAAGGGATTCGGCCTGCTCCAGCGCGACCGGAACTTCGATCATTATCAGGATGACGGCGTCTTCTACGAGAAGCGCCCGAGCCTCTGGATCGAGCCGCAGGGCAATTGGGGCAAGGGCGCTGTCACGCTGTTCGAGATCCCGACCACCCGCGAGACCGACGACAATATCGTCGCCTTCTGGACCCCAACCAAGCAGCCAAAGCGCGGCCAGCGGCTCGATTATGCCTATCGTCTCAACTGGATGGCGACCGAGCCGCAGCCGATCACGGTCGCCCGCGCCACCAACAGCTGGACCGGCACAGCGGGCCGGCCCGGTCATGAACCGACCGCCGGCGCGCGCAAGCTGGTCATCGACTTCGCCGGCGGCGATTTGGCTCGGTTCACCCGGAATCAGCTTGAGCCGTCAGTCACCGTTCAGGATGGGACGCTATTGATGTCAGTCGCCTACCCGGTCGAAGGGTCGGGAGGGCATTGGCGATTCGTCGCCGACGTCGCTCGGAACAGCGGCGAAACGAGTGATTTGCGCGTTTTTCTGAAAGCTAATGGCACTGCGCTCACTGAGACGGTGCTTTATCAATTACATTGGCCGGATGGTTAAGGCGCGGACAAGGAACAACAGAAACCGCCGGGTGTTTGTGATCTTCACGGACACCCATGATCAAAAAGCCGATACTTCGTGGGGGAGGATGTCGAGCATTTGACCAAGGGACTTGTGCATGTATCGTCCTACCGATTTGAGCTCGACGCGACAGAATAGAGAATTTGTTTCCGAGGATCGTTGCTTGGCCGATCTGCCCCCCGAGGCGCCGATCGCGATGCCGATCCAGGACCTGTTCGACGCGCCCCCGCAGCTGCAGCCCCCGCTGCCCGACCTGATTTCGGGACGCCGCCTGTTTCTGATCGGCGGCAGTCTCGTGATCGGTCTGCTCGGCGCGCAGGAGATGGCGCGCCCGATGGCGGCGGACGGCACCAGCCTGTGGGACGCGATCTTGGGCCTGCTTTTCTTCGGCCTGTTCTGTTGGATCGCTTTCGGCTTCCTCAACGCGCTGGCCGGCTTCACCTGGCTGATGAACAGCGGCCCCGGCCTGCCGCGCTGGCTTTCGCGCCCGCGCATGCCGACCAAGCGGACAGCGATCCTGATCCCGATCTATAATGAAGCGGTCGATCCGCTGTTCGAGCGCATCCGCACCATGGCGGCATCGATCGAAGCGATGGGTCTGACGCATCTGTTCGACATGTTCGTGCTGAGCGATTCCGCCGAGGGCGCTGAAGCGACCGAGCGCCGCGCGTTCGAGGCTGCCCGCCGCGATTTCGGGATCGCGATTTACTATCGCCGCCGTCCGAAGAATGTCGCCCGCAAGCCCGGCAACATCGCTGAATGGGTGAAGCGCTTCGGCGGCGCTTACGAGCATATGGTCGTGCTCGACGCCGACAGCCTGATGAGCGGCATGGCGCTGGCCCGCCTTGCCACCACGATGGAGGCCGATCAGCGCATCGGTCTGCTCCAGACGATCCCACAGATCCACAAGGCACGCACCGCGTTCGCCCGCTGGCAGCAATTCGCCTCGGCCGCTTACGGCCCGGTCGCAAGCGCCGGCCTGCAATGGTGGTCTGGTTCGGAAGCAACCTTCTGGGGGCATAACGCGATCATCCGCGTCCGCGCCTTCGCCGAATGCTGCGGCCTGCCCAAGCTCTCCGGCCCCGAGCCGTTCGGCGGCGAGGTGATGAGCCATGACATGGTCGAAGCCGCGATGCTCCGCCGCCGTGGCTGGGCTGTGCACATGATCTCACTGCCCGAAGGCACCTATGAGGAATTCCCGCCGACGCTGCCGGACTATGCCGTGCGCGACCGGCGCTGGTGCCAGGGCAATCTGCAGCATCTCCGCCTGCTCAATTCAGCCGGCTTCCACTGGGTCAACCGGCTCCAGTTGCTGATGGGCGCGTCGGCCTATCTGACCTCGCCGCTCTGGCTGATGCTGTTGTTCGCCGGCCTGGTCGAGCCGTTCCGCGTCACCCTGCTCCATTGGGGCCTTGTGCCTTCGGGATGGCTGCTGTGGCTCACCATGACATTGCTGCTCGGGCCAAAGCTGCTGGCCATGACTTGGCTGTCGGTGGACAAGGAGCTGCGCGACAAGCTGGGCGGCGGCCGCAATGTGCTGAAGACCATCGCGGTCGAAATCCCGATCTCTGTCCTGGTCGCGCCGATCATCATGCTCACCCAGACGATGGCGATCATCGATATCGTGCGCGGGCGGCCCAGCGGCTGGTCGGCACAGACCCGCGAAGCAGACGGCATCCCGTTTCACCAGGCGTGGAACCGCTATCGCTGGCACGTCGCGATGGGCGGCATCTTCTGGACCGCGATCCTGATGGGCATTGATGGCGCGATGTGGACCCTGCCCGTTGCCGTCGGACTCGTGTCCGCGCCGTGGATGGCGATGATCGGGGCGCGTATCGATCTCGGCGACTGGCTGGCATCGCGGGGCATTTTCCTCGCGGACGGCGAGAAGCCAACGCCGCGTCAGGCTACCGAGGAGGGATACGCCGTGCCGCAATTCCGCGCCATCTCCTCGGTGCCGGCGGAACACAGGCTGTTAACCCCCTGACGTTATTAGGGGGCACCATGGTTAAGATGGCGGCAATCATATTCGCGGGCGCTCAGGCCGCTGGTGTGCCCGTTGGCGATGCGCAAATGCCCGAGATCGTCGCGCCGCTGGTGCCGCCGCCGGTCCCGATCGTGACGCCGCCGCGCCCGGCGCCCTATATTCCCTTCTTCAACCTGCCGCCGCCGCCCACCGAACTGCCCGACGCGACCCGTAACCTGATCCGGGCCGCGTACAGCGCGGGCGATGAGGCGACCGTTGCCGCCTTGTTCAGACTGGCGCGGACCACCAATCCCCAGGCCAAGGCACAGATCGATGCGCTTG
>CAYLIK010000227.1:0-3782 GCA_964383565.1 uncultured Sphingomonadaceae bacterium
GCCGCAAGGCGCTCGAGCCGCCCGGCGAGGCGAAGCCGGACCTCTGGATCATCAACGAGATCGCGAAACGCATCGGCCTGGACTGGGACTACACGCAGCCGAAACAGGTGTTCGACGAGATGCGCAAGGGCATGAACTCCATTGCCGGCATCACCTGGGAGCGGCTCGAACGCGATTCCTGCGTGGTCTATCCCTGCGAGAACGAAGGCGATCCGGGCAAGCCGGTGGTGTTCACAGAAGTGTTCCCCACAGCAACCGGACGCGCCAGGTTCGTGCCCGCGGACCTGATCCGCGCCGACGAGCGGCCCGACGACGAGTATCCGGTGGTGCTGATCACCGGGCGGCAGCTCGAGCACTGGCACACCGGTGCCATGACGCGGCGCGCCAGCGTGCTCGATGCCATCGAGCCAGAACCGATGTGCTCCATGCACCCACTCGATATCGCGGCGCTCGGCGCGAGCCCCGGCGACATCGTCACCGTGGCATCGCGGCGGGGAAAGATCGCTTTGTTTTCAAGGGCTGACGAAGGCACGCCGCGCGGCGCGGTCTTTATTCCGTTCGCTTTCTACGAGGCGGCGGCGAACCTGCTCACCAATCCGAAGCTCGATCCGTTCGGCAAGATCCCGGAGTTCAAGTACTGCGCCGTGAAGGTGACCAAAGGCGGCCCCGCGCCGGGCAATCCGGGCTACGGAAAGGGCAAGGCGCTGGGCGAAATCTACGCTTGAGTGCGTAGCAGCGGCTTTGGTCCCTTGATTTTCGTCAAGAGCGGGCGCATCGGGGCGACCGTATAGTCGCGCGCGCCCAATTCCAGAAGAATCAGGAGAGTCCTTCATGTCGTCCGATATCGAGATCGCGCAAGCCGCAAAGCTGCAGCGCATTTCCAAGGTGGCGCTCGACAAGCTCGGCATCGCCGAGGAGCACCTCGAGCCCTACGGCCACTACAAGGCAAAAGTGTCGCTGAAGTACGTCGATTCGCTCAAAGGCCGCAAGAACGGCAAGCTGATCCTGGTCACCGCGATCAGCCCGACGCCGGCCGGCGAGGGCAAGACCACCACCACGGTCGGCCTGGGCGATGCGCTGAACCATATCGGCAAGAAAGCGATGATCTGCCTGCGCGAGCCATCGCTCGGGCCGGTGTTCGGCATGAAGGGTGGCGCGGCGGGCGGCGGCTACGCGCAGGTGGTGCCGATGGAGGACATCAACCTGCACTTCACGGGCGATTTCAGCGCCATCGGGCTCGCCAATAACCTGCTTGCGGCGGCGATCGATAACCATATCCATCACGGCAACACGCTCGGTATCGACGTTCGGCGCATCGCCTGGAAGCGTGTCATGGACATGAACGACCGCGCATTGCGCGACATTACGGTCGCACTCGGCGGCACGGCGAACGGCTACCCGCGCCAGGACGGCTTCGATATCGTAGTCGCGTCGGAGGTGATGGCGATCTTCTGCCTCGCGACTTCGCTGGAGGACCTGAAAAAGCGCCTCGGCAACATCGTCTGCGCTTACACGCGGGAGGGCAAGCCCGTGCTGGCGAGTGACCTGAAGGTGCATGGCGCAATGACGGTACTGCTCAAGGACGCGCTCAACCCGAACCTCGTCCAGACGCTGGAGAACAATCCGGCGTTCATTCACGGCGGCCCTTTCGCCAACATCGCGCACGGCTGCAACTCGGTGATCGCAACACAGGCCGCGCTCAAGCTCGCCGATTACGTGGTGACTGAGGCCGGCTTCGGCGCCGACCTGGGCGCCGAGAAGTTCATCGACATCAAGTGCCGCAAGTCGGGACTGAAGCCCGACGCGGTGGTCATCGTCGCCACCGTGCGTGCGCTGAAATATCACGGCGGCGTCGATCTAAAGGAAGTCAACAAGGAAAACCTGGCGGCGCTGGAAAAGGGGATCACGAATCTCGAACGTCACGTCAACAACGTGCGAAACCACTACGGCCTGCCCTGCGTGGTGTCGATCAACCGTTTTAACTACGACACACCCGCGGAGATCGATCTGCTGAAGAAGAAGATGGCGCACCATGAGGCTCCGGTAATCCTCGCCACCCACTGGGGCGACGGCGGGAAGGGAGCAGCGGAGGTGGCCCGCGCGGTCGTGGATCTGATCGAAAAAGTGCCGGCGAATTTCAAGTACGTCTACCCCGACGATATGCCGCTGTGGGACAAGGTCAGGACAATCGCGACCAAGATCTACGGCGCGGGCGAGGTCACCGCTGACAGCAAGGTGCGCAATCAGATCAAGAAGCTTCAGGAGGACGGCTACGGCCACTACCCGGTGTGCGTGGCGAAGACCCAGTATTCGTTCTCCACTGACCCGCAGCTGCGTGCGGCCCCCAGCGGTCACACCCTCAACATCCGCGAAGTGCGGCTCGCCGCAGGCGCCGAGTTCGTCGTCATGGTGTGCGGCGACGTGATGACGATGCCCGGCCTGCCGAAGGTGCCTTCGGCGGAGAAAATCGACCTGGTGGACGGCAAAGTCGTCGGACTGTTCTAGAATAAAAAGATGCTCGAAGAACTGGCCACGCAGGCCTTCTGGATCGGCCTGCTGAAGATCATCGGCGTGAACATCGTGCTCTCGGGCGACAACGCGGTGGTGATCGCGCTCGCAGCCCGTTCTCTGCCGCCGAAGCAGCAAAAGCAGGCGATCCTGTGGGGTGCCGGCGCCGCGGTGGTGCTGCGAATCGTTCTCACCATCTTCGCCGTCGCGCTGCTGGCGCTGCCCTGGCTGAAGATCGTCGGCAGCCTGCTGCTGTTCTGGATCGGCATCAAGCTGCTGGTGCCCGAGAACGACGACGCGAACATCGACGCCAGCGACAACCTGATCACCGCGATCAAGACCATCCTCATCGCCGATCTGGTGATGAGCCTGGACAACGTCATTGCCGTGGCCGCGGCGGCGGGCGGCAGCATGACGCTGCTGATCCTCGGCCTCGCGATATCGATTCCGCTGGTGGTGTTCGGCGCCACGCTGCTGGTGAAACTGATGGAGCGCTATCCGGTGATCATCACCATCGGCGCGGGGCTGATCGGCATGGTGGCCGGCGAGATGATCGTCACCGATCCGGTGGCGTTAGAGTGGCTGCAGGGCGCGAGCGGGATCCAGTTCGATGACGGCAAGCCGAAACTGCACGGCGTCAACCTGGAACTGGCGGCCGGTGCGCTCGGCGCCGCGATCGTGGTCGCCTGGGGGCTGTGGCTCGCGAAGCGGCAGGAAGCCGTCGCCGGAAGTGCCGAAACGGGTTCGCAGGCGGAAACGCAAGCGCGGAAACCTTGACCTCAGTCAAAGGTGACGATTGCCGGGGAGGGGAGAATTTGTCGATCCGGGGAAGAGCAGGCGGGAGCGCTGCAACAGAACGGCGCACTGCACCATATCAACGGTATTCGAGGAGGGTGACATGAGGATCAAGGGTTTTCGTATGAAGGCCATTGCGCTGGCAACGGCCGCATCGTGGTCGGTCGCCGCGCAAGCCTGGGAGCCGACCAAGACGGTCGAGTTCATCATCCCCGCCGGAACCGGCGGGGGCGCGGACCAGATGGCGCGCGCCGCCCAGGGGATCATCGCCAAGCACAACCTGATGAAGCAATCGATGGTGGTGGTCAACAAAGCGGGCGGTGCCGGCGCCGAGGGGTTCCTCGACGTGAAAGGCGCGAAGGGCGATCCGCACAAGATCATCATCACGCTGTCGAACCTGTTCACGACGCCGCTGGCCACGGGCGTGCCGTTCAACTGGCGCGACCTGACCCCGGTCAAGATGCTGGCGCTCGACCAGT
>CAYLIK010000228.1:0-3680 GCA_964383565.1 uncultured Sphingomonadaceae bacterium
GCCCTCGCTCTTCGCGGAGCGGGGGCTTTTCGCAATTTCCCCGGCCGTGCGGCCGCAGAGGAGAGGGGGCTTGGGCTGGTTGCTCACCGAATTGGAGAAGGCCATGTCCGACATCATCGATCTGGGCGGCGCGCCAGCGAACGAGGATTGCGCCCAGCTCGGGCACACATCCGACTTCGAGCGATTGAACCGCCTTGAGGTCGCCACCTACCGCGCGGCAATCATCGCCCGTTTCGGTCCGCCGCCTGACGGCTGCGCGCTGCTCACATTGACCAACCGGCACGATTTCGGCGTCTATTACACGCTCGGTCTCAAGGTCGATGCAAGCGCCACGCGGCGCGATTCCACCGTCGCCACCTATGCGGAGACCGTCGAGAACGGCCTTGGCAGCTGGATCGAGGCCGGCTTCGCCGCGCCGGTCTGCTATGAGGACGGGGAGGCCCCCAAGGTCGAGCGAAGCTCGATCGACGACATCGTCATGGGGGCGCTCCTCGCCACGCGGCCCGGCCCCGACGGACACTTCCCGGTCGCCGACTTCGCGATACTCCACCGCAATCTGGCTGCAGGCTATCCCCGCAGCGCCGAGGCCGCACAGCGCCTCCCCGAGGAGATTTGACCATGACCGCGACAGATCAATCTGCCGATGCCGCCATCACCGATCCGATCGAGGCCGAGTTGCAGGCGGCCCTGTCCGCCGTGCGGACAGTCGAGGCGCGCTGCAAGGATGCCTTCCTCCCGCATCTGCTCGATCATGGCATTGTCCGTGTCGAAATCCACTACGATGGCGGCGGCGACCAAGGCAGCGTCGGTGATGTCAATGCCTACACGCTGGAAGGCGAGATCGCGCTGCCGCGCATCCTCTGCGATCACCATAGCCTCGCCTATAGCGGCGAAGTGTCGACCCGCACGATCGACCTCGAGGATGCTCTGAGCGCCTTCGTCGACAACGCCATCTGCGCGCGGCACGCCGGCTGGGAGGACGGGGAGGGCGCTTATGGCACCATCGCCATAGACGTCGCCAGCGGCGCGGTGACCCTCACGCACAACAGCCGGTTCATCGACTATGACACGACCGAGGCGGAGCTATAGGCGATGTCGCACTGCTATTATCACGCGCTCAGCTCCGTGAAGCGCTGGGGCGGCGAGGCCGAGGACTATCTGCCCCTCCACCAATGGTTCGACGAGTCGAAGAAGATCGTCGCGGACCCCCGCCACCGTTCCTTGCGCCACCATGCAGAGGGCATATTCATGCTCGAGACGGTCTTCGGCGTGACGATCCGAAACGCTGATGGACGGGATATCCCGGTGCGGTTGATCGGGGAACAGCACGTCCAAGAGGATCTTGGCCGTATTCCCTCCTTCGCTGACTGGGCGCGGCTCATCCAGCCGATGCCGTGGATTCTTCGGGGCAACCCGGCCGGGTCACCGGGATTGGATCCAGATGTTGAAAACATGTGCCGGGTTGCTCCAGCGACGCAATTGTAGTAACATGGCTACATGCCCAAGTGCGAGGCTCTTATGAACATGACAACCATTTCAAGTCGTGACTTCAACCAAGGTGCGAGCCGGGCAAAGAAAGCTGCCCGCAAGGGCCCTGTCTATATCACCGAACGGGGCAGGCCCACCCATGTGCTCATGACGATCGAGGATTATCATCGACGGCAGGGCAAGAAGCCCCGCAGCTTGCTCGCGACCTTGGCGCAAGCCGGCGACGATGCTGACTTTGACTTCGAACCCAGCAAGCTGGATCATATCGTCCGACCGGCGGATCTGGATTGATGTTTCTCCTAGATACGAACGTCATCTCCGCGCTTCGCAGACCTGAACGGCTGCCTCCCGAGGTGACATCCTGGGCGGACGAAGCCGATGTCGACCAGTGCTACATTTCGGTCATATCGGTCCTCGAAATTGAACTAGGCATTTTAGCCAAGGAGCGCGTCGATGCTTCTACCGGCCGCATTTTGCGGACATGGTTTCAAACCGACGTGCTGGCGGCGTTCGATGATCGCATCATCCCGATCGACACCGAAGTCGCGATGCGGTGCGCCGCATTGCATGTGCCGGATCCCCAACCGGAGCGGGATGGTCTGATCGCCGCGACGGCGGTTGTGCATTCGATGACGCTTGTTACCCGCAACGTTGCGGATTTCGAGCGCACGCCGGCCAACCTCCTAAATCCCTGGCATTGAACTGGCGCTGAGCCGAAGTTGATTTGAGGTGACAGACCATGAAGTCTCGGCACAAAGATCCGAAAGCAGGCGACACATCCAGGCGGGAAGTGCTGCGCCTCCCCGACTTCAATGCAGATGATCGCAAAAATGTTGCAGCTGCTCGTCCTCCGGTAGCAGCGGACGCTTTCAATGAAGAAACGCGGCCGGCGTGACCGCGGCACCCTTCGGCAAGGCCGCTGCGGGAAAAGCTCTCGATCGCCTGATCGATCTTGCCCGGTCCGACACGGGCCAGGCGCGCCGCGCCGCCAACTTCCTGCTCGCCTGGTGGAATGGCGAGGATTGCGGTCATTTTCCCATCGCCGATCTCTTCGGTGTCGATGCGACGATCGCGACCCATATCACGACCATCATTGGATTTCTTGGCCAGCATGAAGGTGCGATCTACCCCGATGCCTTCGGTCGCAAGGCCGAGATGATCGAACTGGTCGGGCGCTGGCGCGACTTCGCCGACGAGGATGGCTGAGCGCTCGCATCGGGACGCTATCGGCGCTATTGTCGAGTCCCATGGCCGAGCTTGATCCCCACACGCTGCGCGTCGCCGCTTCGCTCGTTCGCTCGCGGATCGAGACCATAAAGCTCGACGGGCGCATGGACGGGCTCCAGCGGTTGGGTGCGCACCGTACGCTCACCCAGCTCGCGGTGGATCTCGAAGTGTCGGCCGACCATGTCGGGCCTCCCCGCCGGCGCAAGCGTACGAGCTGAACGCGCCAACCCGGCGGTGACGCCGGCCGGGCCTTCCGACCATCGCTGACCGAGGCCGAGAAGCTTCTCCGCACGTCTTCTGCCGTCCGCGCTCCGCGCACGGGGAGGGAAGGGGGGAAGAGGATGGCGGCCGGGCCTGTCTCCGAGGCCGGGGACCGGCCTTGCGCCGCACGCCCTTCCTGAGGAGCCATTATGGCCAACCATTTTACCAAGGCGAGCTTCACCTTCGCTGTCACCGATGCCGAGGCCGAAATCTTCCGGCATGTCGGCGAGGCTGCCGAGATCGTTGGCGATTCCCGCCTCGCACCCGATCAGCGCGCTGCAGCCTATGCCGACCTTGGCGCGGGCTTCGCCGCCTGTTTTCCCCCGATCGACTCCGATCCCTTCGGCGGCTTCCTCGCGATCTTGAGCGATCCCGATTATCCACGGCTCGGCTTCTCCGTCCAGGTCGATCCGTCGGATGGGACAGGGCGGTGCAAGGTCTGGCTCCATGGCGATCAGTTCGACGTAGAAACCGCCGCGCAACTGATCCAGAAGGTCGCGAAATCCGCGCTGCCGGCCGGCTTCGAATATTGCCTCGATTGCGACCGCCTGCGCCCTGGCGAATTCGGCGGCGGCTATGTCGTGATCCGCGAGGATCGCTTCGAATTCGCCTCATCGGCCCAGCTCCTCGAGCGGGCGCTTTCGCGCGAGCACCGTGAAGGCGCCGACGGCTACGTCCTCACCACGCGAGATGCTGAAGAGGGT
>CAYLIK010000229.1:0-3675 GCA_964383565.1 uncultured Sphingomonadaceae bacterium
CGCCCGTTGGACAGTGGATGCTGAAACAAGTTCAGCATGACGGGTTAGAATAAAGACAGCGATGCGTTCTCGGCGCTAACTTGTTCGCCCGATGGTTTGGCCCCAATTTCCTCCGCCGCCGTCGACCAGCCCAGTCGCGGAATCGTGATCGACCGCCGCCCTCGAAAATCGGTGCGGATCACGAAGATCCCCTGATTTTCCATATAGCCGACCAGCCGGCGTGCGCGCCCGACCGATTGGGTGCCATAGATCTGCGCGATCTCGGCATCGCTGGGGCAGTTCTCGCTGTTCTTGGCCGCACGCGCGATCAGCAGGAAGACGCCCAGCATGTCCTCGGGCAGGGTTCGGCCGATCGCGAGAGCCTCGGCCCAGTCCTCATCGCTCTCGTCCGCCGCGAAGATTCCTGCCCGCGCCATCGACAGGCGCCGCGTGAAATCGGGAAGGTCGAGCGGCGGCTGGGTCAATCCCTTCATCCGGCACCGCACCGTGAAGTCCTGAAACAACCCCGGCGCCGTGCGATAGGCGCTGTCGGCATCGGCGACGATGTCGCGCATCACCAGATCGACGGTCCGCTCCACTTCGGCCAGATCAGGCGCCTCGTCGGCGGCTTGCGTCGCGACACCAAGCGGCTTCACCGGCCGGATCAACTCCTCCGGCGACGGCACCGGCATCGCAGGCCGCGCAACGACCGTCGCGGGCTCAGGCAATTGCTCGAACAACAATTCGCGAACATCCCGCCCCGCGACATCCGGCAAGGGGATCAGGCTGGACGCCACGCTCTTGGTGTCCGTTTCGACAGAGCCGATCCTGATCGCAAGCGGCCGTTTCGACAGGGCCGGGCCGAGCGCCAGGAAATGGCCACGCTCCAGATCGCGGATCATCTCCGCCTGCCGCCGTTCCATGCCGAGCAGGTCCGCTGCCCTCGCCATGTCGATGTCGAGAAAGGTCCGCCCCATCAGGAAGTTGGACGCCTCGGCTGCAACATTCTTGGCAAGCTTCGCCAGCCGCTGCGTCGCCAATATCCCTGCCAGCCCGCGCTTGCGCCCCCGGCACATCAGGTTGGTCATGGCGCCGAGCGAAGCCCTGCGCGCATCCTCCCCGACATCGCCTGCTGCCGCTGGCGCGAACAATTGCGCCTCGTCGACCACGACCAGCGCCGGATACCAATGCTCGCGCGGCGCATCGAACAACCCGTTGAGGAAAATGGCGGCGCACCGCATCTGCGCGTCGATATCGAGCGCTTCGAGATCGAGGATCACTGATACCCGATGAGCACGGATGCGCGCGGCGATCCCCATAATCTCGGTTTCGCTATAGTCGGCCGCCTGCACCACCGTATGGCCAAACCGCTCGGAAAGATTCACGAATTCGCCTTCGGGATCGAGGATCACCTGCTGCACCCATGCCGCGCATCCCTCGATCAGCCGCCGCAAAAGGTGCGACTTGCCCGATCCCGAATTGCCCTGCACGAGCAGACGCGTCGCCAGCAGCTCTTCCAGATCGAGCGACGCCACGCCCCCGCCCGCATCGGTCCCCATGTCGATCTGAACAGTCACGCCCAACCTGTGCCGCAAGCCCCGTTCACGGCGCAAGGCGGCGAATCACGTCCCGCCTCAACGGCCTGTCGAGAGTCGTGGATAAGTCCTCTCATTCCTCGATCTGGAGGAATGAGACGCCCCAATCCGCCAAGGCCTGCTCAACGGGCGAGCGCCACCAGCATCGACGGCGTCAGGACCTGCGGCAATTCCTTCGGCTCCCCCCCGCCCGCCGGATAGAACAGATAGAAGGGCACGCCTGACCGGCCATGCGCGGCAAGGAACCGGCCGATCGCGGGATCGCCGCGCGTCCAATCCCCGATCAGCGTCGCCACCCCCGCCTTCCCGAACGCGTCGGCCACCTCGACCCGCTCGATCGCAGCCTTTTCATTGACCTTGCAGGTCAGGCACCAGTCTGCGGTGAAGTAAACGAACACCGGCTTTCCCTCGGCGCGCAAAGCGGCCAGCCGCGCTTCGCTGAAGGGTTCGCCGCTGGTCTTGTCCGATATCGCCGCCTGCGCCCCGGGCTTCGGCAAAGCGACACCGATAAAGATGGTCAACGCGAACGCGATCAACGCAGGCACCCATGCGCCTCTCTTGCCGTTCGCCTGCCGTCGCCCGGTCCACCATAATCCGGCAACGAGAAGCAACAGCGCCCCGAGGCCCAACGCCATCGCATCGACCCCGGCTTGCCGCCCGAGTATCCAGGCCAGCCCCAACCCGGTCGCGAACATCGGCAGCGACAGAATGCGGCGGAACGTGCCCATCCACGCCCCCGGCTTCGGCAGCGCGCGTCTGAGCGCGGGTACGAACCCCAGCAACAGGAACGGTAACGCCAGCCCCAGCCCAAGCCCGAAAAAGATCGCCATCGCCGCCCAACCCGGCAGCACGAGCGCAGCGCCAAGCGCCCCCGCCATGAAGGGACCGGTGCACGGCGTCGCGATAAAGGCCGCGAGCGCCCCGGTCCAGAATGCGCCGGCGACGCCCCCCGATCGGGCGAGCCCCTCGCCACCGGCCAGCATCGGCAGTTCGAACAGCCCGGCCAGGTTGAAGCCAATCGCAATCACAAGCAGCATCAGCGTCAGGATCACGCGGGGATCCTGCAGCTGGAATGCCCAGCCCAGCGCCTCACCGCCAGCCCGCAACAAGAGCAGCACGCCCCCCAGCGCAAGGCAGACCAGTATCACCCCGCCCGCATAGGCCAGCGCCTCCCGCCGCGCGTCCCGTTCGCTTTCGCCGGACCGGACGAGGCTCAGCGCCTTGAGACTCAGGATCGGAAATACGCACGGCATGATGTTGAGCAGCAACCCGCCGAGCAGCGCCGCACCGAACGTCGCCAGCAGCGTGACCAGACCACCGCCCGAAACGCCCTGCCCCGCGCCGCTTACGGGCGTTCCACCGGCCGGCACGACGCCGGGGCCTGCGCGCAGGCTCAGCCCATTGCCCGGCCCGATCGCCAGCACACCCTCGATTGCCTGCCCCGGCGAAGCACCCGCGAGGGTATCTACGATCAGCAGGTCCCCGGCGCGGCTCACCCGCTGCGGCTCTGCGTAAGAGATCGCGTCCTTCGTGAGCGGATAGAAATATGGATCGGCGAGGGTGACGGTTTCAGGCAGTGGAATCCCGATCCACACCCGGCCGTTCTCGACAGCAAATTTCGCATCGTTGTTCAAGGGCTTGGGCAAGGAAGCTCGCCACTGATCGAAACGAGCGCGGTCGGCTGGAGTGATTCGTCCGTCGCCCACCACCAGATCGAGCGCGAGGCTGCCCTTCTCCGGCACGCAGATCGTGTCGGTACAGGCCAGCCAGTCCACGTCCGCCCGGATCGGCAGCTTTGTGCCCGGCGCGAGGCCAGCCGGTACAGTCAGCGTGATGAGATGCGCGTAAGGCCCTTCGAACACATAGTTCATCAGCCCCGCCATCGTCAGCCGCTGCGGCACGGGATAGGCCAGCGGCGACACAGTCGCGCCATCAGGCAGCGTCCATTTGACCAGCGTCTCGACACCAGCATCACCAGGGTTCCGCCAATAGCCGTGCCAGCCCGTCGCCGGCTCCATCGCCAGCGCGATTGTGACCGGCTTGCCCGGTGCAGGGGCCCGGCTCTCCGCGACAAGCGACGCCTTGATGTGCGTCTGCGCAC
>CAYLIK010000230.1:0-3635 GCA_964383565.1 uncultured Sphingomonadaceae bacterium
CGAGACACGCACCGCGCTTCGAGGGCGTCGCGCACCGCTCATCAAGGCATCGTCTGCGATCGCATGGATGCTATAATAGATCAGCGTTGATAGCGCGTGGGGATCATCCACACACCATGCGCCCTCCAGCGTTCCTTGTGAAAGCAGATCGCTGATATAGCCCACAAGCCCGTCGTTCACGGCCACGGATCTGAGCGGCGTATCCCCACTGAAGAAGATCACATCCCGCAACTCGGGCGTGTCCAGATAACTTTCCACCGCCGTCTCGACCAGAAGATCGATCCGCGTGAAAAAATCGTCGGATTCGCAAAGACTGATCCTGCTTTTGACACGGTTCAATATCATGTTGCAGAAGTTGTCCCGAAGTGCCGCACGCAATTCGGTCTTACTTGAAAAATAATGGTAAAGTGTGCCCTTAGCGAGGCCAGTTTCAACGCAAACGTCATCCATCGTCGTCGCGTCATAGCCTCGCTCAACAAACAATCGCCTCGCCGCTTCCAGAATTTCGACGCGCCGAAGCTGAGCCTTCCTCGGACCGGGCGGGGCACCGGCCGGCCGGCGAACTGCGGCCGCGACCCTGCGTCGCCGGTCCCGAACGACCCGTTTCACCTGAACAGTCTAGCTGGCAAGCGGCTCACCCTCCCAAATCTCGGTACCAATTTGCGATTGGGCTTCCTTTGAATAACGAGGTCCCGAAACGGCGCCAAAAGCGAAAAGGGCGTCCACTTGGTCAAACACGACCTCGGAGATGGTCAACGACAGGGTATCCAGAATTTCATCGAGATGATCAATGTTCGTGGTCCCGGGGATCGGAACGACGAAGTCGCGCTTTGAAAGCAGCCAGGCGAGGCAGAGCTGCGCCGGAGTGCAATCTGCAGCCCGGGCCAACCCAGCCATCTGATCATAAAGCCCGAGGTTCCGCGTCAAATGAGGTTCCTGGAACCGCGGCATCGCGGCTCTCAGGTCGCCTTGCTGGAAACCTGCCGTACCCACACTTCCCGCCAACAAGCCGCGAGCCAGAGGCGAGAAGGCGATAAAGCCAATCCCGAGCTCCTCGCAGCAATCGAGTACGGCAAGTTCCACATTGCGCGTCCAGGGCGAATATTCGGTCTGGACAGCTGTCACCGGATGGATCGCATGTACCGCGCGGATCGTTTCTGCCGATACTTCCGACAAACCGATCGTGCGAATTTTTCCTGCCTCCACTGCCCGCGACAGGGCGCCGACCGACTCTTCCATCGGTACCTTCGGATCGAGGCGGTGAAGATAGTAGAGGTCGATGACATCGGTCCTCAATCGTATCAATGCTTCATCCAATGTCTGCGTGATCGCCGCCGCCGAACCGTCGAGACCGCGTTTTCCATTGATCTCGCCAAGCGCGCATTTGCTGGCAAGGACGAAATCCTTGCGGCGATGTCCCAAGGCACGCCCGATCAGCGTCTCATTTGCTCCGAACCCGTAGAGAGCAGCCGTATCGAAGAACGTGACGCCTCTATCCAACGCATGTAACAGTAGCCGTTCAGCTGCTTCAGCCTCGGGACGCGGCTGATACCCATGCGAAAGGTTCATGCAGCCAAGACCAATTGCTGACACGGAAAACGGGCCTAAAGCGCGCTTTGGAAGGGTCGCGGTCATACTATGCTCTTCCTGCCTGTGGTAGCGCGAAGGGATCAGCGGACAAGCTGCGCTTCCAGTTCGCCAAGCACGCGATAGCAATCGAATACGCCGGCGACTGAGGAATTGGGCTCGCGACCCTCGCGGATGGCCGCGACGAACTCACGATCCTGTAACTCGATGCCGTTCATCGACACATCCACCTGGGAAACGTCGATCGGCTCCTCCTTGCCGTTCACCAGGTCGTCGTAGCGCGCGATGTAGGTGCCGTTATCGCAGATATACCGGAAATAAGTGCCGAGCGGTCCGTCATTATTGAACGACAGCGAAAGGGTGCAGATAGCGCCGGTTTCGCTCTTCAATTGGATCGACATATCCATCGCGATCCCAAGTTCCGCATGGATTGGCCCCTGCAGCGCATGTGCCTCGACGATCTTTCCGGCCTGATAGGCGAAAAGGTCCACCGTATGCGCGGCATGATGCCACAGCAGATGGTCCGTCCAGCTACGCGGCTCACCCTTCGCGTTGATGTTCTTGCGGCGAAAAAAATAGGTCTGGACGTCCATCTGCTGGACGTTCAGTTCTCCGGCCCGGATCTTGTTGTGCACATATTGGTGCGACGGATTGAACCGACGGGTGTGGCCCACCATGCAGACCAGACCCGTTTCCTTCTGCTTGGCCAGGACCGCTTGCGCGTCTGCCCAGCTGTCCGCCAGCGGAATCTCTACCTCGACATGCTTGCCTGCCTCCATGCAGGCAATAGCTTGCTTAGCGTGCATCTGCGTAGGCGTGCATAGAATGACCGCATCGACGTCGTCGCGGGCAAGCGTTTCATCGAGTTCTGTAGTGACGTGGCCGACACCGTATTTCTCGGCTATCGCCCGGGTCGGCTCCAGCTCGCGGCCGACCAGCGAAGTGACGGTCACGCCATCGATGTTCTTGAGGCCATCCAGGTGCTTCTCGCCAAAGGCGCCCGCACCAGCCAGTGCAATCCGCATATGTGACATTTCCTTATGTTGGGTTGCTTCGCGAAGCAGCCAGTTGCAGTTCAGCGAGCCCCTGCTCGAGGTCATCAAAGGCCTTGCGTATGCGTCGAGTAGACGCCTGAAAATCAGTCGCTCTCTCGTCTAGCGCCACCGCCGGCCAGCGAGCTTGATGCTCAGCCAGCGCGGCGCGCAAGACCGACAGGTTTTTGCGAAACCGCGACCAGGCAGCCGAAGCACTCGCGTGCGCTTGCCAGTCATTCGTAGAATTGCTGACAAAGCCCAGCTTGCGCGACAATTCGAGCCTCAAACGAACCACTTCCTTCCGCCAGTCAGGCGGTTGGTCCTGGACAACCGAGGCGATCGATTGTTGCGTCTCACGCAGTTCGATCACTCTGGCCTTGAGGTCTTCGAAGTCCACTAGACCTCCGATGACGAACTCTCAGCCGGCCTCAATATGAGATGTCCGACCGCGGTATTGGACGCCGGGACGTGATAGTGCCGATGCAATGGCTTGACCATGCGGCCCAGCGCCCCGCGCATGATCAGCCACATCACCATTTCGATGCCTTCGGAGCCCGTCTCGCGCAGATATTCGATATGGGGAATGGTACGAAGCGTCTCCCCGTCATTTGTGCTCATCAAATCGAGGAAGCGGTTGTCCCATTCCGCATTGATCAGGCCCGCTCGAGGCCCCTGCAACTGGTGGCTCATACCACCCGTACCCCAGACCTGCACGTTGAGATCTTCGGGGAAGCTCGCCACTGCCCGCGCGATCGCCTCGCCCAATTGCCAGCACCGGTTGCCCGATGGCGGCGGATATGTGACCACATTCACGGCAATCGGAATGACCTTTACCGGCCAGGCCTCGGGCTGACCGAACATGAGACTGAGCGGAACGGTCAAGCCGTGGTCGACGTCCATCTCGTTGATGATGGTCATGTCGAACTCGTCCAGGATCAGGCTTTGCGCAATGTGCCAAGCAAGGTCTGCATGCCCGATCACCTCCGGCACCGGCCGCGGTCCCCAGCCTTCATC
>CAYLIK010000231.1:0-3546 GCA_964383565.1 uncultured Sphingomonadaceae bacterium
ATGCCTTCTCCCCAGCAATAGCGGGACGGCAACGCCCCTTCCCGGCGACGATGGGGGAAGATGGGAAGGGGCGCGGCCGAAAGCCCGATACGCTGGCATCCGGCAACTGAGCCGTCATCGAGAAGAACGAGGCGGGGCGACGTTTTAATCCCTCTCTCCGATGAAATATTCTCCAGCGCTGCCGTGCGGGACTTGTGCGAGCGGGCTATAGGGTTGGTCGAATCATCGCACAGCCCCGGGGGAGCCAGAAGGCCATGAAATTCTTCGTCGATACCGCAGATACCAAGGAAATCGCCGATCTCGCGGCCACCGGATTGCTCGACGGCGTGACGACCAACCCCTCGTTGATCCACAAGTCGGGCCGGAAATTCCTCGAAGTGGTCGAGGAAATTTGCGGACTGGTCGAGGGGCCGGTCTCAGCCGAGGTGGTCGCACTCGATCATGACACGATGATGAAGGAAGCCGCGATCCTGCGGAAGATCGCCAAGAATGTCGCGATCAAGGTGCCGCTCACCATTGATGGGCTTAAGACCTGCAAGAAGCTTTCCGACGATGGCGTGATGGTCAACGTCACGCTCTGCTTTTCCGCCAATCAGGCGTTGCTGGCGGCCAAGGCGGGCGCGAGCTTCATCTCGCCCTTCGTGGGGCGGCATGATGATATTGGCTTCGACGGCATGCAACTGATCAGCGATATCCGGCAGATCTACGACAATTATGATTTCGGCACGGAAATCCTGGTGGCGAGCGTGCGCCATCCGATCCATGTGCTCGAAAGCGCCAAGATCGGCGCCGACGTGATGACCGCGCCGCCCGCCGTCATCCGCGCGCTGTTCAATCATCCGCTGACGGACAAGGGGATCGACGGCTTCCTCGCCGACTGGGCCAAGACCGGCCAGACGATCGGCTAGCGGAGACCATTCCCACCGATGCTGCGCGCTTTCGTTGCTTTCCTTGTCCTGCTGATCGCATGCCCCGCCAGCGCGAAGGGGCCGGCGACCGTGCGTGTCCGGCTGGAGACCAGCATGGGGCCGATCGTCATCGCGGTCGATCTCAGGAACGCGCCGATCACGGCCCGTAATTTCCTCGCTTATGTCGACGCCAAGCGGTTTGATGGTACGACTTTCTACCGTGCGGCGCGTTACAAGGCACGGCCCGGATATGGGCTCATCCAGGGCGGCATCGATCACACGATCAGCCGCGCCTTCGCGCCGATCGCGCATGAGCCGACGAGCAAAACCGGCCTCAAGCATGTCGACGGCACGGTCTCGATGGCGCGTAATCAACCCGGCACCGCGATGGGCGACTTCTTCATATGCGTGGGCATCTGCACCTATCTCGATGCCGGGCCGAATGGCCAGCCGCCGGGATATGCCGCGTTCGGGAAGGTCGTGAGCGGGATGCCGATCGTCAGCAGGATCCTCGCGCTGCCCACCTATAAAGGCGGCTATTCCTATACGACGATGGGCCAGTCGATCATCAAGCGGGTGAAGATCAGGACAGCCCGGCGCGTAAACTAACACTGAGCGACAGTCGGATATCTACCAGGGAGAATGCGCTACCGAACGGCTCTGATACGTTGCGAGCCGCCGTTCGCCAGCAGCATCTCGGTCAGGCATTGCCGGTCGACCGCCGGGGAAAAGAGATAGCCCTGGCCGATCGGACAGCCCAGCAACAGAAGCTGTCTTGCCTGTGCATCGGTCTCGATGCCTTCGGCGGTCACCGTCATGTCCATCTTGCGGGCGATGTCGAGAAGCCCCTTTACGATCGCGCTGCTCGCATCGTCCGAACCGAGGCGATCGATGAAGCTCTTGTCGATCTTGATCATGTCGACCGGGAAGGACAGGAGATGGGTCAGTGACGCGAATCCGGTGCCGAAATCGTCCAGCGCCACCCGCAGCCCCTGGGCTCGCATCGCCTTGATCTGGCCAGCCACCGCATCGTCGCGTGCGCTGACGCAGACGTCTTCAGTGACCTCGACCATCAGCCGATCGAGCGGTATCCCCTCGCGCCGGAATAGGGCGATGAGTTGCTCGGCAAGGCGACCGCTATGGAAATCGGACGATGATACGTTGATGCCGACATGGCCGAAATCTAGCCCCATGCCGTGCCAGGATTTGATATCGGCGACGATCCGCGAGAGCATCCGTTCAGTGATGCCGAACGCGGCATGGGCGTCCGCCATGGCATCGGTGAACTCGGCGGCGGGCACGATCTCACCTGTATCGGATTTCAGGCGGCACAGCGCCTCGACACCCACGATCCGGCCGGTTTCGAGCTGCACGAGCGGCTGATAATAGGCGTCGATACGATCATCGTTAAGGGCCGCGCTGACCCTGCGGATGGCCGATAATCGCTGGGTGATGGCGGTGCCGATGCCGGGCCAATAACGCACGAAGCCGCCGCGGCTGGTTTCCTTGGCATGATAAAGCGCGAAGTCGGCGTTCTGCCGGACGCTTTCCGCGACATGATCGCCATGCGAGAAGATCGCGCCGCCGATCGTCGCCCGGGGATAGATGAGATGCCCGCTGCACTCGGCGCGTTCGCCCAGCACCCTGAGGATGCCGTCCGCGGCGCCCGCGATATCGAGAAGCGATGCGGCGTCCTGCAGGATCACCGCATATTCATCGCCACCGAGCCGGAAGGCGCGGTTGGGCGCAGCCGCCGTGGCGATGCGCGATGCGACCTCGCGCAACAGCATGTCGCCGGTATGATGGCCGAAGGTATCGTTGACTACCTTGAGATTGTCGAGATCGATAACCAGCAGCCCCCAGGCCCCGGGCTCGCAGCAGGGCAGGGCGGCGAGCGCCTTGTTGAAGCAGGCGCGATTGCCGAGGCCGGTAAGCACGTCGACATTCGCCTGGCGTTCGCGCTCGACGACGCGTTCGTGCCGTTCAAGCGCAATCGCGCAGAGATGGACGCAAGTCGCGACGACGGACTCTTCTTCCGGCGTCGGTCCCCGGCTTTCGCGATAATAGAAAGCGAAGGTGCCAAGCACCTCGCCCGTTCCGTCGCAAATCGGGCTCGACCAGCAAGCGCGCACGCCAAGCGGCAAGGCAAGCGCCTTGAAGTCCACCCAGAGCGGATCGCTGGCGATATCGGTGACAGTGACGGGCGTGCGAAAATAGGCTGCGGTTCCGCAGGAGCCTACGTTGGGACCGATGGCTAGGCCTTCGAGCGCGGCGGAATAATGCTCAGGCAAACTGGGGCCGGACAAGGGATGAACAAGGCCGCTCCGATCAACGCTGAGTACGGAGCAGACGACATCGGGAAGAAGCGCCTCGACTTCGGCGCACAGACGATCCGTGGTGTTCTTCAGGTCATCGCCCCTGGCTACCATTTCCAGAATGATGTTTTGTGCCCGAGTCAGGCGATCAAACGAAGTTTCGTAGTCGCGGGCCTCGATCGCATCGCGGCCCTGTAGGGAAAACCGAATGGCCCCATCATAGAGCATGAGTTGCAGGCGCTCCGGCGTGGCCGTCAGAACGGCGTCGCGCAAATAGGCGTTTTCAGTCAATTCGGGCACGGCAACCGTATTATCGGCACCTG
>CAYLIK010000232.1:0-3452 GCA_964383565.1 uncultured Sphingomonadaceae bacterium
CAAGCGCCAGCAGAGCGACATAGCTGTCCGAAGTCGCACGCGGCGTGATCGCGAGGCCCCGTGCGGCAAGGCAGGAATCGAGGATTCGCCGGTTCTGCATGCCTTGATGGAGCAGACAGAGCGGCGCGGCGGCTGCCTGTTCCCAGCTGATACCCGAGCGATCGTCGAACCCAATGCCCGCACGCGCAACGAACATGTAACGCTCTTCATACAGGCCGACGCTGAGCATATCGGCCGGCGGCTCATGATCGAGATAGGTCAGCCCGGCATCCAGCTCGAATGCGTTCAACCCGCGCACAATCTCCCGCGAAGTGAAAGACCGGATCGACAGCGACACGCCGGGATGGCTCGCCAGCAACGCCTCCGCCAGCCGGCCGATCGTGGGCATCGCCGCCGGGATCGTGCCGAGCCGGAACTCGCCGTGGACAGGTCCGCCGAGCGCTTCCACCGACTGAACCATGCCTTCGTGCGCGGCGAGCATCTGCTGCGCCCACGGCAGCATGGCGCGGCCCTCCGGCGTCAGGCCGACATAGCGCCGGTCGCGTTCCACCAGACGCTTGCCAAGCTCCTGTTCCAGCGCGGTCAGCGCGGCGGACAAGGTCGGCTGCGTCACGCCGCAACGCTCGGCCGCACGGGCGAAATGCTGCTCGCTGGCAAGGGTAATGAAATAGCGCAAGCTGCGAAGCTGCATCAGGTTGCTCCAGAACCCGGTTGATAAAGCATATTTATCAAGCAGGGCGCAATGCGAACCCACGCCGAGAAACCCGAGGACGAAACTAACGCGGGTTAAGCGCTTCCCGTTGAACTCCGTCTGAGGGTGGAGCGTTTGTCGCCAACCATCAAATACCCCTTATGGAATGAGATCCACATGCTGCTTTTCGATACTGAACTCAGGGAAAGCAAAATTCACGGAATCGGGGTGTTCCTGCTGGAACCCGTGAAGGAAGGGGCCACTATCTGGCGCTTCGATTCCCGGATCGACCGGATCTACAGCGATCATGAGATAATGGAGATGCCGTCCCGGCTGCGCCAGTTTCTTCGGGTCTATTCGACGTTGCACGCGCCTTCGGGCCTCTGGGTGCTGTGCGGGGACAATGGCCGCCACTTCAACCATTCGGAGACGCCCAACACCCTGTCCATGGGCATCGCCTTCGGAGACGATGTGGCGCAGAAAGACCTGCCCGCCGGCACCGAGCTCACCTCGGACTATCGCACCATTTGCGACAGCGTGCGGTTGAACGGCTTTGAGTTCGGGGCGCTGAAAGCCGCCTGATCAGCAGAGCAGGCCCCAACCTTCCAATCTCGCCAGATCGCCCCCTGCTAGCCTGTCGCCAATGTCGAGCCGATACCGGGCATTGGGAATATGAACGCGGCCCGCGCGGGCATAGGCATCCTGCCGGGCGGCGTCGATCGTGCTGCCATGTCCCGTCACGACCATCGTCCATCCGTAAAGTCCGCTGGTGACGAGATCGCCCCCCTCGCTGCCGATCTCGCCAAAATGGAAATGGCGCTTGTCCGTCGCGCTAAGCTCGCCGTCGAACATCACCGGAAGACCGGTCGGTTCAGGCACCTGTTTGCGCGTGTAGGGAAAGGGCGGGGTGGTAAGTAGCACGCCGACCGAAAATCCTGCCTCCGTTTCGAAGACCGGCGGTTCGTGGCGCAGCATCATGCGGAACAGCGCGCTCCAGGGCGTCCGCTGCAACGGCGAAAGGATCGCGAAGCCCGGATAGCCGAAGCGACAGGTGAATTCGAGCGGCCAGATGCCCTGCTCGTTAACGATCGTGTTGAGATTGATATAGCCGACATGGCCATGCCCCCGCAGGACCGGCTCGAGCAGGCCGAGCGTGCGATCGAAGAAGCCGGCGCTGCGATCGAAGGTCGCGACCGTCCCCATCTCGCCGGTCAGTTCACCCATATCACCCGCGAAGAAGCGCTTATGCTCCCAATCCAGACAGGCAGGCCGGATGAAGCGCTCCCCGTCGAAATAGGCGCCCACACCCATTTCGATACCTTCGATGAAGTCCATCAGGATGAAGGTCGCCGCACCATCATCAGCGCGACGACGCAGCATCGCTTGCACGTCGCGCCCATCCGGCATCTGTCCGATATAATTGTCGCTGGATGCGAAATCGGGACCGCTGAACTTGAGCACATAGCGGCGTCGACGATTGGCAATGAAGGCATCGGCCTCCGGTGCGTCCCGAAACTCATGGACATGCCCGGCGGGAAAGCCATGCTCCGCGAGCAGGCGCTGTGCGAAAGCGCGGTCATTCTCCAGCCGATCACCGAAGGCGCTGCCGCCGATGACCTGATAGCCCTGGGCCCGAAGCTCGTCCTGAAGCGCGCCAAAGCCTTCGGACACACTCTCGAACAGAATGATGCCGTCGATGCCAGCCTCGCTGATCCAATCGAGCTGGCTTCGCCAATCCTCAACCTGTTCGATCAATCCCGCTAGCGTGCCCCGCGCTTCGGGTTCGCTGATCGCGACGCGCACCTCATGCCCCTCGTCCTTGAGGCACAGATAGAGCGCGCCGAGATCGCAGGTTTCGGTGACGCCAAGAAACCGCATCAAGACCGCTCGAAGACTGCCGCGATCACCGCTATGCGATCCGCTTCGGTATAAGCCGGGTTATCCAGCTCTTCGCCAAAGACATCGGGGTCAATTTCCCGATACCGTAATGCGCAGTCATTCACATGAGCAAGCGCTGCAAGCGCCTGCTGCATCCGATCCTCTCCACGCACGATCGCGCTGCCCGAATAGAGGATCAACCGACCTGCCGGGGCAAGCCGGGGAAGAATGAAACCCGTCATGTCCAGCGTAACCTGACCGCCCAACGGGCCGCCGCCATGACGATATGTGCGTTCCCCCGCATCAAGCAGGTAGGGCGGATTGGCGAGCGCGATATCGATGCTTCCTTCGATGCCATCCAGCCGCTCGGTATGCAGCGCCATCGCATCGGCCCCGGCCGCTTCGGCGTTGATCCGGGCCAGGCGCAGGGCGGCGGGGTTTATGTCGGTCATGGCGACAGCCGCTTCGGGACAAAGCCCAGCGGCAATGATCGCGCCAACGCCAACGCCGGTCCCGACATCGACGATAAGCTGTCCGGCTTCCAACCCGCATCCCGCAAGCTCGGCAGTGACGAGATCGGCGAAACGATAGCTGTCCGGCCCGAAGAAAATCGCATCCGGCGCATCCGTGGGAAAGGCGGAATGCAGGAAAAGGCGCTGATGGAGGCTCGAGACGCGCACGAGACTGCGCATCCATCCATCCTTGCGCTCGATTACCTGTGCGTCATCCAGCAACTGCTCGATCCTGGAATCGATTGATCCCGGCCGAAATGGCAAACTCCACCCCAACACATCCTCCAGACCCTGCGCCTCACGCCGATCTGGGCGAGCGAGAACCCGAGAATGGGTGAGAAATGGCAGGGTCCTTACGTGAAACCCGGGAC
>CAYLIK010000233.1:0-3451 GCA_964383565.1 uncultured Sphingomonadaceae bacterium
CAGTGTTCGTTCTTCAACCTGGCCAAAATCGCAGCTTCGGGCCGACTGGGCCTATAACGCGCTCGTCACGCCAACTTGCGGTAGTGGCGCAGATAGTCGGGATATTCGATCCCGCGTGCTTTCAAGAGATTAATCGTCGCCTCTTCGACCAGGGCGGCAACGGACGTTTGTTCGCGCTCAGCAAGGTTTTTGATCTCTGCCGCCAGCTCGGGTTTCACCGACGCTGCGAGATTGCGCGTGTTCGCGCGGCTCGGCCGACGCCGGGGCAAGGGAACCGGGAGAAGGGGGTCTTCCTGTCTTTTCGGGCGAGCCATAGGTCTAAAACACAAGAGGTTGATGTGGTGCCGGAATAAGCGTGTTGACACGCTTAATGGCTGTAATGTGGTTGCACGGCAAGAGAGGACAAGCCGGGTTGCCCTCGCCGTCAAAGCGAGGATAGACATATCCTTATCGGTAAAAGGGAATAAATCACGATGCCGCATAGCGACGATTGGCAGTATGATCCGATCCTGGAACGCGAACTAACCACCCGCCGCCCCGCTGGGGGAATGATCCAAGCGGTCGAGATTGCGCAGTTGCCGTCGAGTGAATGGATCATCAACGTTAAAGTATCGTGGCATGGCGATAAGTGGCTGAATGTCTGCCTATTCGAGCAACCGACGCTTAAAACATACAAGCGACTGTCAAGTGCCGTGCGGCATGTCGTGCTCGATTACGGATATGAGGATGACCATATCCGATTGGTCCCCGACAAACAATGCAGCAACAAATTGGCGTTTTAGGCTTCCCTTTCCCCCTCATCGTGATATGTGCATAAATCTCGATGACGAGGGAGAAAGCGATGAAAGCTTTTAATTTCGCGCTCGCGGCCGCCTTGGTGGGGGCTGCGGTGCAATCGACCCCCGCTGTAGCGTCGGATAATACTTGGGCATGTGAGGTTGTTCTGTGCATCTCCAACCCGGGTGGTCCGACGCAATATCCAGCCTGTGTTCCACCGATAACGAAACTGTGGCGGGTGCTGGCTCTCGGCGGCAGCTTCCCGACATGCACGGGCGGGGGTATCGCCAAGACAAAATACAAGAAGCCGGATGATGGGAGGCCTGGTCGCTTGACGGTCACTTGGACTGACGGGCGGCAACAGACCTACTATCAGCCGCGCAACTGACCGGGAGCGGGAACGTGTTCCTCGAAACCGGAGCCGTTCTTTCGCTGGCGGCGCAATGCGCCCCAGCGGTAGCGCCGCATACGATCGCCGCGATCGTGGATGCGGAATCTTCCAACTATGTTTTTGCGATCAACGTCAACGGCGTGGCCAGTCAGCCGCGCCGTCCGCGCAATGAGGCGGAGGCTATCGCAACCGCGCGCTCTTATGTTGCGCGCGGCTACAGCGTGGATCTCGGCCTCGGCCAAATCAATTCACGCAACATGGGCTGGCTCGGCCTGACGTGGGACACTGTTTTCAAGCAGTGCGCCAATGTCGAAGCGGCAGGCCGTGTGCTCCTGTCCAATTTCCGTTCGGCCAAGACGGGTCGCACCCCGCAAGAGGCCCTTCGGGTCGCACTCAGCATGTATAACACAGGCTCTCAATCGAGAGGTTTCCGCAACGGCTATGTCGCCCGCGTGGAGAACGCAGGTCGCCGCGTCAGCGGTCGGCCTGCGACCGCAATCCCGACTGTCATCGTGGGCGATCAGCCCGCCAGCGCCGCCATGAGCGACACTGGCGCCGGTCGTGTGCCGGTGGAGCTGGCGGAAATCGCAGCGGAGAACATGGAGGCGGCTCCACCGCCTGCACCGCCTGCGTGGGATGTTTTCGGCCGCGCCCAACACGCGCGGATTGGTTCGTAAGGCGAAGATAGGAGTTGTCGAATGTTTCGTATCTGGAAGATCAAGGCTGAATCCCGGCTCGACGCGCTGCTCGCGCGTCTCAAGCCCTCGCCGCTCATGGCGCGCGCGCTGCCCCTGTCGCTGCTGGCAAGCCTGCTCATAGCGGAGCCGGCTTTTGCGCAGGCAAACTTTGAAGGCCTGGCCGACAACATTCTCGGCCTGCTGAGCAACGGCTTGCTCCGCACGCTGGCGATCATCGCGATCATCGTCGTTGGCCTTCTGTGGTTCCTCGGCCGCGCGTCGGTGCAGATGCTCGTCACGGTCGTAGTTGGCGTGGTGATCGTGTTCTCCGCGCCGTGGATCGTCGACACGATTACGGGGTGATCGGGGATGGACGGTCAGGAAGAAATGACAAAAGACCCGCTGTTCTTGGCCGTCACCCGCCCCGCTTTGTGGGCGGGTGTTCCCATTGAGGCGGGCGCGCTCATCATCATGGCGGGCGCAATCACGTTGGTTGGTTCGGGCAATCCTCTCTACGGCGGCGCGGCCGCCGTCGCGCTTTATGCGATGGCGCGGCTCATCGTGCGGCATGACGTGAACGCATTCCGGCTGATCTTCCTTTGGGGCCGGACCAAAGCGGCGAACCGGAACCGCGTCTTTTGGGGTGGGTCGAGCTACACGCCGCTACCGCTCTACGGAATCAAGCGAAAGGGATTTGGTCGTGGTGTTCGGTAAGAGCGCGCTCGCGGAGAAGGTGCCTTTTGACAAGGCCAAGCGGGAGGAAATGCCAGAGAAATTCTTGCCGTATTCGCGGCATGTCAATGAGCATGTGGTCGCCCTCGATAATGGCGATCTTATGCTCATGCTCGAACTGGATGGCCGTCCTTTCGAGACTTCGGACGTGCGCGATCTGAACGATTGGCACACGCGCCTCAACGGGGTCTGGCGCAATATCCATGACGAGCGGCTTTCGATCTGGACGCACATGTTGCGGATGCGTGTGCGCGACTATCCGGGCGGCACGTTCCGCTCCCATTTCGCCGCGAAGCTCGATCAAAAATATTATGAGCGGATGACGGCTGAACGGATGTTCCGCAACCGCTTCTTCATGACGGTCGTGATCCGCCCAACAGCAAACGCGACCGACAAGCTGATGGATTTCCTGCGCAAGAAGCAGGAGGACAAGAACGCCAATATCGCGGAAGCTCTAGAGCTGCTGGAAGACAAGGTGCGCGATCTGGAAAAGCTGCTGCTGCGCGTTCGTCCGCGCCGTGTCGGCATCTATGAGCACCGGGGCCTCCTGTTCTCCGAACCGCTGGAAATACTGAACCAGGTGATGACCGGGCGCTATCGGCGCTGTCCTCTGGTTCGTGGTCGCCTCGGATCGGCGCTCTATGCGAGCCGCGCCATTATCGGCGCTGAGACATTTGAGGTTGGGCACTGGGCTGGAAATTTCCTAATCGGGCTTATTGCGGTCGCCATAGCCGTATTTGTGCATGAGATTGCGCATAAGATAACTGGCATTGAGCAGGGCTACATCACCGAGATAAAGCCATGGTTCATAGGCATGGGCATAGGTGTGGTTCTCGCCCTTATGTCATACGGGAAGATTATCTTTTTGGCGTAC
>CAYLIK010000234.1:0-3393 GCA_964383565.1 uncultured Sphingomonadaceae bacterium
GGGCAGCTTCGATCTCGTAGAGCTCGCCGTCGATGCGGACGCGGGTGAAGCCGGCTTTCTGCCACTCCGCCAGCTCCTTGCGATACTCGCCCTTGCGGCCGCGCACGACGGGAGCGAGGATGTAGAGGCGGGTGCCCTCGGGCAGCGCGAGCAGGCGGTCGACCATCTGGCTGACCGTCTGCGCGGCGATGGGCAGGCCGGTGGCGGGCGAATAGGGGATGCCGACGCGCGCCCATAAGAGCCGCATATAATCGTAGATCTCGGTGACGGTGGCGACGGTCGAGCGCGGATTGCGGCTGGTCGTCTTCTGCTCGATCGAGATGGCGGGCGACAGGCCCTCGATATGATCGACGTCGGGCTTCTGCATCAGCTCCAGGAACTGGCGGGCATAGGCGGAGAGCGATTCCACGTAGCGGCGCTGACCCTCGGCATAGATGGTGTCGAAGGCGAGGCTCGACTTGCCGGAGCCGGAGAGGCCGGTGATCACCGTCAGCGTATCGCGCGGGATCTCGACCGAGATGTCCTTGAGGTTATGCTCGCGGGCGCCGCGGACGCTTATGTGTGTCAGACTCATACGCTAAGATGTTCCAGATTTGTTCCGGGATGGCAAGCGCGGTAAACGCCAAGCCGCAGATGGCGAGCGACGAGCCGCACCGCAAGGTGCGGTCAACTGGTCCGGGGAAAATTCTGGTGCTTTATTCGACGACGGCGAGAGCGGCGGCGGCAATGGCGCCGATCGCCAGCAAATGCCGGATGAGCCCGCCCTGATCGCCGCGCTGATCGGCGGTCGAGAGCAGGATGTCGCGGCAGCGCGCCGGTTCCGCGCCCCACTGGAGGCTGAGAAGCTGGGCCAGCTGGCGGTTGCGCACGATCAGGAGATCGATGATCTCCGAGCCGACGACCGCGCCCATCTCGCGCTTGTAGCCGCTGTCACCGGCGCCGAGATCGACGGTTTTCACGCCATTCCCTGCGGCCCAGGCCAGCTGCCGGTAGGTGACGATCTTGCCGGGACGGAAGGCCGCGAAATCCCGATGATAGCTGCTGGCGATGGTATATTGCACAGAGCCGGCGCGCAGATCGAAGCTGAAGGCGACCGGGGTCGCGCCGACATCAAGGATCGTCGCAGACAGCGCGCGGGCGATCACCGGGTCCGTGACGAGCGACTGCCAGAGCAAGCGCTGCTCCGGCGTCAGGAACTTCGCGCCGGTGCGATCCGTGTCCGCAACCCAGCTGTTTGCTTCAATTCCGGCCAGATCGGTCAGCGCCGCCCGGCTCCATTGCGCGCCGGACACCGTGCGGACCGTCACCGCGCCGTGCTGGCCGAGCTGGCGCTCATAATTGCCCAGCCTGCGCCGCGTGGACCGGCGCGGCCATGTCTGACCGGCGGTCATGGCGGAAAGGTCCATCACGAAATTATGGCCCAGCGACCGGCTCAGCACCGTCCAGCCGGCGCGGGACAGGGCGGCCTTGATCTTCATGGTCTCGGGATCGCCCCGATAGAGCGGCCCCATCCGCCACAGCGGCGCAAGCGCGTCCCTGGTGACTGGATCGCCGAAGATCGCCGTCAGTTCCGCTTCAGTGATCGTCGGATCGAGCTGGATCGAGCGAAAGGGCCAATAGCTGCCCGGAACCGTGCGGGCGCCGAGCAGCGATGGACCAAGGCTGACGGTCGGAATCGCGGCGACCGGGCGCCCATCATCCCGCTTGCCGATTATTGTGCTGGCGTCGTCGCCCGCCGCGCTGCCGTACCAGCGGCTGCGGAGGAAAGCGCGATCCCGGGCGGCCTGGCCAGCGACCTGGTCCACGACCGGCGAAATGCCCGGAACGCGCTGAACCTTGATCCGCGCGTCGTCCGTTTCCGCGTTATGTAATGCCGGCCGGGTCACACTGGCCGGCATAGGGAGAGAATATTCTCATCCGGTAAAGGTGTGGCTGGCGCTACCCCCTGCCGATTGGCGCCTTGATGCCTTCGAGCCGGATGACGCGGTTGCCTTCGCAGACCGGGGCTGCGATCAGGCGCATCCAGCGGGGCTGGCCCTGCGCCGGGATGATGCGGGCATCGAGGGTGAAGCCGCGGCGGTGGCGGATCGCATGGGTACGCAGGCGTTCCATGGCGGCACGGCTATGCTCGCAATAGAGCGCGACCGTTTCAGGGCGCGTGATGGCCACGCCACGCGGCAGGCCGAAGATGTCGAAGACCGCATCGGACCATTCGAGCCGCTCGTCAGGAATATCACAGGACCAGCGGCCGACCCCATGGATCGCGAGCATCGCTGCATTGGTATCGTTGAGAGGGGGCAGCATGTTTTCATCGCGATCGAGAATGCGGCCGAGGCTGAACTGCTCCATCCGGGCATCCAGCGGCCAACTCTGATAGAGCTGCAAGGGTTCTTCGGGACGCGACATATTGATGCAGATTTATCTATAGCAGTGTTTCGATTCGCAACAAGCGATGATAATCAAACAGTTAAACTAAAATGGTTGGGGTCACGCCAGGCAATCGACGGTTAAGATCCGTGGGAGGCGTCCCTTTGTGCGACAGGCGCCCATCGGATAGGGACTGATAGTGCGCTTGCATCAGAATATCTGGCGTTCCCATTCTCCGCAGCGGATTTGCAGCCTGATCGCTTGAGAATGGCTGCATCGTCGCCTAAGTCGGCAGCATGACATCGACCAACGAGATCCGGCGCAGCTTCCTCGATTTTTTCGGGGGAGAGGGGCATGCGCCGGTGCCCTCGGCCCCCCTGGTGCCGCACAACGACCCCACGCTGATGTTCGTGAACGCCGGAATGGTGCCGTTCAAGAACGTGTTTACGGGCCTTGAGACGCGGCCTTATTCGACCGCGGTCTCATCGCAGAAATGCGTCCGTGCGGGCGGCAAGCATAACGATCTCGACAATGTCGGCTATACCGCGCGGCATCATACTTTCTTCGAGATGCTCGGGAATTTCTCGTTCGGGGATTATTTCAAGGAACGGGCGATCTCGCTTGCCTGGAACCTGATAACGCGGGAATGGGGCATTTCTCCCGACAGGCTGACCGTCACCGTCTATCATACCGATGACGAGGCGTTCGATCTGTGGCGGAAGATCGCCGGACTGCCGGAGCAGCGGATCATCCGCATCCCGACTTCGGACAATTTCTGGGCGATGGGGGACACCGGGCCGTGCGGGCCTTGTTCCGAGATTTTCTATGACCATGGCGATCATATCTTCGGTGGGCCGCCGGGATCGCCAGACGAGGATGGCGACCGCTTCGTCGAGATCTGGAACCTCGTCTTCATGCAATATGAGCAGGTCGACAAGGAGACCAGGGTCGCGCTGCCCAAGCCTTCGATCGATACCGGCATGGGGCTGGAGCGGGTCGCGGCCGTGCTGCAGGGCGTGCACGACA
>CAYLIK010000235.1:0-3369 GCA_964383565.1 uncultured Sphingomonadaceae bacterium
TCCAGATCTACTATCTCGCGATCAACGCGGGCGTGATCCTCTCCCCGCTCGTCACAGGCACGCTGGGGGAAAAGATCGGCTGGCACTGGGGCTTCGGTGCCGCCGGCGTCGGCATGCTGATCGGTCTGGTCATCTATCTCGCCGGACAACGCTACCTCCCGCCAGAGGAACCGCGCATCGCCAAGGGCAGCGCAGCCCCACGAGACCGCATGACCCGCGACGACTGGATCGCGCTCTCGATCACCATCCTGTTGATCCCGGTGCTGGCGGTCGGCCTGCTTCCCAACCAGCAAATCTTCAACGCCTACCTGCTCTGGGGCGACACGGCGTTCGCGCTCAATTTTTTCGGCACGCAACTGCCCACGACCTGGCTCATCACGCTTGATGCGATCGTCTCGGTCAGCTTCCTCGCCATCGTTGCGATCTTCTATCGCTGGTACGGCAAGCGCTGGCGCGAACCCGACGAGCTGGGCAAGATCGTGATCGGCTCGCTCTTCTCGATCGCCGGCATGCTCTGCCTGTATATGGCGGCCGCGACCCAGCCCCATGATGGCAAGATCGGCCTGTTCTGGCCGGTCGCGTTCCACTTCCTCAACTCGATCGGCTTCGCCCACATGCTGCCCGTCTCGCTCGCTTTGTTCGCGCGATTGGCCCCAAAGCCGCTGCAGGCGACCGTGGTCGGCATGTATTCCATGTCCTTCTTCTTCGCGAACGCGCTGGTCGGCTGGATCGGCGGCTGGATCAATACCATGCCAGCCACGAGCTTCTGGCTGATGCACGCCGGCTTTGCGGGGGCCTCGGGCGTGGTGTTCCTGATCCTGAAGCTGACCCTCAAGAAACGCCTGCGCCACCAGACCTGACCCCCACCCCTTGCAACACGTCACCCCGGACCTGATCCGGGGTCCCGCTCCTGTCCGCCCTTTCAATCGGAGAAGAAGAAGCGGGATCCCGGCTCAAGGCCGAGATGACGAAGAGATCGCCAAAACGACCCGCGCCTATCAGCCGCGCGACCCTCATGATAAGGCGCGAATATGCTCAATCTCTCCTGCCATTGCGGCCAGATCCGGATCGAAATCAGCAAACGACCCAACTACATCAACGAATGCAACTGCACGCTCTGCAGCAAAACGGGCGTTCGCTGGGCCTATTTTGATCCGTCCGAAGTGACCGTCGAGGGAAGCGCGACGGGATATTGCCGGGAAGACAAGGCCGATCCGGCCGCGCTCATTCACTTCTGTGCAAAATGCGGTTCAACAACACATTTCACTTTGACCGCCAGCGCCGTGTCGAGGTTCGGGAACAGCCTGATGGGCGTCAATATGTGGCTGGCGGATGAGAAAGATCTCGCTGGCCTGGAATTGCGCTACCCCGACGGACAAAACTGGTCGGGCGAGGGTGAGTTTGGTTACGTGCGGGCGGCGCGCATCATCGACTAGCGGAGCGTTGAACGGCCGCAATAGGGTGGGAAGCTGCCGTTCCGCGCACGCCTGCAAACCGCCGTCCCTCTCTGCAAAACGGACGCCGGTAAGCTGCCGTTACTCTTGTGCTGGAATATGGATTCCACAGAGCTTGTTGCCATCGGGATCGCGAACATAGGCCAGGTGGATTTTGCCCATTGCTGAGTCGCGAGGCCCGGGCTGATCCTCGATCGAGGTGCCGCCGTTTGCCACAGCAGTGTCGTGGAACTGTCGTACCTGCTCTGGCGAATTACACGAGAACGCAACCGTACTGCCATTGGCAACGGTCGCGGGCTCATCGTTGATCGGCTGTGTGACTATGAAGTGCGTTCCACCCTTCGCCGCGTAGAAGAGGCGGGTATGACCACTGCCCGCCACGTTCAGCGACGCTTCGCCCACACCGAGGGTGCCGAGCACCGCATTGTAGAAGCGCTTGGATCGCTCGATGTCGTTCGAGCCTATCATAGTGTGGAACAGCAATTTGATTCTCCCAATCGCCGACACCTATCAGCTCATTAACAGCTCGACTTTGAATGGCTGCTATGGCCCATATTTAGCCCAAACTAGTCCGACTGCAATCCACGACTTCGGCTATGTGCGCGCGGCTCGCATCATCGGCTAGCGAACGTTAATGGCCGCAATGTCGTGGATTGCCGAAGGTCGGCTTTCAGAGCAGTAAGCGCGAAAGCTGCCATCAAGTGCGTTCGTAGCGCCACTTGCGAAACGCCTGAATGCCCGCAAAAACAACCAGTGCTGCTGCGAAGATCAACCAGAGAACGCCCCATCCATGCAGAACATCGTTTTTGGCGGAGACCTTCCAAACCATCGCGAGTGCAAACACTACGGCCAGCGCAAGGCGACCGTAAGTCATCTTGGCGAACATCAGCCGCCGTACCTCTTCCCGCGATCGCGCGTTCCCTTCAACGGGACGACGTTCAAGTTCACGAGCCGGTCTATTCCATGCCCAATAGTAAACCAGAAGAAAGGGCGCCAGAATGCACCCTATGCCGATGTACGTGGCAGCTTGGGCGGTGGGACTATCAACATCGGGTATAAAAATGACGAGCAAGCCGATCAACAAAACAGTGGTTGGTACGATAGACCAAGCCGCGAAGCGCAAGTGCCGGTTGAAGTCCCTGATAAACGTGTCCCGCTCCGCCTCACTAACGCGAATTGGTGGCCCTTTCATGCCCTTCCGGTAGAGAAAACCGCTGCCGTCGGGCTCAAATTGATCCGCAAAAATGCGGCGAACGTTGTCGAAGTGAGAGTTATTGAACACCCCGCCGGTATACTATCGTCGCGGTAGCGATCAATAAGCGACGGTCACCGATACGCTGAATGAACGTCTGCAAGTAGTGGCTCCCCCATGTACCTTCGATGTCCGCATTTGGGTCGGATGCGGTAATAGCGTCCCGTTTTGAAGCTAATGTCCGGAATGGGGTGAAAGCAGACGCCGCCCCCCGTTCGTGTCAGTAGCTTGCACCATCGACAAACCGTCGGGGCAGGTCGATCCAAACTTCCGGCTCAAGCATCCTCAAATTGATGCCCATGCGCGGGTAGCCTGCGTCTGTCGGGGTCCAGTGAGTCGTGCAGCCGCATGTAGCGCAGTGCCACAGGTCGAGTGCGCAATCGCCCTGCCTATAAGCCGTTTCAGCACCTCTGATGTAAACTAGATCAGGTGAGCAGTAGTGCCAAAGTCCGGCGATGCGTCTGCAAACCGAGCAATTGCACTCACTCGCTTCTACCGGCGCATCGCGGAGGAGTATTCGGATACGGCCGCAATGACAGCTTCCCTGATGCTCGACCAAGTGGCGCTCCTTTCCAATCTACTGACGAACTGTCTCATGAAGGCTGGAAGTCCGCAATTGGGTCGCTTTCAGACCCATCGCTCCACCTCAAGCCGCCAGCAACA
>CAYLIK010000236.1:0-3348 GCA_964383565.1 uncultured Sphingomonadaceae bacterium
TGAAAATCTCGCTGCGGCGAAGATGGATGAACAGGCCAAGGCGCTCGCTGCTGAACAAGGGCTCGCCTGGGTCAAGCCGACGCTGGATCCCTATGCCAGCCACGATCTGGTGGATGGTCTGGTTCGTCTGCCGGCCGAACCCGCGCCGCTGACCGAGGCCGAACTCGCGCGACTCGATGAACTCGACGTATCCTATGACGAGTATGCCGCGATCCTCGAAGATGAGGACAGCGCCGAAGAAGCCGTGGCTGCTGCCGAGGCCGCGATCGAGGTGATCGAGCGCGAATGCCAGGATATCCGCAGCCGCCCGCCCGTACTGGCACCTGAACTGAAGGGTGACGCGGGCATGATCCTCACTTTGTCACGCGACGGGACGCCGGTGCTTCAGCCGGTCTTCTACGGCGAGCGCCAGTCCGACGGACCGGATGACCATGATGGTATCGAGGTCATTGCTGGTGGCGGCGATAACGGTCCGCGCCGCGCGGCCCTGTCCAAACGCCTCGTTGATGAACTGGCGATGCAACGCCGTGACGTCCTAGCCCTCCACGTCGCTTCCGATCCCGGCCTTGCGCTGGACCTGCTTGTCTTCACGCTGGCTGATGGCGATACGCTCGACTGGCGTTCGCGCTCGGCGACCACAATTCGCGGCGGCGTGTCAGCAGGGCCAATCGTCGGGTTCGAAGCGAAGGATGCGCCTGCGAGTGCGGCGCTGGCTGATCTTAAGAGTGGCCTCGATGAAAGCTGGCGCGCAGGTGAAGACGTCGCCACCCGTTTCGATCGGTTCCGCAGCCTCGGCGACGACGCTCGTGCCGCCTGGCTTGGGTTCGTTGTCGGTCGGACGTTCGAGGCCAGTCTCAACATGGCGGGTGACCGGCACATTGCGCTGCAAGATCGCTTGGGCCGCCAGATCGGCATCGACATGGCCCAATGGTGGCGCCCGACGGCGGCGAACTACTTCGACCGCGTTTCGAAGCAGGTCATTCTTGATGCGCTCGCTGACGTCGGCGGACCGGAACTCTCGGCAAGGTTCGCATCGGTCAAGAAGACTGACCTGGCGATGAGCGCCGAGCGAGTGTTCGCCGGGACCTACATTACCGAAGCCGAGGTGCGGGACCGCGCGATAGCCTGGGTTCCGGAGGTGATGCGCTTCGCCGATCCTGCGGAGCCCTTGTCGACAGAACAAGACGAACTCGAGGGCGAAGGTCTGACGCCCATTAGCAGTGCCAACGACGATTCCCCGGCCCCCCGCGAGATGGCTGCCTGACCTCCTCCTGACAGGTCAGTCGTCTCGACCCCTGAAGCGGTCCCTCCCATCTCGGGAGGGGCCGCTTCTACTTTGAGAGGGGAGGAAGCGTGCTGGGCTTCGGACCGGAAGCAGGCGGATTGGCCTGTCGGCCAGATCAGGAGAACCCACATGACCAGACAGAGATCTCGCGGTGATGCTCAATCGCCGGCAACCCGCATTACGCAGGAAATCGTTGCACGCCTCGAGGCAGGCACGAAGCCTTGGATCAAGCCATGGCGCGGCGTCCCTGTTTCGCGCCCCTTGCGTGCTTGCGGAACGCCCTATCGCGGCATGAACGTGTTCTGGCTGTGGATGGTCGCCGACATGTGCGGATACGCGTCGTCCTACTGGATGACCTACAACCAGGCCCAGAAGCTCGGGGCTCAGGTCCGCAAGGGCGAGAAGTCGACCATCGCCATCTTCTACAAGAGCTATACCAAGGAGGTCGAAGCCCCCGATACGGGAGAAACCAGCGAGGAAGCCCGCCGCGTCCTGAAGGCCTATCCGGTCTTCAACGCTGACCAGGTCGAGAATCTTCCGGAGCGCTTCCACCCTGCCGCCACGCTTGATCTCGTCGAGCCCGAAGGCCGCGAGCTGGAGCTCGACACCTTCTTTGGAGTGCTCCCGGCAGTGCTCCGTCATCAAGGGGACGAGGCCTACTACGAGCCGACTGCCGACCGCATTACCATGCCGCCTGCGCACCTGTTTTCCGGCTTCGATCATTACTATGCGACGCTTGCGCACGAGCTCTCGCACTGGACCGGCCATGCCAGCCGTTTGGACCGCGATCTCAAGAACCGTTTCGGCACCGCTGCCTATGCGGCCGAGGAACTGATCGCCGAGCTTTCAAGCGCGATGCTGGGTGCTGAACTTGGTCTTCCGGTTGCACATCTCGACAGCCACGCCAGCTATATTGGCCATTGGCTCAAGCTGCTGAAGGAAGACGACCGCGCCATCCTTGCGGCTGCCGCCAAGGCTGAGGAGGCCTCCAGCTTGCTGCTCAAGCTAGGCGGTCGCGGCATCGCCGTCATCGACGAGGCCAGCGCCGCCGCGCTGGCTGCCTGAGGGAGGGCGCCATGGGCCGCTCGGTCAGCTACCCTTCGGGCAGCATAGTCGCTTTCACCGTGCTCGAAGTCGAGGATTCCGATGACTGGGAATTCGAGTATGAGTGGTTGCGGGACGATCTCAGGGAACGCGCTGCCGGTGCCTTTCCGTCGCTGGTGGCGCACGATGGATGGCGCGGACGAGAGGATCGCATCCTCATGCGCAACGCCTATGCCGATTTCGGTGTCTCGATCTACGGAAGCCTTGTTGCCGTCTGGATCGCCGAACGGGACGATGGATCCTATTGGGATGCCGAATGGCGCACCGTCCGTTCGCCCCGGGCGCAGCGCTGGCTCCAGCAGATTGCACCCCGCTTCGATGCGCTATTCGGCGCCTATGACTGCCTCGGGCACATGTCGAATGGTGAAGGCGTCTACCGCAAACGGGCTGCCTGATCTGCCCAGAGACGGTCAGCACGACATGATCAGCAGTCGTTCCTGACGCGAGTGATCCGAATGGTGCCGCTCAATGGCCTGCTCCATGCGAGAGAGGCCCTGGGCCAGCCGGCGGTCCCCGCAACCCGGCTTTGGCAGGCCCGTGTTGGCTTGGCATTAGGCCAAGCCTGCCCGCGCCAGCCTGCCAAAGCGGGTTCCCCTGCGGTGCGGGGCGCCGCCTGAACGCTGGCCCTGACGGGCTCTCGCTGGCGCAGCCATGGATGGCGGCGTCGGCGTCACACCAGTCAGGAGCAAACCCCATGCACACGTCATTTGTCGACCAACTCGCAGGTCTCGATCTCGCAGGATTTTCGATCGGTCCAGCCCCCGTCACCAGTACCGATTTTCCGGTCCGCGAAGCCGTCGTTCAGACGCTCGAAGGCGTCTGGTCCGATCTGTTCGCTTTGTTCTCTGGCACCGCGCTCGAAGTCGATGCCGAGGATCTCGGTTGGGCCTTCGTCAATCTGTTCCACCGATCCGCCCAGCGCAAGTCGACGTCCCTTGATCGCGCCACCGACGAGGTCC
>CAYLIK010000237.1:0-2264 GCA_964383565.1 uncultured Sphingomonadaceae bacterium
CCAGCCCCATGATCGAATAGAAGCAGGTCGTCTTGCCCGCCCCGTTCGGCCCGAGCAGGCCGACGACCTCGCCCGGGGCCACGTCAAGCGAGACGTCGGTTAGCACACGGCGCTTGTCATAGGCCTTGGCGATCGAGACCACCGAAAGCCCGCGCGCGATTCCGTTGCTTTCAGGGTTCATTTCATCCGGGTGAATCAAGGTCTGGTCCATGGGTCCTCAGCGATCTGGTCGCACGAGATGGTTAGCGTTTGGTTACCAAAAAGGAAATTGGCAAGATTCCTGCATGTTCAACCGTGGCGTCGGAGGTGCAAGAAAAAGGACGGGCGTTTACTTGCCGCCGGGACGGTCGGGAACGGTGAAGCGTCCGCTTACGCGCCCATTGCTTGTTCGCGTGCCCGCCGATCCACCGCCGTCGAGCGACGCCTTGCCGCTGTTGAGATCAAGCACGAGGCGATTGCCGCTGACTTTGGATCCGTTGCGATTGACGGTCACGCCGCCGATCATGGTGATCACGCGGCTGCCGAAATCATAGATGGCGAACTGTCCGCTCGCGGTTTCCGAGGGGCTGGTGACGGTCACGCCGCCGCTGGCGTCGAGCCGCTGGATCTCCGTCCCGCCCGCGCGGGTATAGGCCACCGTGACGCGGGGCGCCTTCAGCACCAGATCGCCCTGCCTGATTTCGACATTGCCCGAAAGAAGCGCGCGATCGGCGCGGTCCTGAAGCTCGATCCGGTCAGCCGCGACATCCACCGGCGCGCGGTTGTCATGCCCCTTCAGCGAGGAGACCGTAGCGGTCTGGCTGCCCGCGGGCGCGAGCGGCAAAAGGAGCAGCAGCGAAAGCGGAACAACGCGACGGATCATGGCGTCCCTCTGGACTGGCCTTGCACGATATGCAAGCGCGCCCGGCCATCCAGCATCACGATCCGGCGGTTGAGATCGGCGCGCAGGCGATCGGCGCTGAACCTGCCGAGCGGCATGGTGCCGTCGACCGATCCCGCGCTCGCCAGCGAACGGGTCTGAAGATCGATGCCGACGTCGCGGGTGGCGAGCCGGTAGCCGTCCTGCGTCTTGAAAACGACTGGGCCGATGATCGCGACGCGCTGCTTTTCCATGTCGTAACGGCCGTGATTGGCTGCGATGGCGGCTGGCCCGTCCTTCAGCTGGATGCGCGCGGAGAGCGCTTCGAGCTTGACGATGGGTTCGCTCGACGATTGCTGGACCGCGGAGCCGGCGCTGATCGCGAAGGGCTGCCCCTCATTGTCCGTCCCGCGATACTGGGCGTTGTTGACCCGCATCCGTTCCTTGGCCACTGCCACGCGATCCTTCGAGAGGATGAAGCTGATGTCGCGGCCCATGCTGAGCGGTGCGAGGGTCAGAAAGACGACAGCCAGCACGATGCCCGCGGGGATGAGCTTGCGGAGGATGCCGAGCAGTTTGTCGTGGCTGCTGCCGGGGGCCGCCCAGCGCCGTTGTGCGCGCCGTGCCTGATCGGCCAGCTCAGACATGGGCGAAGATATCGACCTCCGGCCAGCCCGCGAGGTCAAGCGCGGCGCGGTGCGGCAGGAAATCGAAGCAGGCCTGCGCCAGCGCTGTACGGCCTTCGCGCGCCATCCGCTCGTCGAGCTTGTCGCGCATCTGATGCAGATAGCGCACGTCGGATGCGGCATAATCCTTCTGCGCGTCGCTCAGCTCCGGAGCACCCCAGTCCGAGCTTTGCTGCTGCTTGGAGACCTCGACGCCCAGCAGCTCGCGGACCAGATCCTTGAGGCCATGGCGATCGGTATAGGTGCGGATCAGGCGGGACGCCGTCTTGGTGCAATAGACCGGCGCTGCGACCACGCCGAGATAATGCTGGATCGCGGCGAGATCGAATCGCGCGAAATGATAGAGTTTGAGCCGCGCGGGATCGCCCAGCACTGCCTTCAGCACAGGCGCGGCATAGCTGCTGCCCGCCGAGAAGCGAACGAGATGCTCGTCCCCGCCGCCATCGGAGATCTGGACAACGCACAGGCGGTCGCGCGGGGTTATCAGCCCCATCGTTTCGGTGTCTACGGCTACGGGGCCGGGGCGGAGGGCTCCTTCGGGGAGGTCTTCTTCATGGAGATATACGGTCATGCCGTCCGCATAGGCCCGGATTGGCCGAGGCTCAATGCGCCTCTTTGAGAAAGCGCGAAAGAGCGCTTTCCGAGTGCAGTACCGGCCCGCTCCCCCCCCCCCACACCACCCAACCACGGTGGGGGGGGGGGGGGTGGGGGGGGGGGGG
>CAYLIK010000237.1:2274-3333 GCA_964383565.1 uncultured Sphingomonadaceae bacterium
CAACCTCCCGATCCAGTGTGAGGATGTCGGGAGGTTGGGCGGGGGAGCGGGCCGGCACCGCCTTTCTCAATGTTTCCGGCGGCGCGAAAGCATGTTGAGCCCTTCGACCAGCGCCGAGAAGGCCATGGCCGCGTAGATATAGCCCTTGGGCACATGATGGCCGAAGCCTTCCGCGATCAGCGTCATGCCGATCAGGAACAGGAAGGCGAGCGCCAGCATCACCACTGTCGGGTTACGCTCGACGAAGCGCGAAAGCGGCCCGGCTGCCGTCAGCATCATCAGCACCGCGAAGATCACGGCCACGAACATGATGGGCACATGCTCCGTCATGCCGACCGCGGTGATGATCGAATCGATCGAGAAGACGAGATCGAGCAGGATTATCTGGAAGATGGCCGCGCCGAACGTCAACGTCACCTTGGCGCTTTCGAACATGTCGCCGCCGGGATTGTGATCGACGCTGTGATGAATTTCCTTGGTGGCCTTCCACACCAGGAACAGGCCGCCCGCGATCAGGATGAAATCGCGCCAGGAGAAGGGATGGCCGAAAAGTTCGATCACCGGCCTGGTCAGCGTGACGATGAACGCCACGAAGCTCAGCAGCACCAGCCGCAGGCCCAGCGCGAGTCCTATGCCGATCTGCCGCCCGCGGGCGCGTTGATGCTCGGGCAGCTTGTTGGTCAGGATCGAAATGAAGATCAGGTTGTCGATCCCGAGCACCACCTCCATCGCTATGAGCGCGGCGATCGCCGCCCAGTTGGAGGGGTCCAGGAAAATCGCGAGGATGTCGGCCATAATGGGTTGTTCACATGCCGTGGGGATCGTTGTCCGTCAATCTCCCGCGCCAATGATACTTACCCTGTGGAAAACTGCTCGCGGAATGCCCGTTTTTACTATATGATTTTTGTTTGGCCGCTTTTTGGGGCCATCAAACCGGGGACTCGCGCGCAGCGCCCAGCTGGGAGTCTTGAAGGACAGTGGGCGATATTCGGGAAGACTAGAACGGCATGAGTTTTGATCGTGGGCGCCGCGGGCAGCGTGGTGGCAGGGATAAGCGCG
>CAYLIK010000238.1:0-3261 GCA_964383565.1 uncultured Sphingomonadaceae bacterium
CACGTGTCCTTCGCGACCAGCGGCGATGGGGATGTATGGCGCATCGGCTCACGCCTTGCTGGGCAAACCTCAACCCAAGCTGCTGGGCCGGGGAGCGCTTGTGCTTCTATCCGTGCCGGTGTCGGTGATGAAGGTCGGGATAGTGAGGATGGCCATGAGCCATGCGACGATGCTCGTGGGCATGAACGTGCGGCTCACCGGACGGGTCGTCGGCGCCGTGTGCATTCTGATGGTGCTCGTCATGGATATGTGCGTGCATATGTTCGAGCGGTTCGTGAACATGCTCATGATCGTGTCGTTCGACAAGATGGAGCCACAAGCCTATCCCTATTAGCACGGCAGCTATAACCAACCTGACAGTTACCGGTTCGCCAAACATCGGCAGAGAAAGAAACGCACCCATGAACGGCGCCATTGAGAAATAGGCTCCCGTTCGAGCAGTGCCAAGATAGCGCAGGCCCAGGACGAACAGGACGAGGCTGACGCCGTAGCCCAGGAAGCCCATCACGCCGGCCGAGAACAGGAGCACTGCTTCAGGCAACTGCGCGCCCCAGAAGAGCGCCAAGCCGAGATTCACCGATCCGGCGACCAACCCTTTTAGCATGGCGATTTGCATCGGGTCCGAACCGCTGACCTTGCGGGTGAGGTTGTTGTCGATACCCCAAGCAATGCAGGCTCCAGCAATCGCAACTGCGCCGATGCCGAACCCGTCGCCAGACCCCTGCCAAGAAAGAAGGAGCGCACCGGACAGGATAGCGAGTGCTCCAAAGAGCAGCCGCCGATCGACATTCTCACGAAATACTGCCCATGCGATCGCCATCGTCGCAAGTCCCTCGAGATTGAGCAGCAATGCGGCCGATGACGCCGGGGTCGAGACCAGCCCCAGCATCAGCAACAACGGCCCGGCAATCCCGCCGGACAGCACGATCAGGAATATCCACTTCCAATCACCCGATCCAAGCGGAGCTTCCCCTGATGATCGACCAAGCAGGCGGCGCGTAACCACAACCAGCGCTAGACCTATGCCCGATCCGAGATACAGAAGCCCCGCCAGCAACCAGGGGCTTATGCCTTCACCGAGCAGAGCCTTCGCCAGCGGCGTGCTCGCACCGAATAGTGCAGCGGACCCAATGGCGAGCGGCGCACCCGGCCAAGCAACCCAAGATCGGATAGACACCTTCACACTTCCTTTGAATCCAGTTCACGCATCCGAGCCGGAGCAACATACCCGTGCACGAGCTGATATAGTGTCGGAAGGATGAGCAGCGTCAGCAGCGTTGAGGAGATGATACCCCCGATGACGACCGTAGCGAGTGGCCGCTGCACTTCGGCTCCAGCGCCCACGTTGAACGCCATTGGCACGAACCCGAGGCTGGCGACGAGTGCGGTCATCAAAACAGGCCGCAGGCGGGTCAAGGCTCCTTCACGGATGGCCGCTTCCAACGGGCGCCCTTCAGCTACCAGCGATCGGATGAAGCTCACCATCACGACGCCATTTAACACCGCTACGCCGGAAAGCGCGATGAACCCAATCCCCGCCGAGATGGACAGCGGCAGCCCACGCAAGAGCAGCGCTGCCACGCCGCCGGTCAATGCCAGCGGGACACCCGAGAACACGATGGCCGCGTCCTTAGCTGATCGAAACAGCCAATACAGCAATCCGAAGATGAGCAGCATCGTGGCGGGTACGACCAACCGCAATCGCTCGGCTGCCGAGATGAGCTGTTCGAACGTCCCCCCATAACTGATCCAATATCCAGCGGGGAGCTCGATCTCAGCATCGACCTTTTCGCGCAGCTCGTTGACGAATGAACCGAGATCGCGGCCACGCACGTTTGAGGTGACAACCACCCGCCGCTTTCCGTCTTCGCGGCTGATTTGATTGGGGCCGGTAACAACCTCGATCTTCGCCACATCCTGAAGAGGCACGAAGCCAAGTGGTCCTTCGCCAGTAGCAGCCAGCGGGATACGCAGGCGTCCGATCGCATCGACATCCCGGCGAATGTCTTCGGGCAGGCGCACGATCAGCGGAAAGCGACGGTCCCCCTCGAAAATCTGCCCGACCTCGCGACCGCCAATTGATGTTGCAACCACTTCCTGTACGTCGCCGACATTAAGCCCGAGCCGGGCCAATGCCGCGCGATCGGGGGTGATTTGGAGCACCGGAAGGCCAGTAATCTGTTCCACGCCAACGTCCGCTGCGCCATCCATACCGGTGACAACGGACTGGATTTGCTTGCCAACCGCCAGCAGTTCATCGAGGTCATCGCCAAACACCTTGATCCCGACATCCGCCCGCACGCCCGACAAAAGCTCGTTGAACCGCATCTGGATCGGCTGGGTAAACTCGTAGTTGTTTCCCGGCACTTCCGAGGCAGCCGCGTGCATTTCAGCCACGAGCTGGGCGCGGGGTTTACGCGGATCAGGCCAGTCCTTGCGATCCTTCAACATAATAAACGTGTCTGCCACCGAAGGCGGCATTGGATCGGTCGCCACCTCGGCAGTCCCGATTTTGGCGACGATCCGCTCCACTTCGGGAAAGCGTTTCAGACGCGCCTCAAGCGCGCCCTGCATTTGAACCGCCTGCGTAAGGCTCGTGCCAGGAATGCGCAGCGCGTGCATTGCTATATCGCCTTCTTCAAGATTGGGCACGAACTCCGATCCCATCCGGCTCGCGGCAATGCCCGCCAGCACGACGAGCGCGACGGCTCCAACCACGAACGCCTTGCGCCACTCTAGTGCCTTTTCCAGCGCCGGTTCATACCAGCGCCGCGCGGCCGACATGAAACGGCTTTCCGTATCCTCAACCCTGCCGGTGACGAACATCGCCACTGCCGCCGGAACAAAGGTGAGCGACAGGACGAGTGCGGCGGTCAGTGCCATGACGACGGTGATCGCCATCGGATGGAACATCTTGCCCTCGACACCGGTCAGCGCAAAGATCGGCACATAAACCAGCGTGATGATAAGCACGCCAAACAGCGAAGGTCGGATCACTTCGGCGGTGGCATCGGCCGTCAATGCGAAACGCTCATCCCGGTCGAGCAGTCGACCAAGGCGCTGTTGCGCCTGCCCGAAGCGCCGCAAGCAGTTCTCGACGATGATGACCGCCCCGTCCACGATCAGGCCGAAATCCAGTGCGCCAAGGCTCATCAGATTGCCCGACACGCGCGACTGAACCATGCCGGTAATGGTGAGCAACATCGAGAAGGGAATGATGGCCGCCGTGATCAGCGCCGCGCGGATATTGCCGAGCAGCAG
>CAYLIK010000239.1:0-3185 GCA_964383565.1 uncultured Sphingomonadaceae bacterium
TCGCGGTCGCGCCCGTGGCGGCGACGGCTTCGTGCACCGTGTCATAATTGGGCAGGCCGATATGGGTCGTGCCGCCCTTGCCGGGGGTCACGCCGGCGACCATCTGGGTTCCGTAAGCGAGCGCCTGCTCGGTATGGAAGGTGCCGGTGTTGCCGGTCATCCCCTGGGTGATGACCTTGGTGTGCTTGTTGACGAGGATCGACATGGCTTGCTGCTGTCTCTCTTTCCGTAAGGGGAGGGCCGCGGGTTAGGCGAGGCTGCTATCGATGCCCTTGCAGGCGACCAGCAATTCCTTGACCGCGTCGACCGAGACCTGAAGGTTGGACTTGGCCTCGGCGTCCAGTTCGATCTCGACGATTTGCTCCACGCCGCCCGCGCCGATATACACCGGCACGCCAACGTAAAGCCCGTCGAGACCGTACTTGCCCTCGACATAGGCGGCGCACGGCAGCAGCCGCTTCTGGTCATTGAGATAGGCTTCGGCCATCGCGATGCCGCTGGTGGCGGGCGCGTAGTAAGCCGATCCGGTCTTGAGCAGCGCGACGATCTCGCCGCCGCCCGAACGGGTGCGCTGCACGATCGCGTCGATCCGCTCCTTGGTCGAGCGGCCCTGCTTGATGAGATCGGGAACCGGGATGCCCGCGACCGTCGAATATTGCACGACCGGGACCATCGTGTCGCCATGGCCGCCAAGCACGAAGGTGTTCACGTCGCGCACCGAGACGTTGAATTCTTGCGCGAGGAAGGTCGAGAAGCGGCCCGAGTCGAGCACGCCCGCCATGCCGACCACCTTGTTGTGCGGCAGGCCGGAAAATTCACGCAGCGCCCACACCATCGCGTCGAGCGGGTTGGTGATGCAGATCACGAACGCGTCGGGGGCGTTGTTCTTGATGCCCTCGCCGACGGCCTTCATCACCTTGAGGTTGATGCCGAGCAGGTCGTCGCGGCTCATGCCGGGCTTGCGGGCGACACCAGCGGTGACGATGATGACGTCAGCGCCCTTGATGTCGGCATAATCGTTGGTGCCGGTGATCTTCGCGTCGAAGCCGTCGATCGGGCCGCACTGGCTCAGGTCGAGCGCCTTGCCCTGCGGAATGCCTTCCACGACGTCAAACAGGACGATATCGCCCAGTTCCTTGATCGCCGCGAGATGGGCAAGCGTGCCGCCAATATTGCCGGCACCGATGAGCGCAATCTTCTTCCGAGCCATCCGACTCCCCTTGTTCGAACTACAAGACTGAAAAGGACGCCGCGGCGTTGCAGCATCCCGAGAACGGGGCCCGCTTAAGCCGATTCGCCCGATGCGGCAACCTTCGGGATGACTTTTTTGGCCCGGTCAGTCCTCGCCATGGCCGAGTGCGAGATAATCGCGGCTTTGCATTTCCATCAGGCGGGAAACGGTGCGCTCGAACTCGAAGGCGCCATCGCCATCGGGGTAGAGATTGAGCGGCTCGGCATCGGCGGTCGCGAGCAGCTTGACCTTATGTTCGTAAAGCGCATCGATCAGCGTCTTGAAGCGCGCCGCCTCGTTGCGCTTCTCCGGCCCGAGGATCGGGATGCCAACGATGATGACGGTGTGGAAATGGCGCGCGATCGCCAGATAATCTACCGCGCCGCGCGCCTCCGCGCACAGGCGCTTGAAGGAGAAGACGGCGACGCCCTTTAGGCTCTTCGGCACATGGATCGATCGCCCGCCGGGGATCGCCAGTTCCTCGGACGGCACATGGATGCTGTCCTCCGGCGGATAGTCTGTCAGCCGGAAGAAGGCGGCGCGCACCGCGTCCGTCGCTTCCGGCCCCGTCGGCGAATACCAGGTGGGATGCCCGCCAAGACGCTCCAGCCGGTAATCGACGGGGCCATTAAGCGAGAGGACATCCAGCCGCTGCTCGATCAGCGCGATGAAGGGCAGGAAATGCTCGCGGTTGAGCCCGTCCTTGTAGAGATCCTTCGGTGGGCGGTTGGATGTCGTCACCACAGTCACGCTGGCGTCGATCAACGCGGTGAACAGCCGCGAGAGGATCATCGCGTCGGCGGTGTTGTTGACCACCATTTCGTCGAAGGCGAGCAGCTTGGCTTCCTCGGCCAGTGCCTCGGCGACCGGCGGGATCGGATCGCCCTTCTCCTTCGCGCGCTCGGAACGGAGCCGGTCGTGCACCTCCAGCATGAATTCATGGAAGTGGACGCGGCGCTTGGCCTCGATCTTCACGCAACCGAAGAACAGGTCCATCAGCATCGATTTGCCGCGCCCGACCCCGCCCCACATATAAATGCCGTGCGGCGCTTCGGGAGCCTTGCGGAGCATGCGCCAGAGCACGCTGCCCCGTGCGGGACGCTCCTCAAGCTGCACAGCCAAGGCGTTCAGCCGCTCGGCGGTCCGGCGCTGATCCTCATCGGGCCGCAGTTCGCCCGCCGTTACGAGCGCGTCATAACGGTCGATCACGCTGCTCATGAACCGGCGCTCGTCTTCCGGATGGTTCCGGAAAAGGCCACCGCCAGCACGCCGTCTTGCTCGATCGTGCCGCGCAGGAAGACCATCCGGTTGGTCTCGCGCAGCGTTTCGATCAGGACATCGATCATCTTGCCGGGATAGAGCGGCGCGAGGAACTGGGTGCTGATATCGATCGTGCTGGCCCGCGCCGTGCGTTCCCGCCCCTGCACCGCCGGGCCGACGAACAGGGCATGGTCCACGATCGCCATGGTGAAGCCGCCATGAACCGACTCCATCAGGTTCCGATGCTCCGGCCCCGGCGTCAGCTGGAGGCGGGTGAGCGTCGGGCTTTCCATGCGGGCGCGGATCGCGCCGTAGACGTCGAGGAAGCGGTTGTGGCTGGACTTCGGCCTCAGCAGCCAGCCCGGAGCGTCGGGATCGGGATGATAACCGAAATAATCCTCCGACATCCCCGGATCAGATCTGCCGCTCGACCACCATCTTCTTGACCTCGGCGATCGCCCGCGCCGGACTCAGCCCCTTCGGGCAGACATTGGCGCAGTTCATGATCGTGTGGCAGCGATAGAGCCGGAACGGATCCTCAAGTTCGTCAAGCCGCTCCCCGGTCATCTCGTCGCGGCTGTCGGCCAGCCAGCGATAGGCCTGGAGCAGGATCGCCGGCCCCAGAAACTTGTCGCTGTTCCACCAGTAGCTCGGGCAGCTCGTCGAGCAGCAGGCGCACAGGATGCACTCGTAC
>CAYLIK010000240.1:0-3139 GCA_964383565.1 uncultured Sphingomonadaceae bacterium
TCCTGTCGATCAAGGACATATTGGTCCGTCAACTCATCGGCTAGCGCCCAATCAGATTCCTCGACTCGTCCGCCAGGAAATACCAATGCCCCGGCCGCAAAGACCATCGTGGACGCCCGTTCGAGCATCAGCAGTTCGGGCGGGCCATCGGAAACTTCACGCATGAGGATGACTGTCGCGGCGAGCGCATAATGCGCAGGCCGGGGCGTGTCGTTCACAGGGTAAGCCCTAGCGTTTCCGGAAAGCCGAGCGCGAGATTGAGGTTCTGAACCGCCGCGCCGCCGGCGCCCTTGCCCAGATTGTCGAGCGCGGCCACCAGGCGCGCCTGGCCGGTGCTTTCATTGGCGAAGACGTAAAGTTCCAGCCGATCAGTACCGGCGCATTGCTCAAGTGTCAGCACCGACGGGTTGTCATCCCCGTGGACACTTACGAGGGCGCTGCCCTCATAGGCCGTTGCGAGAGCATCCCGCAGATCCCGTGCCGACGGCGTCGTCGCCATGGCTGAGAGCTGGAGCGGCACCTCGACGATCATGCCGCGATAGGTCCGCGCCACGGCCGGAGCGAACAGCGGCGGAAACGCAAGGCCGGCATGCTGCTGCATTTCCGACACATGCTTATGCGCAAGCGTGAGGCCGTAAATGCGGAAGGCCGTATCGGTCGCATCGGGGCTGGACGCGTCTTCGAACGCGGCAATCATCGCCTTGCCGCCGCCCGAATAGCCCGAGGTGGCGTTGACGGTGAACGCCCAGTCCGCGGGAACAAGCCCGGCGCGTACCAGCGGCCGGACGAGCGCGAGAAAGCCGGTCGGATAACAGCCGGGATTGGAAATGCGCGTCGCCACGGAGAGCGCCTCGCGCTGACCGGGCTCAAGCTCGGCAAAGCCGTATGTCCAGCCTTCCGCAACGCGATGCGCGGTGGAGGCGTCGATGACCTTGACCTGGGGGTTCTCGATCAGTGCTACCGCCTCGCGTGCCGCATCGTCGGGCAGGCAGAGGATCACGGCATCTGCCGTGTTCAACGCTTCGCGGCGCGCCTCGGGATCCTTCCGGCGATCGTCCGGTAGCGTGATCAGCGCCAGATCAGTGCGGCCGCCAAGCCTTTCGGCAATATCCAGACCGGTCGTCCCGGCTGCGCCATCGATGAATATGCGTGTCATGGCATTGGCCTCCGCCGCGCAAGCACCGGCTGTTCATGTTTGGGCGACAGGCGATTGACGACGTCCTGAAGAGGCTCCAAAGTCACCGCCATCCACCATGCATTGGCATGAAGCAGAGTATCCGCATCGGCCATGATGCCGACATGGCCTGGGAAAAAGACGAGATCGCCGCGCTTCAAGGGTTCTTCAGCGGTCAATTCGCGTCCCACCGACTCGCGTTGCTGATCGCTGTCGCGCGGGCAGGCCATGCCCGCCAGCGCCAGCGCAAGCTGTACGAGACCGGAGCAATCCACCCCGTCGGCGCCACGTCCACCCCATAGATAGGGCGCCCCCATGAGCTGAGCCGAAGTCGCGACAATATCGTCCAGCACCCGTCCGATCGGCGCCACATGCCGGCCATGGACGAAACCGGATTCAGTCTTGAGGAAGTTGCCTTCCATCTCCCCCCGCAGTCGCGCACCAAGGCTGAGTGGCATCAGCGCGGGCGACTTGATGTCGGCACGCTCGAACAGAAGCGCCTCGCGCACAGAAACGAAATGTGTCGGCGTTATCGACGCCGAAAGCGCATCCTGCCGGACATAACCGACATAATGGTCATGGTCGCAATAGCCCCACGCCCAGCCGGCAGCGGTGTCGAGGACGTGGAAATCCTCGCCGAGCAACAATTGCGATAGGGCGGTCGCCCTGGCATTCGGCGCATCATGGACCATCGTCGATGCGGTGCTGACGCTATGCGCCCGGCCAAGCGCATAATGAGGCGCGAATACCCAGTCCGCCAAAGCGATGTCGGCTACGTCTTTACGGACGGCATGAATCCGGGAATCGAACTGACGGGAACGCCCCGAAAGGCGAAAGCGTCCCCGCTCAGGCGGAGACGAGTCGTCGCCTGACGGTCCCGTCGTGGCTTGCGTGCGCGATAAGGCTGCCAAATGCTTCAAGAAACTCCGCCCCTGACTCGGTGGTCGCAACGAAGACGTTGCGGCCGTCCGCCTCGTCCCGTTCGCGTCGCAGATAGCCGAGCGTTGCGAGCGTATTCAAGGCACGAGTCACAACCGGTTTGGAAACGCCCAGCTTCTGGGCGAGACCGCGAACGGTATGCGGGCCTTTCGTTTCATAAACCAGCATGAGCAGCGCCATCTGCCGGTTGGTGAGATCGGGCTTGCCTGAGCGCACATAGCCGAGCAGCGTTAGCATCCACTCGCTTACAAGGCTCTGTCCGGTGATTTTTCCAACTTGTCCCATGATCTCCCACCTATGCAAGAAGGGGATATAAACCGCTCCCTGCACGGGCGTAACGATCGATGTTCCAAATCGATCCCAGCCAAGTTCAAGTTTTCATTGGGCTTTGCCTGAAGCTCAGGGGAAGCGGCGGCGAAGCAGTTCGAAGGCGGCCCGCAATCCCAGCGTGTCGCCACCCTTCGGCCGGCCCGGCTTGGCGGACGGACGCCAGGCGAAGGTATCGAGATGCGCCCAAGGGATGGCGCCCGGCACAAACCTGTCGAGGAACAGTGCCGCAGTCACCGCGCCGGCCATGCCGCCTTCGCCGGCATTGTTGATGTCGGCGACCGAGGATTTGAGCATGTCGGCATAGGGTTTCCACAGCGGGAGCCGCCACAGCGGATCGTCGACGGCGGTGGCGGCGGCGGCCAAATCATCGGCCAGCGAATCATCATTGCAGAAGAGGGCAGGGAGGTCCGGTCCCAATGCCACACGCGCCGCACCTGTGAGGGTCGCGAAATCGATGACGAGCGTTGGCTCTTCCTCAATCGCTTTTGTCAGCGCATCAGCCAGCACGAGGCGTCCCTCGGCATCGGTATTGCCGATCTCGACGGTTATGCCGTTGCGGCTTTTGAGGACATCCCCTGGGCGAAATGCGTTGCCCGAGACAGCGTTCTCGACCGACGGGATGAGGAGGTGCAGCCGGACGGGTCAACGAGCGCGCATAATGAGCCGGGCGAGCGCGCTGGCGTGCGCGGCGCCGCC
>CAYLIK010000241.1:0-3117 GCA_964383565.1 uncultured Sphingomonadaceae bacterium
CGTCAAAGCGTGCTCGATATCACTTTAGACTATTTAAGCGCTGGCATTGACCCTGAAAAAAGCTGCGTTATCCTGACATTATCACGATGAACCTATGGCGATTCGTGCGATCTGCTAAAGATCTCTAATGCCAACCATTCATCGCGAAAGCGGCCACCGCTTCTACTTTTTCAGCCATGAACCGAACGAGCCGCCACACGTCCACGTGGACAAAGGCAGCGCAACGATAAAGATCTGGCTGGGCGCGATCGAGGTCGCCAAGAACCAAGGCTTTCGCCGTCACGAGATCAGTGGCATAATCGCAATGGTTACGGAGTATCGCGAGATGCTCTTGGAGGCGTGGCATGAATATTTTGGCGAAGGTCGGCGATGAGCGTGTGCTTGATGCGCGTTGCGACGAGCATAGCCTGATCGTCGACCTGATGGACGGCCGGACCATCTCGGTCCCGCTTGCGTGGTATCCCCGCCTTCTCCACGCGACGCCAGAGCAGCGTGCAAACTGGGAAATCTGCGGCGGTGGCTATGGGATTCATTGGCCAGATGTTGATGAAGATCTGAGCACCGAAGGTTTATTGCGAGGCGCACCTGCGCCCAGGGCGGCTTGATCGGCCAGCTTACCCCGCCGGATTATTCTTCCGCTCGGCCATTTGCAGGTTGGCGGGTTCGCAGCGGCCCATGATGACCGGATAGGCAAGGTCGCTGTTGGCGGAGAGCTGGGTCTGCATCGAAGCCATGCATTCGGCCGCACTGACATAATGCGTATCAAGCACGCGCGCTTCGCGGCACATCAGTTCACTGTCGTCGCATCCGAGCAGGGCGAGTACGAAAAAGCCAGGTCCCATTGGTCAGCTCCTCGATTCAGACAGACTCCAGGACGGGCGGCTTTGTTCCGTTTGACGATTGGTGTTGCGTCGTCGGCGTCCTATATCGCTGCCAATGCCTCCCGAACGCCCTGAACTTGCCGATCGCCCGGAACCCAGCTTTGCGACGCTGAGGCGATTCCTGCCTTATCTCTGGCCGGCGGACCGGCCGGCGTTGCGGATGCGGGTGGCGATCGGACTGGCGCTTGTGCTGGGGTCGAAGGCGATCACATTGGTGATGCCCTTTGCCTACAAGGCCGCGATCGACCGGATGGTGCCGGGCATGGAGCCGGCGGTGATGCTCGCGGTTGCCCTGATCGTCGCCTATGCGGCAGCGCGCTTCGGCGGCGTGCTCTTCGACAATATGCGCAACGCGATCTTCGAAAAGGTCGGGCAGGAGGCGTCGGCACGGCTGTCCGTGGACGTGTTCCGGCATCTCCACGCGCTCTCGCTGCGATTCCATCTCGAACGCCGCACGGGCGCGGTGACAAGGGTGGTCGAGCGCGGTACCAAAAGCATCGATACGATGCTCTATTTCCTGCTGTTCAATATCGCGCCGACGATTTTTGAGCTGACGGCGGTCTGCATCATCTTCTTCGTCAAGTTCGGGCCGGGGCTGGTCGCGGTCACGCTGGTGACGGTGGCGATCTATGTCGTCTTTACCCGCGCCGTGACCGAATGGCGCACCAAGATGCGGCGCGCGATGGTCGAGCATGACACCAACGCCGTCGCCCGCGCGGTGGATTCGCTGCTGAACTATGAGACGGTGAAATATTTCAGCGCGGAGGAGCGCGAGACGCAGGGGTATCGCAAGGCGGTGAAGGCCTATGCGCAGGCGGCGGTCAAGAACGAGACCTCGCTTGCGACGCTCAACATCGGCCAGTCGCTCATCACCAACCTGATGATGGCCGGCGCCATGGGTTATACGATCTGGGGATGGAGTCGTGGGCAGTTCACCACGGGTGACGTGGTGCTGGTGAACACGCTGCTCGCGCAGCGTTTCCGGCCGCTCGACATGCTCGGCATGGTCTATCGGGAGATACGCCAGGGGCTGGTCGATAATGAGGCCATTTTCGGGCTGATCGATACCGATGCCGAAGTGAATGATGCGCCCGATGCCAAACCACTGACGGTGCAGGGCGCGGCGGTGCGGTTCGATCATGTCAGCTTCGAATATGATCCGGAGCGGAAGATCCTCCACAGTGTAGACATCACGATCCCCGCCGGGCGGACATTGGCGGTGGTGGGGCCATCCGGGGCGGGAAAGTCCACACTCGCGCGCATCCTGTTCCGCTTCTACAATATCAGCGGCGGGCGGGTGACGATCGACGGGCAGGATATCGCTCATATCACTCAGGAATCGCTGCGCGCCGCGATCGGCATCGTCCCGCAGGATAGCGTGCTGTTCAATGACACGATCGGCTACAATATTGGTTACGGCCGCGACGGCGCGACGCAGGCCGAAATCGAGGAGGCCGCCAAGGGCGCTGCGATCCACGATTTCATCCTGTCGCTGCCGCAAGGCTATGACACGCCGGTCGGCGAACGGGGGCTCAAGCTGTCGGGGGGTGAGAAGCAGCGCGTTGCGATAGCGCGGACCTTGCTCAAGAACCCGCCGATCCTGATCCTCGACGAGGCCACCAGCGCGCTCGACAGCCGCACCGAGGCCGAGATCCAGGATACGCTCGAACGCGTTGCCGAGCGCCGCACCACCATCATGATTGCGCACCGGCTCTCGACCGTGGTCAATGCCGATGAGATCGTGGTGCTGGAGGCCGGACGCGTCGTCGAGCGCGGCACGCATCAGGGGCTGCTTGCCCGCGACGGGCTCTATGCCGAGATGTGGGCTCGCCAGCAGGCTGAGGATGAGGAAGCGCTGGCAGCGGAATAGCTGGGCTCAGAATAGCCGCCAGCGTCTCCGCACCAATGTGACGATCGCCAATGTCACAAGGATCGCGCCGGTATCCGCCAGCCAATCCATGATCTGGCAGTCGCGGTGGAGCGCCGGGATCGACTGCAGCACCTCGATCAGCGCGCCGACGAAGGACAGCCGCTCGGCGATGCGCAGCGGCGGCGCCTTCGCATAGGCGAGGCTCGCCAGCACGGTCAGGCACGCAAAGGCGAGCATGTGCTGATATTTGTCGCCCATTTCGCCCATCACCGGCGGCGGCTTGGGCCGCAGCGCCATGGTGACTGCAAAGATCAGCGCCGCCCAGAACGCGACGCGGAACAGCCTGACCCAAGCGTGTCGCGAAAA
>CAYLIK010000242.1:0-3114 GCA_964383565.1 uncultured Sphingomonadaceae bacterium
GCAGGAGGATGAAGAAGAAGAGGATCAGGATCTGCGGCAGGAACACCACCACCGAACCCACGCCGTTGATGATCCCCTCAATCAGCAGATCGCGCAGGAAGCCGTCGGGCAATGTGGCCGCAGCCGTCTCGCCAAGCCAGCCTTGCAGGCCCTCGATCCAGCCCATCGGCGCTTTGGACCAAGCGTAGACGGCCTGAAACATGACGAAGAGAATCGCAAGCAGCAGCAACGGCCCGGCGATCGGATGCAGCACCCCGCGATCAATGCCTTGGGTGAAGGCGCGTCCGCGCGGTTGCTCGACGACGGCGACCCGCGCGATCCGGCGGGCTTCACGCTGGAAGTGCGTTATGTCTGGTTCGAGTGCGGTCGCCGCGGCGGTCCGTGGCGCGGAGAGCGCGTCACCCAGCGCATCCTTCAGCGCATCGATGCCGCGTTTGCGCACTGCCACGGTCGATACGACGGGCATGCCAAGCTCGCGTGAAATCGCTGCAAGATCGATCTTGAGACCGTCGCGCTCCGCCATGTCGATCATGTTGAGCGTCAGCACCATCGGCCGGCCGAGCGTCTTCAGTTGAAGGACGAAGCGGAGGTGATTGTCGAGATTGGTGGCGTCGACCACCACGATCATGGCTTCGGGCACCCGCTCGCCTTCCTGGGTGCCGATCAGGACGTCACGCGTCACCTGCTCGTCAGGGCTGGACGGATCAAGGCTGTAGGTGCCGGGAAGATCGACCAGTTCGATCGGGCGGTCGTCGTTCAACGCCATGCGTCCCGAATGGCGTTCCACCGTCACGCCCGGATAATTTCCGACCTTCTGCCGCGCTCCGGTAAGCGCATTGAACAGCGCCGATTTGCCGGCATTGGGATTGCCGACCAGCGCAACCAGCGGCATCGGATTCATTGGGGGATATCCGCCTCGACCGATATTGCCGCGGCTTGCGCCCGCCGCAGGGCAATCGTCATCCTTCCAACCTGGCAGGCGATCGGATCGCGGCCCATAGGCCCCTCATGAAGCAGCTCGATGGCGACACCTTCGTCAAAGCCAAGCTCGCGCAACCGGCGCGCTTCATTCTGGCCCAGACCATCCCAATCGACTGACGTGATGCGCGCCCGCGTGCGGGGCGGAAGCTGACAAAGAGACATGCGCCTCGAAACCTCGGAACTCAAATTCTTACCCCATCGTGCGACTGATTATCATTATCGCATGAAATCTGCCAGAGCCATTAACGGTCGGGGTAACGGAGCCTTCCGAGCAGTCGAGTCGGGCTGAAATGCCGCTCCGGATCGGGCTTGAGCCGTGCCTTTGCCTTTTCGAAGCGCATGATGCCGTCGATGCGGCGATCGAGGAATGCACGCGTGTCTGCCTCATTCTCGCTGTCGTCGTCGAGCCAGACGACCAATGTCGCGGCATAGATGCCCGCCAGCGTCGCGCGCTTGGTGTAGTGGTTCAAATCTACCGCCGTATCCCCCGCCAGTCGCCACATCGCATCGGCGCTGCGCCAGCCCAGCCGGGTTGCCTTGGCGAGATTGGTCGGCAGGGCCAGCACGGCCAGCGCGCGGCGTACTGCCTCCCGCTGCGGCCGGGCGATGTCGAGCCGGGTCTGGATCAGGCGGCTGATCCGCTCCCTGATCTTGAGGGGAGCTAGTGCTTCAACAGGATCGCGTTGCGCCATCTGCCGATCGATCGCTCCAATCCATGCCTCGATCATGTCGATGCCACCCTTCGGGAAGGCGAGCCGGGCACGCGCGAACGGAACGCCGGCGGCGTCCGCTGCGTCGCGCAGCGCTGGATCGCTCCAGCCGTCGAATACCGCATTGGCGGCGATCCGCGGCGCGAGCTCGTCGCGTAGCTCGTCAAGAGTCATTTCGGCGGGGCTAATGCTGTCCATTGCTGGATGATAGGAGCGCGGAGGCCTGACGCCAAGCATCAGCGCTCACCAGCCCGGGCGAGAATGATCGCAAGGCCGATCGCGGCCATACCCAGGAAGTCCAGCGCATCAAGTCGCTCGGCATAGGCCAGCCAACCGATCGCTGCCGCGATTACGGGTTGGGTGAGCAGGCCCATGCCGATCACCATGGGCGATAGATGGCCGATCGCATAGACCATCAGGCCTTGGCCGATGATCTGGCTGCCAATCGCCAGCAGCAGCAGCGGTGTCCAGTGTTCCGGAATGACCGAGCCGGCGGCGAGCGCGACAAGCAGAAGCGGCAAGATCCCGCTCGCCGTCGATACCGCCAGCGCAGGCCATGACTGCACCTGGCCCCGCGCCCGGTCGATTGCGACCAGATAACCAGTGTAGAGCAGACCTCCGAGCAGGCACAGCAGATCGCCCGCCAGATATTGGGGCGACAGATCGTAGGACCTTCCAAGGAGCAATCCAGCGCCACCGGCGGCCAGCGCCATCGCAATCCATTGTTGCCGCCGGGGCAACTGGCGCGCGACGATGAAACCATAAGCGACAAAAAAGAAGCTCGCGGCATTGCCGAACATGGTCGCGTTGGCGAGCTTGGTGAGCAGGATACCGCTGTGCCAGGCAATGAGATCGGCGGCGAAGAACAAACCTGCAAAGGAAAGAATCCACCAGGACCGCTGTGTGCGGGGAAGCGTCTGGCGCATTAGCCTCGCCGTAAGGAACAGTAGCGGCATTGCGATCGCCAGCCTCCAAAATGCCGAAGCCGCGGGACCGATCTCGGCAAGTCTAACCATCCATGGACCCAACGCGAGCGCCGCATTGCCGCCGAGCATCGCTGCAACTGCGAAGGACTTGCTTCGCCCTTGCAAACAATTTCTTGAGGATGCCGAATCGTGCATGGGGCTCTCTAGCGCCCTATCTGCACACCGTCGTCCCATGAAGAAGGTGCTGGTGATGCCCACATTGCTTGATCCGATCAAACTCGGCGCGATCGAAGCGCCCAACCGTATCCTGATGGCCCCGCTGACACGCGCCCGCGCGACGCGCGACCATGTGCCCACTGCGCTGATGATCGATTATTATACGCAACGCGCTACGGCGGGCCTCATTATCTCGGAAGCAACCGGCATCAGTCGTCAGGGGCTAGGCTGGCCCTATGCGCCCGGTATCTGGAACGAGGCGCAGGTGGAAGGGTGGCGCG
>CAYLIK010000243.1:0-3093 GCA_964383565.1 uncultured Sphingomonadaceae bacterium
TGCGGTTCTGGATCTCCAGCGACGCTTCCACCCCCGGATAGCGCTCGATGAAGGCGCCGAGCATGCGCGGGGCGAAGTACTTGCCGCTCGAGCAGACGGCCAGCCGCAGCTGCCCGCTCTCCAGGGCGCGAATGCCGTTGAGCGCTTCCTCGATCGCCGTCAGCGCGCGGAATACCTCATTGCAGCCCGCGTAAAGGCGCTGCCCCGCTGCCGTGAGGTAGACGCGCCGGCCGACCTGTTCGAACAGCGGCAGGCCGACCGTCTCGCTCAGCTTCTTCACCTGCACCGAGGCGGTGGGCTGGGAGATATGAAGTTCCTGGGCGGCGCGCGTGAGGCTGCCGAGCCTTGCGCTCGCCTCGAAAACGCGCAGTTGGGGAAGCGTTCCGTGCTTGAGGAACCTGCGGATCCCTGATTGCAGCATGGCGATTCTCCTTGAATCGGTTGCCATGCCGCCGTGCCCTAAACGCACGGCGGCCTTTACCTCAGGGTGAAGGCCGCTTTTGGAAACACGCCTTCACCCGATGGGCAAAGGTCTCGCTCGCACGTTGTCACGATGCCGACGCGACCGGGGCTTGAAGCCCGTTTTGACGACCGCGTCACGGCAGCCACCGGCTGCCGAAGCTACTCCCCTTTGGAGGGGGCGCCCCGGCTCTCGCCGGGACACACGATGCGCTTATAGCAGAAGCCGGCGCGCCCATCAAGGCCGCGTCACGCGGCGGATCCATTGCGAAACGTAATCACAGCGATTAGCAGTTGTGCGCTGCCATGCGATTTGTTGATCGATCGCATGACAAATCTCAAATTTTCTTTCCTTTCCGGGAGGGTCATATTCGGCACGAGAAAATCTGCAACCGAGGAGGCGTCAATGCAAGACCGGGACTCCCATGCCAAGCCGATCGAAGATCTCGTCGACGGCTTCCAGACTCACCTCGAACAGGGCCTGACCGGGCAACAGGCGCAAGAGCGCCTCCACAAGTTCGGTTTGAACGAACTCTCCGAGCGCCCGCGGCCGGGCTTCCTCGCCCTGCTCTGGGATCAATTCAACAACTATCTGGTGATCATCCTGATCATCGCGGCGCTGGTTTCGCTCGCGCTGGGAGAGTACGTCGACTCGATCGCCATCATGTTCATCGTCGTGCTGAACGCGGTGGTCGGCGTGATCCAGGAATCGAAGGCGGAGCAGGCGCTCGCGGCGCTGAAGAAGATGTCCGCGCCCAATGCCCAGGTCATCCGCGACGGGCAGCAGATGACGATTCCGGGCCGGGAGATCGTCGGCGGTGACATCGTGCTCCTGGAGGCGGGCAACTACGTGCCCGCCGACCTGCGGCTGGTCGCGTGCGTCAATCTCAAGATCGAGGAGGCTTCGCTGACAGGAGAATCGGTGCCGGTCGAGAAGAATTCCGCGGTAGTGCTGGACAAGGAAATTCCGCTGGGCGATCGCAAGAACACCGCTTTCATGGGCACCCTGATTACCTACGGGCGCGGCAGAGGGCTCGTCACGGGCACGGGCATGAACACCCAGATCGGTCTGATCGCCGAGATGATCCAGTCGTTCGAAGACGAGGATACGCCGCTGCAGAAGAAGCTCGAGCACCTGGGCAAGGTTCTGGGAACCGCGTGCCTCGCGATCTGCGCGCTGGTGTTCATCTACGGTTTGTTCCGCGATACGCACCTGAGCGAGGCCCTGGACACCGGTTTCCTCAACTACCTCGAGGCCGAGAAGAAGGACATCGTCAACCTGTTCATGACCGCGGTGAGCCTCGCCATCGCCGCCGTCCCCGAAGGCCTGCCGGCCATCGTGACCATCTGCCTCGCGCTGGGGATGCAGCGGATGATCAAGCACCATGCCCTGATCCGCAAGCTTCCCGCCGTCGAAACGCTCGGCTGCGCCACGGTGGTCTGCTCCGACAAGACGGGCACCCTGACGCAGAACCAGATGACCGTCGTCCAGGCATGGGCCGGCGGCAAGCGCTTCCGCGTCACCGGCGAAGGCTACAGCCCGAGCGGCGAATTCTTCATCGGCACGGATCCCTTTGTGCCGCGCGCCGATCCGGACGCGACGCTCCTGCTGCACGGCGCGCTGGTCTGCAACGACGCGAAACTGGAGGAAAAGTGCGACGAGGGCGGCAAGCCCTCGTGGCAGATCATCGGCGATCCCACCGAAGGCGCGATGGTGGTCGCCGCCGCAAAGGGCGGATACCGGCGTGGCGAAATGGAGAAGGCGCTGCCACGGATCCAGGAGATTCCCTTCGATTCCGACAGAAAGCGGATGTCCACGATCCACAACGTGGACAGCAGCCACGCCCGTGCTGCCGTACAAGGCTTCAACTATCCGCGGCTCATCGCCTTCGTCAAGGGCGCGCCCGATGTGATCCTCGATCTATGCGGTCACAGGCTGGAATCAGGTCAGGCCATCGGGTTGGCGCACGACATGCGCCAGGCGATACTCGAACAGAACCGCGACATGGCGAGCAAGGCGCTGCGCGTGCTCGCAGTGGCGTATCGCCCGCTGGACGAAGTCCCGGCAAGCGTGACCCCGGAAACCATCGAGAAGGATCTCGTGTTCGTCGGGCTGCTCGGCATGATCGACCCGCCGCGGCCGGAAGTCGTGGCGGCGCTGAAGGTGGCGCGCGGGGCCGGGCTCAAGAGCATCATGGTGACCGGCGACTACAGGGACACGGCGGAGGCCATCGCCAGGGATATCGGCCTGCTGACCCCGGGTGGCCTGGTGCTGACCGGCGCGGAGATAGAAAAGCTCAGCGACGAGGAACTGGCGGGCAAAGCCGAAAGGCTCGACGTGTGCTGCCGGGTCTCACCCCAGCACAAGACGCGGATCGTCGACGCCCTGAAGGCGCGCGACCATGTCGTGGCGATGACCGGCGACGGCGTCAACGACGCGCCGGCCCTGAAGCGGGCGAATATCGGCATCGCCATGGGCATCACCGGCACGGACGTGGCCAAGCAGACGGCGGACATGGTCCTCACCGACGACAATTTCGCCAGCATCGTCGCGGCCATCGAGCAGGGGCGGATCATCTATTCCAACATCCGCAAGTTCGTCTACTTCCTGCTCGCCTGCAACGTCGGGGAAAT
>CAYLIK010000244.1:0-3079 GCA_964383565.1 uncultured Sphingomonadaceae bacterium
AACCACCCGCCACATAAGCGAGCGATTCCCAGTGCCGCTGGAAATCGATCCCCGCGAGCGGCCCGTCAGGATAATCCCGCGCCGGATCGATCGCCACGACCAGCCCGGAATTGGCGTTGAACTCGGCGCGCGAATATTGGCTCATGCCATTGGTGACGACCCGCCCCTCTTCGGACGTCGCCGCAACCACGCGCCCGCCGGGGCACATGCAGAAGCTGTAGACCGTCCGCTCGTTCGCGCAATGATGCGACAGGCTGTAGGCGGCGGTGCCGAGGATCGGATGGCGTGCGAACTTGCCGTAGCGCGCATCGTCGATCCAGCTTTGCGGATGCTCGATCCGGACACCGATCGAGAAAGGCTTGGCCTCGATATGGACGCCGTGCCGATGCAGCATCTCGAAGGTCGACCGCGCGCTGTGGCCGACGGCGAGCACGACATGATCGGCCTCCAGGAAACTGCCGTCATGAAGATGTAGCCCACGCAGTCCGCGATCGGCATCCAGTTCAATTTCGTCGACCGGCCTCTGCCAGCGATATTCGCCACCCAGCGCCTCGATCGTGGCGCGCATGCTCTCGACCATCGTGACGAGGCGGAAGGTGCCGATGTGGGGATGCGCTTCGAACAATATGTCGTCCGGCGCGCCGGCCTTCACAAACTCTTCCAGTACCTTGCGGCCCAGGAAGCGCGGATCCTTTACCCGGCAATAGAGCTTGCCGTCGGAAAATGTCCCCGCCCCGCCCTCGCCGAACTGGACGTTGGATTCCGGATTGAGATCGGAGCGCCGCCACAAGCCCCAGGTGTCCTTGGTGCGTTCCCGAACGATCTTGCCGCGATCAACGATGATCGGCCGGAAACCCATCTGCGCGAGGATCAGCCCAGCGAACAGGCCGCATGGCCCTGCCCCGATCACCACCGGCCGCAGACCCGACCAGTCCTCCGGCGCGCGGGTCACGAAATGATAGTCTGTATCCGGGCGCGGCCTGACCTCATGATCGCCCGCGAACCGCGCCAGCACCTCGGCCTCGTCCGCCACGTCTACGTCGAGATTGTAGACCAGCAGGATCGCATGTTTGCGCCGCGCGTCGTTCCCGCGCCGCACGATCTCGAAGCCTCGCAACCGCTCCGCCGCAATGCCGAGCCGCGCGCAGATCGCAGGCGCCATCGCGTCCGCTTCATGATCGAGCGGCAGTGTCAGTCCGGAAAGGCGCAACATGGCCGCGCGTCTAGCCGTAAGGAGCCGATGCGCCAACCCACCGAAGCGAAGCCTCGCACCGCGTTGACGCCCTTGGCAGGTCAAGCATATTCCGGTCACCGAGCATATCAGCGAAACGAATCTGATCTGGAGCAATCATGAGCGAACAAAAGGATCTTGGAGTAAGCGGCGAGCGCATTTCGACGCCTCTCGAACCTCGCGAAGCGCTCGATCGCGCTGTCCACGGCAACCAAGCTCCCATCGCTTCCGGAAACGAGCAAACGACCGCCGACGTCAATGGCAAAATCGAGACGCAAGAGGCACAAGCCAACGTCGATGCGAAGCTCGGGGACATATATGGCCGTGAGAAAAACAAACCGCACCAAACCGCCGGCGAGCAGGCGAAGTTGAATACTGATATCGTCAATGGCGCCCGCAAATCGGAGGCGGAAGCGAAACAGCAATCGCCGACCAAGGGCCCGTCGATCTAGGGCGAAATTGTCCAGTTCCGGGAATGGTCTAGCGAAGCCTGTTACTCGGCTCCTTGACCTCCTGCGCTTCGTCCCCCTAACCTCCATGGGGGTGCAAATCGGGGGCTGTGCGTGTCGTCTTTAGTTGAGGGTCAATCCGCGTTCGTCGAGGAGCGTGCCCTGGCGACTGCCCGGCTCGCGTCGGCGGACCATGTCCGCAAGCACGATTTCAGGTCCGGAAAATTCTGGATCGGCCGTGCGCCCGATGTAGGTGAAACCCCGATCGGCCATGCGGATGACCGGCATATTTGCCTGGTCTCGGGATCACGGGGCGGCAAGGGGACATCCATAATCGTCAACAACCTGGCCGAATGGCCTGGTTCGATCGTGGTCGTCGATCCGAAGGGCGAAAATGCCAGCATTCTGGCCAGGCGGCGCGGATACGGATCGGATTATTCCGATGGCATGCAACAAAACACATATGTGTTCGACCCGTTCAAAGCATCCAACGTTCCCGATGATCTGCGCGCCACGTTCAATCCGCTTGATGCGCTGAACCCCGAATCCGATGAATGCGTCGATGAGGCCGGCAGGATCGCGGATGCGATCGTCGTCGCACAAAATCAGAATGATCCTTTCTGGGATGAGCAGGCGCGAACGCTCATCAAGGGTCTCATCCTCCACGTATTGACGTTTTATGACTTCGAAGATCGGCGCAATTTGGTCACTGTGCGTCAGTTGCTGACATCGGGAGATGCAAAGCGCAGGCGCACGCTTGAGGAACTGGGCGAAGAGGATATTCCGTCCGCCTTTGCGCTGCTGTTCGAAGGGATGCGGCACAATACGGCGTTCAACGGCGTGATTTCGGGCGCGGGAGAAACATTCCGCACGATGTTTCTGACATCGAAGGAGACTTTCAACGGCGTGTTGTCGGCAGCGGCCAACCACACGGAGTTCATCGATTCGATACCGATGCAACGCGCTTTGCAATCGACGACACCCGGGTTCTCGCTTGCGCGGCTGAAACGTGATCCGATGGGCGTATCCATCTTTCTTTCGCTGCCCCAGCGCTTCATGAACACGCATTTCCGCTGGCTAAGGATGATCGTCACGCTCGTCCTGACGGAAATGGAGAAGGAAGCCGGACAACCCTCAAGCGGCCATCCAATCCTGCTCTGCCTTGATGAATTCGCCGGGTTGAAGAAGCTCGAAATCGTCGAACATGCAGCAGCACAGATTGCCGGTTACGGCGTGAAGATGTTCTTCGTGCTGCAGACGCTCGCGCAACTGAAGGCGGTTTACGGCGAAGGCTGGGAAACATTCCTCGCGAACGCTGGGCTGAAGATGTTCTTCGGCGTGGAAGACGCATTCACTCGCGAATATCTGTCAAAATATATTGGTGAAACAGAAGTTGTGC
>CAYLIK010000245.1:0-3044 GCA_964383565.1 uncultured Sphingomonadaceae bacterium
ATCTTCATTTATCTAATCAAACTAATCTAGAAAGTTATAGATTAGACATAAATTATATAAGCACAAACTTGCCGATTAAACCGTTTTTTAGCGTAGCAGAAAACCTAGTATATTGAAAACATTTATTTGGAATTAAAAATGTCGACAACACTGATGAAACTTTGGGCTATTTCAAAGCGATGGTAAAATGGTTGAGCCGCGACCTGGTCGGTCTGCACCTCATTTCCACCCTATCCAGCTCACAGTTTGAGACGATCCGGGACATGTGGAACACGGTAGTACCCAGCCTGCCCGCGGAAACCCAGCCTCGTGTCCGCCGTGCGCGTGGAGCGAGTGGCAGAAACCGCCGAACCAACGTGCGGGAAGCGGTCAGCCAGCTCTCGTGAGCAAATCGGACGTTCGGCCCACCACTTCGCGATTCGCATAGCTGCGGAACAGCCAATCCGGCCGCATCACCTGCCCGACATCCCGCTTTACCGACGACACGAACATATATTGGCCGAGCGCACGCGCGCGCTTGCGAGAAAACAGGCTAAAGTACAGCTCAGCCAAGAAGCTCCCGATCTGCTGAGCCCTGCGTGGGAACAGAACATTGGCGGTGAAGGCCGTCTCCACTGAAAAACCGACCGCGTCCAGAAGGCGCTCCATTTCCCCCTTGGTATATTCCCGATTGTGCCGGCCGTATGGGCCGTAGGCAGAGTATCGGTCGTAAACGCTCTTGCCGGTGACGATCTTGAGAATGTTCCTTGCACTCGCTGAGTTGGGCGTCGACAGGATCAGCTTGCCGCCGGGCTTAAGCACACGCCGGATTTCCATCAGCGCGGCGAGCGGATCGTTCGTCAGATGCTCAACGACCTCGCAGAACAGGATCACGTCGAAATGATCGTCCGGATAAGGAAGTGGATCGGTCTCGACATTGAACAGATCGTGCACCATCCGGTGCTCGACCTCGCTGCCGGTGCGCGGCGAAATCCATCGCGCAACATTCTCGCCCATCCTGGTCGCCGTTGAAGAATAATTGCTCAGCACCAGTTCGAGACCAGTGAATTCCTTGAGCAAAGCCGTTGTAAAATAGGGGCTTGCGCCGATCTCCAGACAGGCGCCGGTAAGGTCACGACAGAGCATCCAGGTGTAGACGAAGCGCCGCCAATCCCGATCGACATAGCCCGCAAATTCCGAGGCCGGGCTGTTGTCCACGCTGACGGATTTGAGGAAGCGCTGGACACTGTCCTGATCCAGACCTCCGGGGAACGACATTTTCGGCTGGTAGATGTTCAGCAGATCGAACCAGCGCGTCTTCATGTCAGAATGCCCCCCAGCGTCGCCCTCAATGCCGGAAATGGCGCATTCCCGTAAAGACCATCGCGAGACCGGCCTCGTCGGCGGCGGCGATCACCTCGTCGTCGCGGATCGAGCCGCCGGGCTGGATAACCGCCGTCGCCCCCGCCTCGACCGCCGTCAGCAGGCCGTCAGCGAAGGGGAAAAAGGCGTCCGAGGCAACCGCCGAACCGATCGTGCGCGGCTCGGGCCAGCCAGCCTTCTCGGCGGCGTCCTTGGCTTTCCACGCCGCGATGCGGGCGGATTCGAGGCGGTTCATCTGGCCCGCGCCGATGCCAGCGGTGGCATGGTCCTTGGCATAGACGATCGCGTTGGACTTGACGTGCTTGGCGACCGTCCAGGCGAACAGGCAGTCCATCAGTTCGCGTTCGGTCGGCTGGCGCCTGGTGACGACCATGAGCATGTCGCGGGTGACGCGGCCATTGTCGCGATCCTGCACCAGCGCACCACCCGCGATGATCCTGGTCATCAGACTGGCGCGCGATGGATCGGGGAGTGGACCGGTGAGCAGCAGGCGCAAATTCTTCTTTTTCGCGAAGATTGCGCGGGCGGTCTCGTCCGCATCCGGGGCGGCGACCACCTCAGTGAAGATATCGGCGATGGCGGCGGCGGTGGCGCCGTCGAGCGGGCGGTTGCAGGCGATGATGCCGCCGAAAGCCGAGACCGTGTCGCAGGCGAGCGCGGCCTGATAGGCCTCAAGCAACGTGTCAGCCGTGGCGACGCCGCAGGGGTTGGCGTGCTTGACGATCACGACTGTCGGCGGGCCGTCGCGGAATTCGCTGACCAGTTCGAGCGCGGCGTCGGCGTCGTTGTAATTATTGTAGCTGAGCTCCTTGCCCTGGATCTGCTCGGCCTGTGCAATGCCGCGCACCGCCGGACCGAAAGGCACGTAGAGCGCGGCGCGCTGGTGCGGGTTCTCGCCGTAGCGGAGCATCGAGACGAGCCGGGTCGGCATGGTGCGGACAGCCGGGAAATCCTCGCCCTGATCGACCTTCGAGAACCATTGCGAGATCATCGCATCATAGGCTGCAGTGGCGGCGAACGCCTTGGCCGCCAGCGTCTTACGGAAATCGAGGCTGGTCGCTCCCCCCTGCCCGTCCAGCTCGGCGATCAGCGTGGCGTAGTCAGCGGGATCGGTGACGATCGCAACGAACGCATGGTTCTTGGCGGCGGAGCGCACCATCGAGGGGCCACCGATATCAATATTTTCAATGATCTCATCACGATCCGCGCCTTTCGCAACTGTCTGTGCGAAGGGGTAAAGATTGACCACCACCAGATCGATCGCGCCGATCTCATGATCCGCCATCGCCTTGGCATGTGCGGGATCGTCGCGGACAGCAAGCAGACCGCCATGAATTTTGGGGTGAAGGGTCTTGACGCGGCCGTCCATCATCTCTGGGAAACCGGTAACTTCAGAAACATCGCGCACGTCGAGGCCGGCGTCGCGGAGCGACTTGGCTGTGCCTCCGGTTGAAACAAGCTCTACGCCATGACGCGCAAGCGCCTGACCTAATTCAATTAAACCACTCTTGTCCGACACGGACAACAGCGCCCGCGCGATCTTCACCTGACCCATGAGAATCCCCGTTCTAACTTGCGCGGCGGAATATCCACGAAATGCTCGCACCGCCAGCCGGAGTTTCAGCTGCGATCACGAGCTGGCGCGAATTGCGCGGCCAGCCGCCTTCATCGACCCACAGGCT
>CAYLIK010000246.1:0-3007 GCA_964383565.1 uncultured Sphingomonadaceae bacterium
TGGCCGCCTGCCAGGGTGCCGTTCTGGTCAACCGAGCGGCCGAGCAGGGCGCCCAGCGCGCCGCCGATCAGGGTGCCGCCAGTGCGGTGGCGGCCGCCGTCGAGGACGTTGCCGAGGATGCCGCCCGCCGCAGCACCCACGATCAGGCCAGTGGTGCCGTCGCTGCGCTTGCAATAATAGCGGCCGTCCGATCCGCGATAGACCTGATCGTTGGCGCCGAGTTGGCGTTCCGAATATTGCGGGCCGTTGCGATAATCCTTGGCGGCGTCGTAATTGGTGCCGAAGCGATCCCCGCCATAGTTGGCGCGATCACGATCGCGCGCCTGATAGAAGCGGTCGCGTTCCTGCTGATAGACGTCGTTTTCGCGCTGAAAGCGGGCCTGCGCATCATCCCAGCGCTTCTGGTCCTCATAGCTTTGCGCGAACAGCGGCGCGGCGAGCGCGGAGGCGGTAACAGCGAACAGGGCGAGCTTCTTCACGGGATCTTCTCCAAAATTATCTGATCCGATTGTGGGTAGAACATGTGCGCCCCGTCGGCTGAATGCCAGTTGAATCACGCTTTCGATCCTTCCCGCGAGCGGTGAGGATTTGAGCAGCTTGTAATCGATTTGCCGATTTTCTGTGATCTACTCAGATCGTTTCTCGATGCGGAGATTCAGGCGTATCCTGCAGCGCATAATCACAGAGAGAGGAGCCTACCATGGACGCAAAGACAGGTGATCCGTTGAGCGATCCCGGCAAGCAGCCGGCGGCGCTGAGGACCTTGCTGGGCCGAACCAGCCGTGACTGGTGGCCAAACCAGCTTTCGATCGACATTCTTCACCAGAACGGCCTCACCGGCAATCCGATGGGCGACGACTTCGATTATGCCAAGGCATTCAAATCGATCGACTATCAGGCGCTGAAACGCGATCTGACCGCGTTGATGACTGACAGCCAGCCCTGGTGGCCGGCGGATTACGGGCATTATGGGCCGTTCTTCATCCGGATGGCCTGGCATAGCGCGGGCACATACCGCACCGGCGACGGGCGCGGGGGGGCGTCTTCAGGCACGCAGCGGTTCGCGCCGCTCAACAGCTGGCCGGATAACGCCAATCTCGACAAGGCGCGGCGGCTGCTGTGGCCGGTGAAGCAGAAATATGGGCGCAAGCTCAGCTGGGCTGACCTGATGATCCTGGCCGGCAATGTCGCGATCGAGTCGATGGGCGGGCCGGTGTTCGGCTTTGGCGGCGGCCGCGCTGACGTGTTCGAGCCCGAAAGGGACATTTACTGGGGCACCGAGGAGAATTGGGTCGGCCAGGGCGCAGAAACCCGCATCGACGAGGACTCGGGCAAGGCGCTCGAAAATCCGCTGGCTGCGATCCAGATGGGGCTGATTTACGTCAATCCCGAAGGTCCCGGCGGTAACCCAGATCCTCTGAAATCGGCCCGCGACATCCGCGAGACTTTCGCGCGCATGGCGATGAACGATGAGGAGACGGTCGCGCTGACGGCGGGCGGCCACACCTTCGGCAAATGCCATGGTGCGGGCGATGCTTCCAAGGTCGGCTCGGAGCCGGAGGGCGCTGACATCGCGCAGCAGGGGCTTGGCTGGCAAAGCGGGCACGAAAGCGGGATGGGCGATCATACCATCACCAGCGGCCTCGAAGGCGCGTGGACGCCGACGCCGATCCAGTGGTCCAACAACTATTTCCGCATGCTGCTCGAATATGAATATGAGTTGGTGCGCAGCCCCGCCGGCGCGCAGCAGTGGCAGCCGATCAACCAGAAGCCCGAGGATATGGCGCCCGGCGCGCACAGCCCGAACCGGCGTCTGCCGACAATGATGACCACGGCGGACATGGCGTTCAAGATGGACCCGAAATATCGGGAGATTTCCGAGCGTTTCTATCGGAACCCGGATCAGTTCGCCGATGCCTTCGCGCGGGCCTGGTTCAAGCTCACCCATCGCGACATGGGGCCGAAGGCCCGCTATCTCGGGCCGGAGGTGCCGGCTGAAGACCTGATCTGGCAGGATCCGACTCCGGCTGGAAACAGGCTGAGCGATGGCGAGATCAAGGATCTCAAGGACAGGATCGCGGCTTCGGGGCTGACGGTCAGCCAGCTGGTGAAGACCGCCTGGGCTTCGGCCGCGACCTTCCGGGGTTCGGACAAGCGCGGCGGGGCGAACGGCGCGCGCGTTCGGCTTGCGCCGCAGAAGGACTGGGAGGTCAACGAGCCGGCTGAACTGGCGAGGGTGCTTTCGGTCTATGAGGGCATCAAGGCGGATAGCGGCGGTAAGGTGAGCCTCGCCGATCTGATCGTGCTCGGTGGCACCTTCGCGGTCGAGAAGGCGGCGAAGGATGCGGGGTACAATGTGACCGTGCCGTTCACGTCCGGCCGGGGCGACGCCACGCAGGAGCAGACCGACGCCGACAGCTTCGATCCGCTCGAGCCCAAGGCGGACGGTTTCCGCAACTATCTCTCGGTTCGCTTCAGCGTGCCGACCGAGGAATTGCTGATCGACCGTTCGCAACTGCTTGGCCTGAGCGCGCCGGAGATGACCGTGCTGGTGGGCGGCCTGCGCGTGCTGGGCGCCAACCATGGCGGTTCGAAGCATGGCGTGCTGACCGATCGGCCGGGGCAGCTGACCAACGACTTCTTCGTCAACCTGCTCGACATGGGCACGGCGTGGAAGGAAGTCGACGCGCGCGGCGACGAGGTGTTCGTCGGTACTGACCGCAAGACCGATCAGGAGCGGTGGACGGCGACGCGCACCGACCTCGTGTTCGGTGCAAACTCGCAGTTGCGTGCGCTGTCGGAGGTGTATGCGGCCAGCGATGCGGGGGAGACGTTCGTGAAAGACTTCGTGGCCGCGTGGGCGAAGGTGATGAATGCGGATCGGTTCGATCTGGCGTGAGGTGGTGAAGCCCCTCCCCTTTAGGGGAGGGGTTAGGGGTGGGGGACGCCGCCCGGAAATTGGCGCACAAATTAAACTCCCGGACTCACCCACCCCAACCCCTCCCTT
>CAYLIK010000247.1:0-3002 GCA_964383565.1 uncultured Sphingomonadaceae bacterium
TCTGCGCGGCAATGAGAACTGGATGCACGCGCGCCAGGCCATGCTCGCCTCGCCGCTGTTCGGCGACGACGTTCCAAAGCTCTTTCCGATCATTCAGGAAGACGGCAGCGATTCCGCCAAATTCGATAACTGCCTCGAGTTTCTGGCGCTCTCCGGTCGCTCGCTGCCGCACGCGATGATGATGATGATCCCGGAGCCGTGGGAAAACCACGAGAGCATGGACGAGCGCAAGCGCGCGTTCTACGAGTACCACAGCACATTGATGGAGCCGTGGGACGGTCCCGCATCGATCGCCTTCACCGACGGCACGGTTGTCGGCGCGGTGCTCGATCGCAACGGCCTGCGTCCCTCGCGCTACTACGTGACCAAGGACGATCTCGTCATCATGGCATCGGAGGTCGGCGTGCTGGACGTGCCGGCCGAGCGCGTCCTGGAGAAGCGCCGTCTGCAGCCGGGCCGTATGTTCCTGGTGGACACGCAAGAAGGGCGCATCATCAGCGACGAAGAGATCAAGCAGGGGATGGCGAGCGCCGGGCCATACCGACAATGGCTAAATGATCATTCGGTTCACTTCGATCAGTTGCCGAGCGTGGCCGAAAAACAGCCACCGCACAGTCACCAGGTAACGTTGCAGCGCTTGCAGGCTTTCGGTTACAGCTTCGAAGACCTGCGCATCAACATCGGCCCGATGGCCCAGAACGGCATTCAGCCGGTCGGCTCGATGGGCACGGACACGCCGCTCGCAGTGCTGTCCGACAAGCCGCAGCTGCTCTACAACTATTTCAAGCAGCTCTTCGCGCAGGTGACCAATCCGCCGATCGACCCGATTCGTGAAGAGTTGATCACCTCAACGACGCTCACTCTGGGCTCGGAAGGAAACTTGCTGGAGCCCAAGCCGGAAAGCTGCCGCCAGCTCAGGCTTTCGACTCCCATTCTGAAAAATTCAGAGATGGAAAAGCTCAGGCAGATAGATCGGCCCGGGGTCAAGGCGGTCACGCTGCCGATACTTTTCAATCCTCACGAAGGCAGAGCCGGCCTCGAACGGGCAATGGAAGAGCTCTTCGGCGCAGCCGATCAGGCGATCGCGAACGGCGCGACCATTCTGATTCTGTCGGACAAAGGGGCCGATCGCGCGCGCACGCCCATTCCCGCTCTCCTGGCTTGCGCCGGACTGCATCACCATCTCATCCGCTCCGGCGCGCGCACGCGCGTCGGTCTCGTGCTCGAGTCCGGCGAGCCGCGCGAGGTGCACCACTTCTGCCTGTTGATCGGCTACGGAGTTCAGGCGATCAACCCGTATCTCGCCTTTGAGTGTCTGAACTACATGATCAGCGAAGGCATGTTAAAGGACATCACCTACTACGACGCGCTGAAGGGCTACATCAAGGCCGTGGTCAAAGGCGTGGTCAAAGTAATGGCGAAGATGGGGATCTCGACCATCAAGTCGTACTGTGGCGCGCAGATCTTCGAGGCGGTCGGCCTGGGCCAGGAGCTGATCGATAAATATTTTACCTGGACGCCGTCCAGAGTCGGAGGCATCGGCCTGGAAGAGATCGCGCGCGAAGCGCAGGAGCAACATGGCCGGGCTTTCCCGACTTTTCCGCTCAATGGCCACACACTCGAAGTCTACGGACAGTACCAGTACCGCGCCGACGGCGAGCTGCACCTCTTCAATCCCAAGACGATTCATCTTTTGCAGAAGGCCAGCCGCAACAACGACTACAGGACGTTCAAAGAGTACACCAAGCTCGTCGACGATCAGGCCGAGCGGATGGCGACTTTGCGCGGCCTCATGGAGCTAAAGTACGCGCCCGAGCCGATTCCCATCGAGGAAGTCGAGCCGGTGGAGGCGATCGTCAAGCGCTTCAAGACCGGCGCGATGTCGTACGGCTCCATCAGCAAGGAAGCGCATGAGGCCCTCGCCATCGCGATGAACCGCATCGGCGGCAAGAGCAACACCGGCGAGGGGGGCGAGGATCCGGCGCGCTACGTTCCCGATCCCAACGGCGATTCGCGCAATAGCGCGATCAAACAGGTGGCTTCGGGCCGCTTTGGGGTGACCAGCTACTACCTCACCCAAGCTAAGGAGCTGCAGATCAAGATGGCGCAGGGCGCCAAGCCCGGCGAGGGCGGCGAGCTGCCGGGCCGGAAGGTCTATCCGTGGATCGCCAAGGTGCGCTACTCGACGCCCGGTGTCGGTCTCATTTCGCCGCCGCCGCACCATGATATCTATTCGATCGAAGATCTGGCGCAACTGATCCATGACCTAAAGAATGCGAACCATCACGCGCGCATCAGCGTCAAGCTCGTTTCCGAGATCGGCGTCGGCACCATCGCCGCGGGAGTGGCCAAGGGTCATGCGGACGTCGTTCTGATCAGCGGCCACGACGGCGGCACCGGCGCCTCGCCGCAAACCAGCATCAAGCACGCCGGCTTGCCGTGGGAGCTTGGCGTCGCGGAGACCCATCAGACGCTGGTGCTCAACAATCTGCGCAGCCGCATCGCGGTGGAAACCGACGGTCAGTTGAAGACCGGCCGCGACGTGGTGATCGCCGCGATGTTGGGAGCGGAAGAGTTTGGTTTTGCCACCACGGCGCTGGTGACGTTGGGCTGCATCATGATGCGCGTCTGTCATTTGGATACCTGCCCGGTCGGCGTCGCGACGCAAAATCCCGAGCTCAGAAAAAAATTCGAGGGCGATCCCTCGCACGCCGTCAACTTCATGTGCTTCATCGCGCAAGAGATGCGCGAGTACATGGCGCAGCTCGGCTTCCGTACGGTCAATGAAATGGTCGGCCGCTCGGATCGGATCGCAATGAAACAAGCCGTCAACCACTGCAAGGCCAAGGGATTGGACTATTCGGCGATTCTCTATCGGCCCGACGTGGGTCCCGACGTCGGCCACTACTGCCAGATCCCGCAGAATCATGGATTAGAAAACGCGCTCGACAACCAGGTGCTGCTCGATTTGGCCGCTCCCGCGCTGGAGCGGCGCGAGAAAG
>CAYLIK010000248.1:0-1146 GCA_964383565.1 uncultured Sphingomonadaceae bacterium
TGCGCTTCCGGCGCGCGCGACGTCCGCCGGAATGATACGGGTGACCACCAGCTTCGGTGAGACGCAATGGCCGGCCGGCATGATCGAGCCGGGCCAGCCCCTGCTCAGCGTGCGGGTGGCGGCGACCGATCCTGCGCTTGACAAGATGGCCTATAGCCGCGGCCGCATCATGATCGAAGCGAGCGGGACCGAACGGCTGATCCTCCCCGCCTGGCCGGAAATGGCGCGCGTCATTGAGGATTGTCGGGCGTGATCGGCAACGCCTGACCCGGCCAGCAAGGGCTTCAACCTCGGGGCTGGTCTAGCGCTCCCCGCGGCGCCCGCCTATCTAAGGGTCCCATGGTGTTCCCCCGCCCCTCCTCCCCTGTTGCCGTGTGGCGCGATCTGAAGGCTTTCCTTGGCCAACAGCAACGGCATAAAATCGTCTTCGCGGCCATTGCGATAGCGATGCCCTGTCTCATCGTTTTCGGCTTCTACGTCGATTCCGACATCGAGCCCGAGGCGCAGATCATCTACGTTGAGAATTGGCCCGCCGACCGCACCGACGCGCAAATCAAGGCGCAGCAGAAGATCGATCAGGCGAAGCGTGACAAGGCCATGGCCGAGCGCCAACGCCAATATCAGGAACTCGAAAAACGGCTGGGAATATGAGCGACGATCCGCGCTGGATGGGGCCCGCGCTGGCGCTCGCGACGCGAGGCGTCGGTCGGACCGCCCCTAATCCTCCGGTCGGCTGCGTCATCATCCGCGACGGCCGTGTCGTCGGACGCGGCTGGACCCAGCCCGGCGGCCGTCCGCACGCGGAGGCGATGGCGCTCGCCCAGGCGGGCGAGGCTGCGCGCGGCGCCACCGCCTATATGACGCTGGAGCCTTGCGCCCATATCTCGCAGCGCGGCCCGGCCTGCGCCGAACTGCTTGTCGAAGCTGGGCTGGCACGGGTCGTCATCGCCATGCGGGACCCCGATCCGCGCACTAACGGCGCCGGGATCGCACGCCTCGAAGCTGCGGGAATCGCTGTGACCAACGATGTTTCGCGGACAGCTGCCGAGCAGGTGATGGCCGGCTTCCTCTCGCGCCAGGCACGGGGGCGGCCCCGCATCACTCTCAAGTTGGCAGCGTCGCTCGACGGCAGGATCGCGCTGCCTG
>CAYLIK010000248.1:1156-3002 GCA_964383565.1 uncultured Sphingomonadaceae bacterium
CCAGCCGCTGGATAACAGGTGAGGAGGCGCGCGCACATGCCCATCTCGAACGCGCGCGCTGCGACCTGATCGTCGTCGGGCGCGGCACGCTGGACGCCGATGCACCGAAGCTCGATGTTCGCCTGCCGGGCCTGGAAGATCGCTCGCCCCTACGCGCCGTTTTAACGACCGGCCCTGCCCCCGATGATTGGATCGGACTGTCGTCTCCCGAGGATGTCGCCGGACTCGAAAGGGTCGATCATGTGCTGGTCGAGGGCGGCGCCGGAGCCGCGGCGGCGTTCCTGAAGGCCGATCTCGTTGACCGCTTGCTGCTCTACTGCGCGCCGATCGTCATCGGCGCCGGCCGTGACGCCATCGGCGATATCGGCCTTACTGATCTGGGGCAGGCACATGGCCGCTGGCGGCTTACGGACACGCGCCAGCTTGGCAATGATCGGCTCGACGTCTACGAGCGCACACGAGGATAATATGTTCACCGGAATTGTCACCGACATTGGCACGATCGAAGCCGTCGAGCAGCGCGGCGACCTGCGCGTCAGGATCGCGACGGGCTACGATACGGACACGATCGACATGGGCGCCTCGATCGCCTGTTCGGGCGTGTGCCTGACCGTGGTCGACAAGGGGCCGGGCTGGTTCGCGGTCGACGTTTCGCATGAGACAGCCTCGCGCACCGCGCAGGGTCAATGGAATCCCGGCCTGCGCTTTAATCTCGAACGCGCGCTAAAGGTCGGCGACGAATTGGGCGGGCATATCGTCACCGGCCATGTCGACGGTATCGGCAAGATCGTCTCGGTCACGTCCGAGGGCGGTTCGCAGCGCGTCCTGATCTCGGTACCCGAACCGCTGGCACCGCACCTGGCGCCCAAGGGATCGATCACCATCGATGGCGTTTCGCTCACGGTCAATGAGGTGGAGGATCGCAAGGACGGCACGGTGTTCGGCGTGAACATCATCCCCCATACCGCGACCGTGACCACCTTTTCCGATCTGGCGGCCGGGCGCGCGGTCAATCTCGAGATCGACGTATTGTCACGCTATCTCGTCCGCATGCAGGAATATAAGAAATCACATAGTGGTGTGATTTTCTAACTTGCGCTATCACCTTCGTGTGATACCAATGCTCTATGAGCACATCCGTTATCGACCGAGTCCGCACGCTGGTGGCGAGCGGTGACATTACCAAAGCCGGGTTGGCGCGCGCCGCCGGGCTTCACGCCAATTCGCTTCGCCGCCTCGATGAAAGCGACTGGAATCCTACTTCCGAGACGCTGATCAAGTTGGAAAAGCTGCTCGCGCGCGGCCTTGGCCAGGCGGCGCTCGCCACCGCCGAGGAAGTGATCAACGAAGCGCGCAACGGCCGCATGTTCATCCTCGTCGATGACGAAGACCGCGAAAATGAGGGCGATCTCGTCATCCCCGCGCAAATGGCGACGCCCGATGCGATCAATTTCATGGCCAAGCACGGGCGCGGACTGATCTGCCTTGCGCTCACCAGGGATCGGGTTGAACAGCTTGGCCTCGGCCTGATGAGCCGCAACAACGGCACCCGGCATGAGACTGCGTTCACTGTCTCGATCGAGGCGCGCACCGGCGTGACCACCGGCATCTCAGCCGCTGATCGCGCCCGCACTGTTTCGGTCGCGATCGATGCCTCCAAGGGGCAGGAGGAGATCGTGACGCCCGGCCATGTCTTTCCGCTGGTGGCACGTGATGGCGGCGTTCTGATCCGCGCGGGCCATACCGAAGCCGCCGTTGACGTCGCCCGCCTTGCCGGCCTCAATCCATCGGGCGTGATCTGCGAGATCATGAAGGACGACGGCACGATGGCGCGGATGGACGATCT
>CAYLIK010000249.1:0-2990 GCA_964383565.1 uncultured Sphingomonadaceae bacterium
GCCGGAAGAGATTATCGGCAAGCTGCGTGAAGTTGAGATCGTGTTGGCGCAGAGCGGAACGACGGCCGAGCCGTGCCGGCGCATCACCCTGACCCGGCTCATCCGCTGCGTGGAGGCAGCGTGATCGGACCGGGAACCGGCGTACAGGTATATTCGGGCTTATAGGCCGCGAGACAATGCTGAAAATATGCCGGTTGCCGACGGTGCCGCTCGAGCCTTGCGAGAAGCGGGGGTCACTGCACGAAAGTGACATTTACGTACGATAGGCGTTGGCAAGCTTGTCGTCATTGACGAGGTCCAGCGGGCACCGGATCTGTTTTCGACATTGCGCGGCGTTATCGACGAGCGCCGCCGTGCAGGGGAGGGGGCGGGTCATTTCCTGCTGCTCGGCTCGGCAAACCGAATTCTGCTCAATCAGAGTTCGGAGTCGCTCGCCGGACGCGTCGCCTATATGGACATGGGTCCGATCGACGCAGACGAAGCGCGGTCAGCCGGACTGGACGATCTCAACCAGTTGTGGGTGCGCGGCGGCTTTCCCGAGAGCCTGACCGCGCCCAACGACACCGAAAGCTTCCGCCGCAGGCTCGACCTGATCCGCACCTATGTTGAACGCGATCTGCCTTTCATGGTTCCTCGCATGCCGAGTGCGACCATCAACCGGCTCTGGACGATGCTCGCCCACGGGCAGGGGGGTCTGTTCAATGCCTCTGGCCTTGCGGGGAGTCTCTCCATCTCGGCACCGACCGTTGCCAACTATATCGACATCCTGTGTGATCTCGGCCTCGTCCGCAGGCTCAATCCCTGGTTTGCCAATGTCGGCAAACGACTGGTGAAGGCACCGAGGCTCTATGTTCGCGACAGCGGGCTGTTGCATGCCCTGCTGCGCCTCGAAAAGCTCGACGACATTCTTTCCCATCCTGTCGCCGGCACCAGCTGGGAAGGAATGGTTATCGAGAACATCATCGGCGCGGTCGGCGATCGCTACGATGCCCATTTCTACCGGACGGCGAATGGTGCGGAGATAGACCTCATCCTCGTGTCCGGCGGCGTTCCCGAAGTGGCCATCGAAGTGAAGCGGTCGACGGCGCCCAGCGTTGAGCGCGGGTTTCACCTTGCCTGTGACGATCTCGAGATCGAGAAGCGCTGGCTGATTTACCCCGGAGAAATGGCCTACCCGAAGCCGCACGGCATCACGGCAATGCCTCTGGTGCAGGCGCTGGAGCAGCTGGTGGCCGGGACTTCAAAACCATCATGAGAATTGCGCCCGGGCTGGCAATCACGGTGCGTGTGAAGTCTCGTCCGCTGCAGCATAATCTGTCGGTTGGCAGCATTCCGCGTTCAAAGCAGATTGCAGCTTAAATTGTCGGTTCACACCAGCATCTTGCGGCTGTCGCAGAAGATCGCCGCGATCGGCAGGCCGCGGTCGACATTCTCGCGCGCGATGATCTTGTAGACGCACTCCTGGGTGAACAGCTCGGGCCATTCCTCCAGACGGTCCTCGTCGATCAGCTCGGCATGGCGCGCCACCAGTCCTCAACCTCCTGGTGAAGATCGCGCGCCCCAGCTTCCTCGAACCCCGTCCGTGCCCCCATCTCAGCTCCCATTTCAGGCGCCCGCTTCGGGCGATGCCAGCCGGATCGCGATCCAGCCGTCGTCGACCTCGACACTATAGGTCTTGAGCGGGATCTGGCACGGGAACACCGTCGCCGCCCCGCTCGCAATGTCGAACGCGCCGCCATGGAACGGGCATTCGATCGTGCCGCCGTCCTGATAGCCGTCGGTCAGCATCGCATTGCCGTGCGTGCAGATGTTGTCGGTCACATAATAAGTGCCCCCGACATCATAGACCGCAAACGGCGGCAGCCCGGCGACATGCGCCGCCACCGGCTCGCCCTCCTTCACCTCATCCACTCGGCACAGGCGAATCAGCTCGCTCATATCATCCTTCTCGCAATCGTCGCTGGGACGCCGGGATCATCAAGACCCCGGCGTCCATCGCCCAAGACTTCAAACGCTCGGTTAGAGCTCGATGTCCATCCCGTAGCCGGCGGCCTCGTTGCCGTGGCCGAAAATGTCGCGGCTGTAATATTCCTGCTGGTTGTCCGCCTTCTTGGCACCCCAGCCCAGCTCCCACAGCCAGCCCGACGGTTGGCGCAGTAGAAGGTCAAAGCCTCGTCGGTCGAATGCTTGCCCAGCTGCAGCGCAACGTCGATCTTGCGCTGGCGGATGATGTCGTGCGCCACCCCCAGATCGTCGAGATCGGTATATTCGAGCATCTTGATCCGCTTCTTCATCGGCCCAAGCGCCGAACGCCACCGAATGTTGGCGCCCGTTGACGTGCATGAAATAAGGCTGCGCCACCATGCCGCCGGGAAGCGGAAGCTTGTACTCGACCGAGCCGGTGAGGCCGAGCATCTCGTAGAAGCGCACCGCGGCAGGAATGTCGTCCTGGCGCAAGATTCAGTGGCCGATGCCTTCCTTGGCGGTCATGAACTTGCCGAACATCGGCCGCCCCGGGTGGAACGCACGCCAGTTGTCGACCAGCGGACCATAGAAGATCTCGGTCGGGTTGCCGCCCGGATCGACCGTCTTGGCCAGGCCCAGAACACGCCGCTCGGCGCATTCCTCCTACGACGCCACGCGAATGTCGAGGTTGTTGAGCCGCAGCTTCTCGACCAGCTCGTTGAACTCGGACGGACCCGCAACCGCCAGCCGATATAGGCCAGGTCGTCGCCGCCATCGATGTGCAGCGTGAGGCGGTGATGCCACTTGTCCATCCGCAGATAAATGCGGTCGCCCTCACCCTCGTCGACGATCTCCATGCCGACGATCGACGCCGCATAATCCTTCCACGCCTCAACGTCGATATGGACAGACCGATATAACCCAGCTCGGTCACTTGCGACATCGCGCTCATCCTCTCTCTTGTCTCTACTTCAAGCCCGGCACCCCAGCCCGGTCCCGCCCCCCGCGCCTTAGTCCAACTCGAC
>CAYLIK010000250.1:0-1555 GCA_964383565.1 uncultured Sphingomonadaceae bacterium
GCGGCGACCTAGCGGGCGCTGCGGCATGTCGCCGGCGACATGCCCAACGGATAGCGCCGGAAGCATCCGAGTAATCGGATCCTCCGTCAGTTTAATTGCCCGAGCGGTTGCGCGACACGTCCGCATAAGGTTTGCGGCGGCACTGGCTGCACCGAAGCCGCGCGATGAGTTCGTATATGCGGGTATCGAAAGAAATGCGGCGTGAGCGGGCGAAGTCGCCCAGCGGGGCGACGACGCGGCGACCGCAAGCGCACTGGATGCGCAGATAGCAGCCTTGCCGATACCAGATAGGATCAATGGGCTTGGGGCGGTTGTAGTTCGCGGCCATTGGGCGCTTATGCGCCAAACGGAACAGGAGGGGAACGCGCCGCGCGCACGCCGGTTATTGGATTGGCAAGGGAAAAGGGCTATATAGGCAATGCTTCGTGTGCTGATTCATTTCACGCACCTACCTGAACCCGCCGTGCTGTCACACGGCGGGTTCAAACTTTTAGGGCGGGCGGCCCTGTCAGACCACCCGCCCCGCTGGATCAGCCCTTATCGGACTTCCCCAGCTTCACAATTGCAATCACGAGCGCGACGGCTGCGATCGTCAATTGAGCTGCTTCATATGCTGTCAAATCACATCACCTCCTTTGAGCGAGAGGATTTGCGAAAGGCCGCTGTCACAGTCCTTCGCCCTCGCTCGATGAAGGCTATACAACGGATTGACGACAATGCGCGCGAAACGCTCTTCACATTTTCGTGAAGCCATTGGATGATCGCCGGCGACCGTTGATGAAAAGGGGAAGCTATGGGCCTCGTATCGCAGGTTAGCGCCGATGACCGGGAAAGCGCATGGCGAATAGTCCGTCATCGCGAAATCATGGAACGACTGATTCCGCTTTGGGCCGTGCTCGGCGTTGCGCTGGTGTTGATGGGCGTGGACCTGGGCGGGCGTCTGCTGTGGACGCTGCCGATGATCGGATATGTCTTTGGGGTGATGGCGGTCGATCACGGCCCTGATTACCGCGCCGCGAATTATTGGGTGCCGGTCCTGGGAAGCCAAGCGGCGGCGCTGCTGCCTCTCATCACCAAATTCTAGATCTCTCTGGAGCGGTGGCAGCTGCCACCGCTCCACGCGCGTCAAGCTCTGCCCTCGAAGCGGGCGATCAGCTGCTCCGCTACGGAAGCAATTTCGGCGGGGTCGGCGGTTTGAGTGCAATCGCCGCCTACAACAGCGCCGAGCGTGCCGCCGTCCAGTTGGACAACGTGGACACGCCACACGTCGCGCCGGAGTTCGTATTGATCGGGAAGCGGCCTCTGCATGATTTCATGAAACACTAGGTCAACCCATTGGCGCGCGTCCGGATCGGAAGACGCATCGGCGTAGTCAGCGCGGCTCGCCATGACGCTGTATCGGTCGCCTAGCATGAATTGGCGTTCGCGCGCGCGCCGGTCCTGCTCGATCCGCGTTACGCGATCTTTTTCCGCCCGCTTCATCGCCTGTTTCATCCGAACATCGTCGGCGCTGCGCGTCAGCGCCGCCATGATGTTGGGGACGCGCGCGGGGCGT
>CAYLIK010000250.1:1565-2948 GCA_964383565.1 uncultured Sphingomonadaceae bacterium
AACTTGGTGGGCGCTGGGGGGCCGCGCGGCATTGTTGTGGGGGCGGGGCGGGGGAATATATGCCCCCGGGCGCTCGGCCGCCTCGATCACAAATTGCAAATCGCTGATCTCGGTAGGCGAGAGGGTGACGCGAACGGCGCTCGCCGTGTTGCTGATTTTCATGGCTGCGGCTCCGGCTCTTCTTTCGCCTTGTAGGCGGCAAGGCCGATCCATGATCCGTTGTCGCCGCGAAACTGGCGCACAACATCGCCGCCGTCCCAATGGCCGGTGAAGATGCCGCGCCGGTTGATGCCGCCGACGGGGCGCGTGCGCGCCGCCAGAAGGCGGGCGCGGCGCGTGTCTCGATCTAGGTGGCGCATGGGTTGCATGGTCAATCCTTCCTATTCGCTGGCGGTGTCGAGGTTTGTGCCGATCTCGTCGGCGTCGAAGTCTTCAAGGGCTGAAATCGCGCTTTCCAGTTCGGAAACTGCGGCGTCCATCGCCTGCGCACGTTCGCTGTCCTCAAGGCTGGGTGGTAGATTCTCGCGGGCGGCCTGTTCGTCATCCTTGACGGTTTCAAGCATGTCGCGCGCCTCATCCAACAGGGCTTTGCCCTTGTCGATCAGCACGCGGGCGGCGGCGATCTGCTTGCGGCGTTCGCGGTTCATGCCTCTGCCCTCACGTCGCCGCTGTCGATCTGGAATCCTGCGCGGGCCAGCTCGTCACAAAGGGCGTGCTGCCTCTCTTCGCGGGTGCCGCTGGTGGCGATATAGCTGCATCGCCCCCAATGGAACGCGAAGCCTGCACGTTTCAGGCATCCGCGAAACCGCTGGTGGGTGCGGTCGCTCCAATCCAGTGTGCCCGCATAGTTGCGGAAAGCGGCGACGGCGCAGACGGAACCATAATTCTCATCACGCCAGCTAAGCTCGATAACCGGGGGCGATTTGGTCATGATGGCCTCCCTCAATATTCACTGGTTAGGAGAATGGTGAGCACGCGGGTTGTGGCATCGTGATTCCACGGTTCGGCGCTGCCAAATTCAAGATCGCGGTCGTAATAGTCGAACTTCCACATGACCGAGAGGGCTGGGCGCGTGCTGTCGTCAGTCCAGCGGGTATGCCATTGGCCGATCACATCACGATAAAGGAAACCGGCGTCATGCTCGCCGTGCGGGTCGTTGTCGGGTGTGAAATCCTCAAAGCCCTCGATCATCTTGAGAATGTCGGACTGCGTGTTCTCGTCCAGCGCCGCGATGCCTTGCGTAATCACGGTGCGACAAGTCACACCCATCGTTCGCCGCGCAATGTCGTTCAGCGCCGCGATGGTGGCGATCTGGTCAGTTGTCGCTTCCATTTTTCACTCCTTTAGGCGAAGCCGCTGCCTGCGGCCTGCGGCTCTGACCCG
>CAYLIK010000251.1:0-2940 GCA_964383565.1 uncultured Sphingomonadaceae bacterium
GGTCCAGGTCTGGGTCGAGCGGCCATGGCCGCGGCGGTCGTGCGCGATGACGCGATAGCCCTCTCCCAAGAAGAACATCATCTGGTTGTCCCAGTCGTCCGCACTCAACGGCCAGCCATGATGGAAGACGATCGGCTGGGCCTCTTTCGGCCCCCAATCCTTGTAGAATATCTCGGTCCCGTCAGCGACGGTGACGAAGCCCGTCTTCGCATCCGCTGGTGCGGCGGCGCTCGCTGATGCGATCAGACCGGGCATGAGCCCGATCCCGGCCGCCATCGCCGATCCTGCCAGAAAAACCCGCCTCGATCCCGCGCCATAAGCATTCAGTGCATGCGATTCCTGTTCCAAGACAGCCTCCGTTCGCCTGATGCCCCCGCGCCAGCGATTCGCATTTACCCGAAAACATGTCGCAAGCGTACCGATAAGGCGAATTGCGCGACACGGCGTCCGTTGCTATTCGGCGGCTTATGATACCGCCGCCCGAAACCGCCCGCGTCGATAAACCCCGCGTCGCCTGTGACGGCGCGAGCGAGATCCCCGGCGGCGCTGCGCTCGGCCATCCGCGCGTGTTTCTAGAGATCGACGAAACGGGCTTTGTGGATTGCGGTTATTGCGACCGGCGTTTCATTTTGATCGGTGGGCCAGCCGACAAAGGCGCAAAGGCGGCCTGACATCCAAGGCTGCGTTGGCTTCACCGCGCGACGCCGTGATTACCAACCGATGGTTACACCCGTCCTGCCACCTGCCGAACCGCGCACCGTACCGATGCCGCCGCCCGCATTGAGGTAGACGTTACGCGACACCTTTGCGACGACCGCCCCCGAAAATCCCTGCTGGCCGCGATAGGTAGCGAGATTGAACGACATCGCCACTTTCATATCGGCGGGCATCATCGTGCCGCCCATCGCCATGGCGAGTGCGGTGCCCGCATAGGCTTGTTTCAGGCCGGTCTTAAGCGAGCCTACCCGCTGCTCAAGTGTTTCGGTGCGGGCGCCGAGCGCTTCAAGTTGAGCCGGGCCGAAATCAGACAAGGCCAGGTTTCCCGCGGCATCGCTGGTGACATAGCGGGTCGGGCCGGATTGCGCCGCGAGGCTGGCGGCGTTTCCAAGCCCTGCCGCGGTATAGCTGCTGTCCGAATTGCCCAGCGCGATCTGACCCTGTCGCGTCGCCACGCTGCCGGCACCAATCGCGACGCTGTTGATCGCGCCGGCCCGTGCACCAGCACCCATGGCGATTGCGCCATCGCCCTCCGCCGTGGCGCCGTCGCCGAAAGCGATCGCGGATTGCCCTATGGCGTTAGAGAGATTGCCCATTGCAAGTGCGCCTTGACCAATTGCGTTGTTGTCCGCGCCGAGGGCGACAGCGCCCCTGCCAATGGCGCTGTTGGGGTCTCCAATGGCCACCGCGCCATCGCCGGATGCGCGATTGCCATAGCCGACCGAGACGGCCTTTCCATTCTCCGCAATCGCATTGTGACCCAGCGCCACAGCACTGGCCGACGAGGCGGATGCGCTATCCCCCAAGGCGAGTGCATTCTGCGCCGACGTATCAGGCGTGCCCAGGCTGAGCGCGACATCCACCACGTCTGACAAGCTGTCCAGATCGACGCGCAATTGCGCCGTGTTCTGCAGGGCGGCATTCCCGATCGAAACCGCATCATCCGCCATCGACAACGCCGTAGCAGCGTCTGAAAGCGCGGTGTCGGCCGTCGACTGCGCCGAATTGGCGGTCGATTGCGCGCTGCTGGCAGCCGATGAGGCAGTGTTTGCCGCACTGGACGCGCTCGTAGCTATAGATGACGCACTAACGGCGGTACTTTGCGCACTCGCCGCAGCGGAGGATGCGGCGTTCGCGACAGCGCTGGCGCTGTTGGCCGTGGACTGCGCGGTATTGGCGGTTGATGAAGCTGAGTTTGCCGCGCTCAAGGCGCTATTCGCGGTCGATTGCGCGCCAGCGGCGGCTGTCTGGGCCGAAGAGGCTGCACTGGCCGCCCCGTCCGCAACGGATTGGGCGTTCGCGGCAGCATCTCCGGCGCTGACTGCTGTATCCAGCACCGACTTCAGCTGGATCACGTTGACCGCATCATGATCTTCCGATCCCGATGCGACGTTCGTGATCTGGCGGTTCGACTTCTTGTCCCCGTCACCGACGGAGACTTCGCCAACCGATGTCTCCGGGTCCTTCAACGCGACGCCCACATAATCCTTGTTCAAGTCGCGCGCCGCGACAGAGCCGCTACCGAGCGCCACGCTGTTTTCCGTCTTGGCGATGGCCCCGCCACCCAGGCTGACGGCGGAATCGCCGGCCGAGAGGCTCTCCGCACCAATTGCTATCGCAAAATCCCCGTTCGCCTCGGCTTTCTGGCCGCAGCTCACGGATGAATTTCCGCCGCTCCCCGAATTGGCGTCGATACAGTCGATCTCACCCGCCCAGGCGGCCGTGAAGGCTGCGGGCGATGCCCCAAGCAGGAGCAACGGCGCCAAGGCGCGATGGAACTGACGATCAATCACAGAAACGACCCTTTCAGATCGACTCCTGTTGGATTGCCGACCGCAACATATGCTTCGGGCAAAGCGTTAATCAACACAGATTAAGAAAGTATGGTTTCGGTGCGTTAACGATCGCGTGAGCAGGCCGCGCCGGAAAATCATCACCTCTCTTGAGACGAAGCCGTACCATCGTCCCTGATGGGATCACAAATTTGCGCGATAAAACGCGCCGACCGGGCTCCAGCTCTTCATCACGTCCCAACCCGGTTTAATTCCTCGAGCGCCCGGCCTATATCCGATCCATGACCATCATCGCCGATCCCCGACGCTTCCTCTATCGCGACAGCCTCGATCCGGATGGGGCCCTGCGCCTGTCCGCGCAGACGCTGGCCAAGTGCGATGATGGCGAGCTTTACCTGCAATATATCGCGTCGGAGAACTTCGGCTTCGA
>CAYLIK010000252.1:0-2930 GCA_964383565.1 uncultured Sphingomonadaceae bacterium
GACATGTTGCTGCGCTCGCTTAGTTCGAGGCGAGCAGGCCAGGGCGGGAGCACCCGGGCGCGGCTTGCTCGCATTGTCAGCCGTGCTCCGGAGGTCATGGTCAAGGTTACGGGCAGGCCGAAGGGCAAGAACCACGCGGCTGCGCATTTCGACTATATCGGCCGAAAAGGCGATGTGCCGCTTGAAACGCGCGATGGCGACATTCTGACTGACAAGGAAGATCGGGCGGCGCTGGCGCGCGATTGGGGCGATCCTGTCTATTGGCGTGACAATTCTACCGTAGCCGCCGTGAGCATGGTTTTTTCGATGCCGGCAGGCACAGACCCCGACAAGGTTCTTTCAGCGGTGCGCGAGGTCGCGCGGAGCGAGATCGGGCATGAGTGGGATTACGTCCTGGCGCTGCATACGGACACACCACGGCCTCACGTGCATGTGACGGTTGCAGCGCGCGGTGACACGGGGAAACGCTTCAACCCGCGACCTCAAACGCTGCATCATTACCGGGAGCGCTTTGCCGAGGAATTGCGGGCGAGGGGGGTTACTGCCGAGGCAACGCCTCGCGCAGCGCGCGGTGTCGGCCGAGCTGGTCAAAGCATGGCCCTGAATCGGATGCGGCAGCGCTACATGGCCGGCACCGCACCTGCACCGTTTGCCAATCAGAAGATCACTGCGGCCGCGCGAGACCAGCTGGCGGGGCGGTCCACCGCTCCGGATTTCGTGGTGCGCGGGCGGCAGGCATGGACTGAGACGCAACACCGCTATCTAGCCGCCGCCAAGCGCCTTGAGGCAAGCAGCGATCCAGCTGACCGCCAGCTTGCCGACCAGGTGCGGCAATTTGTGGGGGCAGGGCGAACGCCTACAATTCATGAGCGATCGGTAGCCGCGATGGAGCGGAAGCGGCAGAGCGAACGATCTAGGAACCGCGATCGTTCGCGGGAAGGGCCAGGACGATAGTTACTGGCCGTGCTTGGTCCAGCCAACGCTGTTTGCGCGTTCCAAAGCGACCAAGGCGTCTGATACCGCCTTCTGCGCGACTAGAAGATAACCTTCGGCAATACTGGGCCATGTTAACTCATCGAACGGATTTGTGACGTTGCCGTTGAAATAATCGAGAGCTTCATGGGCGCGTGCAGCCGCCTCGATTACCTTGGCGGTTTGTTTCTTTGCCCTGTCAGATTTCTTCATCGTGCCTCATGAGGCCATAGCCCATCAAGAGATCGCAAGCGGTGGCAGCTGCCACCGCTCTACCTTCCGTCAGTTTTGAGCCTGCCACGATCTACGGACAGCTGGGGTATCATCGGATACTTTAAGGCTTCACGCTCCCGCGCCCGACCTTCATCTATCCCGTATGATGCGCCAATCATCAAACCTACGAAGAACACGGGGATCATGAGCAGGAGCATCGAGCCGAAGCGTGCTCTACGGCGAGAGCTTTGGATCGCGAGCGCATCACGTTGCAGCTTGAGGGCTGTTATGATCGTCTCGGTAGCAAGGGTGATTTCATGGGCGTCGTCGCCCACATTTGTAAGCAATTGCTCAACGTCCGTCAGAGGGCGTTCTACCTGTTTACCCACTTCGCTTAGATCAGACCAAGCGAGGTTTCTGGAATGAATCACGCGAAGCAAGGTTTCAATGTGACGATCGAGATCGGACACGCCTCTCGATGGCACCGGATCAGGCCGGGGAATGTTCATCGTGCGGTTTCCTGTTTCCAAAAAGCATGTGCCATGCACTTAGCGCGAGCGTGACGGCTTCCTTTCCTGCTGGCGCAGCGTCAAATCCTCGCGCGCTATGCGGGTAGCCTCGTTCTGGCGCTGTTGCTCGAAACGGGCAGCAGGGACCGGCGCGCCAACCTCAATACGCTTGGCGACAGTTTCCTTGGCCCGCTCTATGAAGCGATCCCTGTCTTCCTTTTGGGTGAACCGGGTTTTCGCTTCGATCGCTGCCGCCAGGACGTGCGATTGCGCGGCCTTGAATTGCGGGTTGGCCGCATTATCCCGATGCGAATTGCGCCGGAACTGTTCGGCCGCAGCACGAGATTCTGAGGGGTCTTGCTTTGCCATGCTCGCTCTCTTTGCCGGGTCTTGTGCTTCGCGGGCCTTATCTCGCGCCGCCAGCCTTTCTCCCTCAAGTTTAAGCTGTTCAGACGGCTTGAACCCTTTCACTTCGACCCCCGATCGCGCCGCTTCCAGATAGACCGCCTTCTTGAATTCGTCGCTTCCATGAACACGGATCGACTGCCAGCCATTGTGCTTCGCGATCGCGATAGCATCGCCAATGGCATAGTCCTTGTTGATGCGAATGCCGTCTTGGCCCTTGATCGACATATCGGGCTTGTCATCGCGGCCGCTACGGAAAAGATCATTCCCAACGCGCAGATATTTGCGTTCGAGCTGCGTGGGCAGAGCCAAGCGTGTGTCGTCAACTTGCTTGTCATCCTTTGGCGCTGCCTTCGATGGAACCTCAGCTTTCGCGGGCGCAGCACCGTCTTTGCTCTCCGCCCTGGCTCGCTCACCCTCATGGATATTGAGCGATTTATCGGCCGATGCGGTCGGAGCCGCTTCGCGCTTCGCTTGCCGGGGCCACGCATTAAGGTCGGCCCGCACTCTGCTTTCGTGTCCGCGCAATTCGTCGGCAGGCGCTCCGCGTTTCAGCGCCTTATTATACTCTTCGACAGCCGGCGTCAGATATTGCGCAACCGGCGTGGACCCATCATTGCGCCAATCCGTGGACGCCAGATAAGCGGTTTTTCCGCCTTTCTGCATCGTCAGCGCGTGGTCATATTGGTTTTCCAGCTTGGCAAATGCCTTCATGGCATCGGGGAATCTCGCAAAGGTTTCCTTGCTGTTCCCAGGGCCAAGAATTTCGTAGGAGCGCGGCGTCTTTGCTTGGCGTTCGCTGTTGTCATTATCGGCCATATTCTTCTCCTT
>CAYLIK010000253.1:0-2891 GCA_964383565.1 uncultured Sphingomonadaceae bacterium
GCGGAATCACGACGGCGAACATGCGCTCGCGCGCGCCCCAGCGCACGCCGGTGAAATAGAACATGCTCGATCCTGACTCGATGAAGATCGCGTCGATCTTTTGTTCAGCCATCAACCGCTGGGCTTTGGCGATCCGTGCTCTGCGCTCGTCATCGGTGATCGGCACATATTTGACCCGGCCGATGTCGTGCAGCCAGCTATGCTCCGGTCCGATGCCCGGATAGTCCAGCCCCGCCGAGATCGAGTGCGCCTCGGTGATCTGGCCGTCGGCGTCCTGCAACAGATAGGTACGGTTGCCATGGAGTACGCCGGGAGAGCCGCCCATGAGACTGGCGGCGTGCTTCTCCGTGTCGATGCCGTACCCAGCCGCCTCGGCGCCGATCATCTCGACCTCCGGATCATCAAGGAACGGATGGAACAGCCCGATCGCGTTCGATCCGCCACCGACGCAGGCGACTAGCAGATCCGGCAAACGCCCTTCCTGCTCAAGGATCTGCGCTCGGCTTTCGATCCCGATCACTGACTGGAAATCGCGCACCAGCTCCGGATAGGGGTGCGGCCCCGCCGCCGTGCCGATGATGTAGAAGGTGTCGTGCACGTTCGCGACCCAGTCGCGCAGCGCCTCGTTCATCGCATCCTTGAGCGTCTGCGCGCCGGACGTGACCGGATGCACCTCGGCCCCCAGCAGTTTCATGCGGAACACATTCGGCTGCTGCCGCTCGACATCCTTGGCGCCCATGAAGATGGTGCAGGGCAGGCCGAAGCGCGCTGCGACAGTCGCCGTGGCGACGCCGTGCTGGCCCGCCCCGGTCTCGGCGATGATCCGCGTCTTGCCCATGCGGCGGGCGAGCAGGATCTGGCCGATGCAATTGTTGATCTTGTGTGCGCCGGTGTGATTCAAATCCTCGCGCTTGAGGTAGATCTTCGCGCCGCCCAGCTGCTCGGTCAGCCGCTCGGCGAAATAGAGCGGGCTCTCGCGCCCGACATAATGGCGCAGCAGCCCCTCGAATTCCGTGCGGAACGCCGGATCGGCCTTGGCGGCGCGATATTCGCGTTCGAGATCGAGGATCAGGGGCATCAGCGTCTCGGCGACATAGCGTCCACCGAAATCGCCGAAATGGCCGCGCGCGTCAGGCTGCGAACGAAGCGAGTTTGACAGTGTCATAATGCGCCGACCGCTTGCAGGAAGGCGGCGATCTTGTCCACATCCTTGACGCCCGGCGCGCTTTCAACCCCCGAAGACACATCGACCGTGTCAGCGCCTGCGATGCGCACGGCCTCCGCGACATTGGCCGCATCGAGGCCCCCGGACAGCAGCCAGGGCAGGGCATGGACATGCCCCTCGAGCAGCGTCCAGTCGAAACGCAACCCGTTGCCCCCCGGCAGTTCAGCCCCCTTTGGCGGCTTGGCGTCATAGAGAAGCCGCTGGGCCGCCCCGCGATATTTCATGCCCTGGTCGAGATCAGCACGGGTGCGAACCGGGATCGCCTTCCAGATTTCCTTGCCGTGGGCGGCGCCAAGCGAAGCGGCAAAGGCGGGGCTCTCCGCACCGTGAAGCTGGAGCACATCGAGGGGAACGACGGAAAGCGCACTGGCGACGAAGCTAGGATCGGGGTCGACGAACAGGCCAACCTTGCCGACATGGCCGGGCACCTGCTGGGCCAGCGCCCGCGCCCGTTCCGGATCGAGGTTGCGCGGGCTTTTCGCGAAGAACACGAAGCCGACATGGCTCGCACCGCCCTTGATCGCGGCGTCCAGCGCCTCAGGCGTCGAAATCCCGCAAATCTTGGCTTGTACCGGCATGGCTGCGATGTGGGCCTGATGGCCTCGGAAATCCAGACTTAAAGCGTCGCCTCGATCGCCCGTGCGGCGGCATCGGGGTCTTCGGCCTGCGTGATCGGGCGGCCGATGACGAGGATCGATGCGCCTGCATCGAGCGCCTTGCGCGGGGTCATTACGCGCTTCTGGTCGCCCTGCTCTCCGCCCGCCGGACGGACGCCCGGCACCACGAAGAAACCCTCGGGCCAGATCTTGCGTGCGGCGGCGACTTCGTTGCCCGAGCACACCACGCCGTCGATGCCCGATTCCTTCGCAAGCCGTGTAAGGCGCTCGACCTGCGCATGGGAATCGCCGCCCACGCCGATCGCATTGAGATCGTCGCTGTCGAGGCTGGTCAGCACCGTCACCGCAACCACTTTCGTGCCGTTCGGAGCCGCCGCCTTCGCATCCTCCAGCATCGCTCGGCCGCCGGCCGCATGCACCGTCAGGATGGCGGGCTCCAGCGGCCGCAACGCCTGGATCGCCTTGGCGACGGTATTGGGGATGTCGTGGAGCTTGAGATCGAGAAAGATCGGCAGCCCGATCGACGCCATCTCGCGCACGCCAGAGCGGCCATTGGCGGAGAAGAACTCAAGCCCCAGCTTGATCCCGCCGACATGGTTATGCACCTGCTGCGCCAGCGCTTTGGCGCGCGCGAGATCAGGCGTGTCGATGGCAACGTAGATTGGGCGCGTCATGGCACGATCGTTGGCCGGGGCGCGCTGCCGACGTCCGGCTGCTCGGCAAGGGCGGGGGGCGCATGCCGCGCCCGTTCCTCGTCGAGCGTGCGTTGCACGGTTTCCAGCCTGCGCTTCAGCTGCCAGCGGGTCGCCTTGTGGAGCGCATACCAGGGCAGGAAGCCGATCAGGAAGAAGATCAGCAACAGCACCGGAAGCTTCACGTCCGCATCCAGCCCGCCCCACAGGTGCACGACCACGGGCGTCCAGTTGCGGATTGAAAAGACCACGGCGAGCACCGCGACCACGACCCAGAAGAGCGTTCTTAGAAAATGCATCTCGTTCTCCCGCCCAATCTCTTAAGGTCACGCAACCGATAACGCCAGACTCGGAACC
>CAYLIK010000254.1:0-2887 GCA_964383565.1 uncultured Sphingomonadaceae bacterium
GGCAGTTGGCCGACAGGTTCAGCACGCCGTCCGAAAACCATTTGATGCCGAAATCGGCCTCGTTGAAGCTGGTTTCCTTCACCTTGGTGAAGGGCTTGATCCAGTCCACACGCTGCGCCTCGCGCCGCCAGAAACCTTCGGGGTCGGACGCAGCCTCGGCATACAGCCGGTCATATGCCTCGCGATCGATGAGCGCGCGCCGGCTCCATTCCTCACTGACCGGAAAGACGTCCTGGTTCATGCTTGTCCTGCTCCCTCGCTCGATGACGTAACGCGCATTGAATCGGCCCACGCTATAGGGGCATAGTCGCGGTCGTCCAATGACCGAACGGGCATTGAAACGGACGAGGGGGAGAGGCGCATGGCCATAGCTGGAGACGGTCTGCCGAAGCCCGTCGCGGTTGTGGTGATGACGGTGGTCGTCGGCTTGTTCCTCCTGCCCGAGACGTTCAGACGTGACATCGATCAATAGCCGGGCATCATGCCCACCGGGTTAAGAGAATCGGGATGCAGGCGGCGATGACGGCCGCGAATAGCGGCAGTGCCGCGCGAACGCCGCGTGCGTCCGGGCAACCTCCGATCGCAAGCCCGCCTTTGAGCAGGGTATTGAGCAGGACCGGACCGGCCAACGCCAACCCGGCTTCCTCTGCGCCGATAGCACCCGGCGGCAGCGTCGAGAGCGCCATCACGGCGGCATCGACGTCAGCAAAGCCGGTCAGTGCCAGCATGATGGTGATGCCGGCATCGCCGAAGCGGAGTTCCGCCCAACGCACTGCCAGCGCGATCAGGGCCACAAGCAGTGCGAGCGCCAGCGCTGGCCGGACATCGAAAGGGTTGCCAAGCGCATCGCGCGCCGCAGCGCCCCCCACCCGCGCTTTGCGGAAAGCCAGCGCCGCCAGCAGGAGCGCGACAACGATCGCGGGCAGCAACAGGCGGATCAGCGCCCACGCGGCAAACGGAGCCAACACGGCAGTCACCACGGCTACGCGTATGAGCATCACTGAAGAAGCGATTGCGATGCCCGCCGTGGCTGCAGCGGGATCAGCAGTTTCCTCGCGCAGCTTGCGGGCAAGCGAGAGCGTCACTGCGGTCGAGGATACCAGCGCGCCGGTGAAGGCCGTGGCTAGCAAGCCCGCCTGTTCTCCCAGCCGCTTCGCCGCAATATAGCCTGCCAGCGAGAAACCCGAAACGAAGATCACGATCATCCAGATCTTGCGCGGATTCCATGCCCCCAGCGGCCCATATTGCCCGTCGGGCAACAGCGGCAGGATCACGGCGGCGAGCAAGCCGAAGCGGCCAATCGCTTGCACTTCGCCGGCGGTCAGCCCCTTGAGCCAGCTATGAAGCTGCTCGCGCATCGAGAGCAACAGGGTGGTAGCGACGGCGCTCGCCAGCGCAGGCAATGCCTGGCCCGTAGTCGCGAGATAGCCAAGGGCGAGCGTGAGCAGCCCGACCAGCGTCGTCGTCGCGCTGACCGTGGACGTGGACCAGCGCTGTCGCAGATAGCCGGCCAGCAGCGTCGCAGAGGCCGCGATCAGTATGGCGATGGCGACAGCAACCGGCATCCATCCTGCGACCCCGCCCAGCAGGCCAAGAATGCCGAAGGTTCGCATGCCCGCGACGCGGCCGCCAGCCGGCTCCCCGCGTTGGCTCCATCCGCGTTCGATGCCGATGAGCAAACCAAGCGCCAAGGCCAGCCCGAGTGACAGGATGGCTGCGGTCGCTATGTTGTCGATCATTGCCGTCATATCCGCAATCTAACGGGCCTTTGCCCTGATCGCATCCGTAATGATCCGGTTTAGCCGTTGCGGCGCTGGACCAGCAGCTTGTCGATCTTGCGGCCGTCGATGTCGACGATCTCGAAGATCCAGCCGTCATGGGTGAATTTGTCGCCCACGTCCGGCAACCGCTTGAGCACGGCCAGCGCCAAGCCGGCGACGGTCGCGTAGTCGCGATCCTCTTCAAGATCGAAACCCAGCTTCTCCGCCAGCATGTCAGCGGCGAAAGAACCGGAGACGAGCCAGCTGCCGTCCTCGCGCTCGTGCAGCGGGGGATCATTCTCGTCGTCATGATCGGAGACGAAGCTGCCGGCGATCGCGGCGAGCAGATCGGCCGGGGTCACGATCCCTTCGAAATGGCCATATTCGTCATGGACCAGCACCATCGGCACTTCGGCGGCGCGGAGCACCTCAAGCGCGTTCATGGCGTCCATCTGATCGGGGACGACCGGCGCGGGGCGCATTAGCGCGCGCAGATCGGGGGCGCGGCCGGCGATCAACGCGCTCACCAGATCGCGCGCGGTGACGACGCCGATGATGTTGTCGACCGAGCCATCGGCGACCGGCAGGCGGCTGTGCGGCATATCGGCGATGTTCTGCCTGATCCTGGCGTCGTCGGCTCCGGCGTCGATCCAGGCGACCTGGGTGCGGGGCGTCATCACCTCGCGCACCGGACGGTCGGCGAGGCGGACGACGCCTGAGATGATCGCGCGTTCGCTCTCCTCGATCACGCCGGCGTTGGACGCCTCGGCGACGATCAGATGCAGTTCCTCGGCTGTGACCTGATTGTCGGACTGGCGGCTGAGGCCAAGGATACGGAAGGCGAGGCGTGTGGTCTTGTCGAGCAGCCAGACCAGCGGGGCGGTGATCTTCGACAGCCAGAGCATCGGCAGCGCGACGGCACAGGCTATCGGCTCTGGCGAGCGCAGCGCGAACTGCTTCGGAATGAGCTCGCCGATGGTCAGCGAGGCATAGGTCGTCAGCGCGATCACGATCGCGAAGCCGACCTCGTCGGCGGTGTGCTGAAGCACGCCGGCCATTGCCAGTCTTTCGCTCACCGGGCCGCCGAGGCTCGCGCCGGAATAGGCACCCGCGAGAACGCCGATCAG
>CAYLIK010000255.1:0-2877 GCA_964383565.1 uncultured Sphingomonadaceae bacterium
CTTCCCCCCGGGGCGGTAAAAACTCTACCGTGGGCGCTTTGCGGGGGGGGGCGGCGGGCCGGGTGGGGGGGGGAGCTTGAGATAGATGTTTTCATAACGCGCGAGCGCGAACAGAAACGCCGCACCTTGGTACGGAGGACCCTCTTCAATCGGCGGCTTCATGAGGTGATCGATGACGACCCGGATTTTCGGATAGCGCGTGAGCAATTGCGTGAGTTGCGGGATCGCCGCGGATGTCATCTGGACACAGATCGGGATGCCGAGCTCGCCGGCACATTCCCACGCCGGCAGCAAGCGCGGGTCTTCCAGCCACGGCGCCTGGCCGGGCATCGTGCTGCCGGTCGTAAAAAGCCGTAGCCCGGTGAGTTTTCTTCCGACCCAGTAGCGGATGCGCTCCGCGGCATCGGACGCAAGCACGTCCACCGAAAATACTCCGGTGAACCGCGCGGGGAGCGAGGCGACGGAATCGGCGACGTAGGAGTTATCGTAACCATAGCTGGTTGATGCGTGAACGATGGCCGCCTTCGCGACGCCAGCCTCGTCCATCGCCGCGACGTACTGCTCGAACGTGACCGGCCGGTCACGGGACCAGCCGGATTGCTTGCCGCCCAGCGGGGCGAGCGGGTAGCGTTTGGTATCGCTGGAAATGATATGCGGATGGATGTCTATGATGTTGCCCGGCATTGGAATCTTCCTTGGTTTTTTCGATGATAGTGACGCCGGCAGGCGCTCACGCTTCCGGATTTACGAACAGTTCGTCCACCGACAGTCGCCGCGGCATCAACCCTTGCTGCAATGCGTAGTCGATCAGTACCTTGATTGCCGGCAGGTTGGATTTCAGCCCGTACGGCAGCGGATCGTCGCCGACCACGGCGGTCAAGTCGCGATAGCGCTGGTCTTCCGCTGAATTCGCGTCGCCCGATCTCAAACGCGCGAGATAGCGCGCCTTGGCCTCGGTGAAGGCCGCGAACAGCGATTTCGCGAGCCCCGGATGATCGGCAAGCAGCTTGTCCTTGACCACGATGAGTCCGTGCATCGGATAAATCCCGGTGCGTCGAAACCACTCGGCCTCGAGGCGCGCCGCATCCTCGATCAGATCACGATAGACCACGGGCGCGGGCCTGGCGCCGCCTTCCCATCCCGCTTGCGGCGGCCCCTCCCGGCCGATTCCCGCCCGGGCCGTGAAACCCGCCTGGATTTCGCCGCTCGCCATCATGCTGACGAGCGATTTGCCGGCGGGCACGTGAACGACATTGGGTGGCAGGCGCAGTTGGGTCACGTGCTCCTCGTCATCGACCACCCAGGTGACTTTCGCTGCATCCAATCCGTACTCGTTGACCAGAACACCGCGCGTCCACACGCCCGTCGTCACCGAGTAGGCACGGACCCCGACCTTCTTTCCTTCAAGGTCCTTCGGCCCCCGGATGCCGGCGTCCTCGCGGCAGACGATGCCGCCGTGATGAAAACGGCGCATCAGAAAAATCGGCAGCGCCTTGAACGGCGCGCCGAACGCACGCGCGATGAAATACGTCGTGGACGCCAGCTCGCAGACGTCGAATTCCACTTCGCGCACCATCCGCCGGAACGCGGCAATGATGGGATCAACTTTGACGAAATCCGGCTGCACTCCGGGAATCGCAACGCTGCCATCCTTCAGTGGGGCCGTGTGGCCGTAGTTGGCAATCGCAATCTTCAGTGGTAACGGCGTTGCTGTCGGCATCGAATTCTTTCGTTTGTTCGTTTTGCGTAAGGCCCTCACTGCCGCGGGATTTTGGCGCGCTCGATCACCGCTTTCCATTTGGCGATGTCCGAGATCATCAGCTTGCGCGTCTCAGCGGGCGTATACGCCTTTGCGTCTATGCCCATCTCCTGCAGCTTCTGCTTCACGTCCGGCGCGTTGACGGCGGCCGCGAATTCCTTGTACAGCCGGTCGACGATCGGGCGCGGCGTCCTGGCCGGCACGCTGACGCCATTCCACGACGATGCCTGGTAACCGGGAACGCCGCTTTCGGCGACCGTGGGCGTGCCCGGCAGCCCGGCGAACCGCTGACTGGCGCCGACGGCGAGCGCCTTGAGCGCGTTGCCCTTGATCAGCTGTATGACGGGCGCCAGGAATTCGAATGCGACCTGAATTTCATTGCCGCGCACCGCCGCGATCAAACCCGAACTGGCCTTGAACGGCACGACCTGCGCGTCGATTCCGGCCATCGATTTGAAAAGTTCCGCCGCCAGGTTCTGCGTGCTGCCGATATTGTTGGAACCGATATTGAGCTTGCCGGGATTCTGCCGGGCGAACGCGAGCACATCGGCAACCGAGCGGAACTTCGAGTCCGGCGCGGTCACCAGCACCAGCTCGGCAAACCCCATGGTGGATACCTGCTCGAAGTCTTTGAGGACATCGTAAGGCAACGACTTGAATAGCGATGCGCTCGCCGCGGTGCCGCTGCCGGTCAGCAGCAGCGTGTAGCCATCGGGTTCGGCCTTCGCGACCATGTTCGCGGCGACGATCGCACCGCTGCTCGGGCGGTTATCGATGATCACCTGCTGCCCCATGCTGGCGCTCATTTTTTGCGCCACCAGGCGCGCGGTGATATCGCCGAAGCCGCCGGGAGCATGCTGCAGGATGAACCGGATCGGCTTCACCGGATAAGTCTGCGCGGCAGCCGCACCGCAAACCGCAACGAGCGCGGCTGCGGCCAGCCACCGGAATGCAACAACGCCGCGTCGTTTCACGGTATTCGTACTCATGGGATTCTTTCCTGGATGCGTCGTGGGAGGGCGTCTACTGACAGCGAATTACTGTGCGATTATGCCGTTTCTGGAAATTATCTTCCAATCAGCCGCAGGGGCGCCTGTTGCCAACCGCGAAACCGAGTT
>CAYLIK010000256.1:0-2874 GCA_964383565.1 uncultured Sphingomonadaceae bacterium
TCTACATCGTGGTTGATCTTCTTCGCGTCCTTGCTGCTGCGGCTGGGCCGGGCCTCGGAGCCGCTAATACGGATATCGGCTTGCGATCCGTAGCCGCCCGACGCCGAAACCGACACGCCCGGTGTGAATCGAAGCAGGTCGACGGCGAAGGGCTCGCCCAGCGCATTGATACGCTTCTCGTCGAAAACCGTGGCCGAGACCGCAGCGTTTTGAGCCAGGACCGGCTCAAGTGAGGCAGTGACGAGAATATCGCCGTCCGCCGCGCCAGTGACGGCGGCCGCCGCAGCGAGAAAAAAGGAAATTGGCATTATTAGACCTCCAAACGACATGAATGTCGCCACAGAGGTCCGGCGCGGACCATTCCACGCCTTTCCACGCGCTGACGGCTGGACCCGGCCGGGCGCGGACGACAGCGATGGCAGGTTCCTGACTTACGGCTCAAAAGGCCGATTACAGTTGCGGGCACAGCGCCGGAGTTCCGCCGGCTTCCCTTTCAACCGCTCCCATCACCAAAAAGTGTGAGCGGCACCTTCGCTGCGGGGCCGTTATGAGCGCGTCCCGGCCTTGTCAAGCGAGGCCCAAATCTGTAGAGCGCCGCCTTCATCTCCCCGGCTGGTCGGAAACCAGCCATTTCTGGAGCTTAAGCACGTGAAAAAAGACATTCATCCCGATTATCACAGCATCAAGGTGCAGATGACCGACGGCACCGTGTTCGAGACGCGCTCGACCTGGGGCAAGGAAGGCGACACGCTGCAGCTCGATATCGATCCGCTCGCACACCCGGCCTGGACCGGTGGTCGCGGCCAGATGCTCGATGCCGGCGGTCAGGTCGCCCGCTTCAACAAGCGTTTCGGCGGGCTCTCGCTCACCAAAAAATAAGCTGGGTGCCGCGCGTTACCGCGCGGCGCTCCAAACTATTCACGCGTGCGATAGCGTTGACGCGGCTGGTCCGAAGAGGGGGCCGGTCGCGGCGCACGTTCGACACGCTGCTGCACCGGCGCTTCTCGAACTTGTTGCTGGCGTTGCGGCTGCGCACCTGGGTTGACCTGGCGCGGGCGTCGTGGCTGCACGCCAGCATCGCCCTGTCGATTCCGTTGCTGTTCGCGGCTTTGATAGCGCCGTCGATCCTCGCGCATGCCGGGTTGCCATGGCTGCGAGCCAGGGCCATTCCAATGTCCGGCGCCTTGTTCGCGGCGATGTTCCCAATATTTGCGATGACGGTCATCCCACCGACGGCGTTCACCCCGGCGATCATAAAGCCAGTACCCATTGCCGGGATAATAATAGCCGTCGTACCAACCATAGGGCGAATAGCCATATGGGCCGTAGCCATCCGAATAATAGGGTGAGCCGTAGCCGACATCCATGCCGCCATAGCCATAACCATCATAGGTACAGCCACCGAGCATCAGTGCAGATGCCAACGTCGCTGCAGAAACGGCCTTTTTCATCGTAAACATCGTCATGTTCCTTCTCTGCGCAGAACAAAGCATGATCGCGTTGAACGATCCCTGAATTTCACAGCAATGTTACGGAAAGGTCATAAACTGGTCGAGCCGGAGAGGCAGGGGGCCCCTCCGGCTCGTGCGCCGACAGCACGCAACTGGCCGGCTCGTCAGGATCATATCCGACCAGCCCTGCCATTTCAGCGGTGGATTTGGTTACCGCCGTCTCAATATTGGACGGGTTTATTGCTCACGATCCGGAACGAGGTCGTGCTCCATGATCCACTCATGGTCTTCCACGATATCGGCCTGTACGGTTCGGCCGGACGCATCCTTTGCTGGTTTGAAACGAAAACGCTGCTGGATCAGCCGGCAGGTCGTCTGGTCCAGATCGATGCTGCCGCTCGATCGCGTGACGAGGCACCGGCTGACCTGGCCGTCGATCGCCACGGTATAGCGGACTGACACGATCCCGGACTGCCCCGCCTCGATTGGACCGCGCGGATAATCGGAATTACGGATGCGACCGGCGATCTGGCGCGGCCCTGTGCCACCTCCACCGCCCGGGCCATCGCCGTAAGCGCCGCTGCCTGTGCCCGTCCCCTGACCACCGCTGCCGGTTCCGGGGCCGGGCAGCGTGGAGGCGCCTGACGACCGGTCATTGCCGAGCCCGGGCGTGGGCGCGGCGATTACCGGCGGCAGCGGAATGAAGATTGGTGCGGGCGGGGCCACCACTTCGGTCGCGCGCGCCTTGAGATTACGGGGTGATGCAGCGCCTTCCCTCTTCGGCGCACTGCGCGAGTCAGGCCTTATTGGTTTCGGTTCCGGGGATGGTGGCGGGGCCGGCGTCACGGTGAACAGCTTGAGCACTTCCTCGGAGTGCGTCGCGATGCGATGGGAAAGCCCGGTCAACAGCGCATATCCGATCAGCAGATGGACGAGTGCGACGCCGATCACGGCCAACCCGCGCTCTCTGGACCCTTTCCATTCGATCGCCATCACATCCCAGCCTCGCCAGGTCACAGGCTTATAACCTGCCGCGCGTAATTTGGTGGCATCATGAAGCAAGTCCACCTTCATTGTCGCCCGTGGTAGCCGCCATTATAGGGGCGGGATCTCTGCATCGGATTCGGGAACCCATGATGACGACACGCCTGCTCGGCGGAAAGCCAATCAACCCGCTTGGCCTCGGCTGCATGTCACTCTCCTGGGGTTATGGCTCCCCGCTGGATGATGATGCGGCGGGCCGCCTGCTCAATCTTGCGCTCGACCTCGGCTATGATCATCTCGATACCGCCCGCATCTATGGCGTCGGTGAGAATGAACGGGTCATCGGAAAATTCCTCTCCGCGCGCAGGAAGGAATATTATCTCGCGTCCAAGACCGGCATCATCGTTGATGGGGACCAGCGCCGGATCGACTGCCGGCC
>CAYLIK010000257.1:0-2831 GCA_964383565.1 uncultured Sphingomonadaceae bacterium
AGCTGCGGCGGCCGGCGAAGAATTGGGGCTGGTCGATCGCCGGGCTGGCGGTGTGGCGGCTGTGCTCGTAGCGCGCGCCGGCCTCGGCCTTGATCGCGCCGAGATCGAGCTGCTGAAGGGTGAAGAAGCCGATCTGCTGGCTGCTGTTCTTCGGCAGGAAGGCTTCTTCACCGATCACGTGGAAGTCGCGGGAGAAATACTGAACGCCACTCGCACCTTTCCATGCGCCTCGCTGGGTCTGGGCCAGCTCGACCCGGCCTTCGAGGCCCTTATTGTAGAAAGCCGTCCCGACCTCGGCATCCTCTTCAAGCTCGAAATGGCGGTATTTGGCATAGGCGAAGCGGCCCCGGATCGCTTCGAGGAAGCCGCCGCCGGTCTGCACCTCAGCCCGCGCGTCGATGCGGTCCTGCTTGAGGTCGAGGCGTGGGCCTTCCTGCTCCTGTCCGGGGGCGGTCGCATAGCGTACGGGCACGCCATAGAGGCTATCATAGTGACTGTAGGATATGCCGAGCGATCCGGTGTCGGTGATCAGCGCCGCGCCGACGCCCGCTGTCCATGTCTCGGCGGCGCTGTTGGGAAGGCGGTTCTTGAGCGCGGCGTTCGCGGCGAAATCGATGGGATCGTCGGGATCGGACGGAAGCTGGCTGGACGTGGTCGCTTCGTCGCGCAGCGCCCTTGTCAGGACCGGACCACCGATCCGCAGATCATCAGTCTTGAGATAGCTGCCGTCGGCGTGAACCACGAATTGAGGACCAAGCGGGACGTCCACTGCGGCGGCGCCACTGCGCTCGCTGGCAGCCGAGCCGTAACCCACCTGTCCAGCGATATGGATCGGCTCATCAGGCACGCGGCGAGGAATGCGATTGTCGAGCACGTTGACCACGCCGCCGATCGCCGAGGAGCCGTAAAGCAGGGCGGAAGGCCCGCGCAGCACTTCGATCCGGTCGGCGAGCAGCGGATTGATCGCGACGGCATGGTCGACGCTGGTGTTGGACACGTCGATCGATCCGATACCGTCGGTCAGCACCCGCACCCGCTCGCCTTGAAGGCCGCGCAGGACGGGGCGCGACGCGTTGGGACCAAAGGAAGTTGCCGACACGCCGGGGGTGTGATCGAGCGTCTCGCCTATCGTCGGACGGATCGCCTGCGCCAGATCGGCACCCTGCAGGATTGAGGTGCCGGACAGGAGATCGGTGCGGGCACGCGCGAACGGGGCGGTCACGATGATATCGCGTGAGGGCGCCGCGTGATAATCGGCCCGCGCGCTGTCGACGTCTTGGGCGTAAAGCGGTGCGTGAAACGCGGTCACCGCAAGCAAGGTAGGTGCGATTCGATACGGAGCAAAGCGGCGCGGCATGAGATAACATCTCCTTAGGTGCCACGTCTTTAGTAACGATATAATGTTACATCAAGATCATTTATTTGCTCTGGATCAATTGCGTCTTCGCTTCGCTCAGCAATTGTGAAGCGGCTGGAACCTCGAGGGTTCCCTAGCGTTGTTGGCGCCTTACTTACATCGGTGTTGCAATTGAACAACACGCCTGCGAAATCAACGCTGGCACATTAACCTGCGCTTTACGGCTGCGATCAGGTGCATCAAAATTACTGACATTGGTGACGGTAGAGCGAGCGTTTCTGCCTATACCCCAACATATCCAGAAAAGGGACTGGAGCATGCACCTTCCACAAAACCTCAAGATGGGGCTGCGCTGTGGCGCCGCCGTCACCGCGCTGAGCATCAGCGTAGTTGCCTTTCCCGCATGGGCACAAGACGAAGCAGGCCCCTCCATTGCGCCGGCTGCCGCCTCGGCCGCCGATACCGGGGGCATTGCAGACGATAATGTCATCATCGTCACGGGCTCGCGCATCCCGCAGCCCAACCTCGAATCAGTCGCGCCGGTGACGGTGATTTCCAGTCAGGAACTCAAGCTTCAGGGCACGACCAAGGTCGAAGATATCCTGAACTCGCTGCCCTCAGTCTTCGCCAGTCAGGCCTCGACGCTTTCGAATGGCGCTGACGGCACCGCGTCGATCGATCTTCGCGGCCTTGGCACCAGCCGCACGCTCAGCCTCGTCAATGGCCGCCGCCTGCTGCCGGGTGATCCGAGCCCGACCAGCGGTTCGGCCGCCGACGTCAACATGATCCCCGCCGCGCTCGTGAAGAATGTGCAGGTTCTCACCGGCGGCGCTTCCACGACCTACGGCGCCGATGCGGTGGCCGGCGTCGTGAACTTCATCCTCGACACGGATTTCGAGGGGATCCGGTTGGACGGGCAGTACAGCCTGTATCAGCATAATAACCGCAACAAGTTGATGCCGCCGCTGCTCGATGCGCGCGCGGATGCAGGGCTTGCGGGCTATGGATATCCCAAAGGCAGTGTCGCTGATGGCGGCACGGTCGACCTGACCCTGTCGATGGGCACCAAGTTCGGCGACGATCGCGGCCATGTCATGGCTTATGTCGGTTATCGGAAGGCTCGCCCGATCTTGCAGGGACGGCGCGATTACAGCGCATGCGTATTGCAGAACAGCGCATCGACCGAGGCCCCACAATGCGGCGGTTCGGCGACATCGGAAAACGGGAACGTCTTCCTGTTCGATGACGACGTAAACACCGCGTCTTCGACGGTTTACACCTTCGCCCCGGGCGGCGGTTTTGAAAATGGCCTGACCCGTTACAATTTCGGTCCTTCCAACCACTATCAGCGCCCGGATCGTCGCTACACCGCCGGCGTGTTCGCCAATTACGAGGTCAGCGATGCGATCCAGCCGTACCTGGAGTTCATGTTCATGGACGATCGCACGGTGGCGCAGATCGCGCCGTCGGGCGA
>CAYLIK010000258.1:0-2814 GCA_964383565.1 uncultured Sphingomonadaceae bacterium
GCATCGATGCAGATCAGCAGTTCCATCAGGTTGTCGTTGGCCGGGTAGCTGGTCGACTGGATGACGAACACATCCTCGCCGCGCACATTTTCATGAATCTCTACAAAGACTTCCTCGTCGGCGAAGCGGCGGACGCTCGCCTCAGTCAGCGGAAGTTCGAGATAGCCGGCAATGGCTTCGGCAAGCGGCAGGTTGGAGTTGCCGGCGAGTAGTTTCATGTCTGTGCGAGTCCCCCGTTCGTTGCGGTCCTCTTAAAGAGCGATGACGGTTGGGGGAAGGGGCGCTTGCCCCGGCGTGCGAGAATGATACAGGCTGCGCGATGACAGTAACCCGCTTCGCGCCTTCACCGACCGGCCGGCTGCACGTCGGCAATATCCGCGCGGCGCTCCACAACTGGCTGTGGGCGCGGAAGAATGGCGGGCGCTTCCTGCTGCGGCTGGACGATACCGATCTCGAACGATCGACGGCAGAGTTCGCTGAGTCGATCCGGACTGATCTCGCCTGGCTTGGACTCGATCCAGATGGGTCGGTCCGCCAGTCCGATCGGTTCGCGCTTTACGAATCGCGCTTTGAAGAATTGCGCGCGGCTGGTCAGGTTTATCCCTGCTACGAAACCGCCGAAGAGCTTGATCTCAAGCGGAAGATCCTGGCCGGGCGCGGCCTGCCCCCGATCTACGACCGTGCGGCACTGGGCCTGACCGACGAGGAGCGGACGGCGCTGGAAGGGCAGGGCATCCGCCCGCACTGGCGCTTCAAGCTCGACCACGATGCGCCGATCCACTGGCGCGACCTGATCCGGGGCGAGCAGCATCTCGATCCCAAGATCCTGTCCGATCCGGTGATCCGCCGCGCCGACGGAAGCTGGCTCTACATGCTGCCGAGCGTGATCGACGATATCGACATGGGCGTCACCCATGTAGTGCGCGGTGAGGATCATGTCACCAACACCGGCCTTCAGCTGCAGATGTTCACGGCGCTGGGCGCGGAGGCGCCGCAGTTTGCGCATGAAGCTCTGCTGACCGGCAGCGAGGGCAAGCTTTCCAAGCGGCTCGGCTCGCTTGGTTGCGATCATTTCCGTGAGGAGGGGCTTGAGCCAATCGCCCTGCTGGCATTGCTGGCGCGCATCGGCACCAGCGATCCCGTGGAGCCGGTCGCCGACACCGCGCCGCTGATCGCCGGCTTTAACTTCGCCCATTTCGGCCGCGCTCCGGCGCGTTTCGACGAAGAGGAGCTGAAGGCGCTCAACCGCCGCATCGTCCATCTGCTCGACTATGAAGCGGTCGCCACCCGGTTGCCCGATAAGATCGACCGGGCAGGGTGGGAGGCGATCCGCCCCAATCTCGACCGCGTGGCGGACGCGGCAGGGTGGTGGGCAATCGTTGAAGGTCCGATCACCGGGGCCACGCTTGCCGATGAGGATCGTTCTTATCTTGCCGAAGCGGCTGCGGTGGCCGAGGCGATGGATTGGACCAGCGATCCCTGGCACGCCCTGACCAGCGCGTTGAAGGAGCGCACCGGACGTAAAGGCAAAGCTCTTTTCCTGCCCTTGCGGCAGGCGCTGACCGGAATGGATCATGGCCCGGACATGGCGGCCCTGCTGCCCCTGATCGGGCGGGAGCGGGCGTTGGAGCGGTTGCGCGGCTAATCCAGCTCAGTGGTCGCAAACCGATCGCGAATATAGCGGTTGAAATACTGCCCCCTGGATCGTGCGGCGCGCATCGCCTCCACGACGCGCTGAGGCACGCCATCATAGCGATAGCGCCGGCCCGAGACGAACTCGACAGCAAGACTATGCCGCTCGGGATCGTAGGCAAAATCACGGATTACGCTCGAAGGCATGTCGCCTTGAACGCATGGATTTTAAACGGGTGCCGATTCCGAAGGGGCTGGCGCATCGCTCCTGAGATGCCGGCTGTAGAGCCAGCCGATCCCGATCAGGCTCAGGCCCAGCGCCATGAACGAGGCGATCCGCATCAGCCCTTCCAGCCCGGAGGTGTCGACGACGAACACCTTGCCCACTGCGATCAGCATCAGCACCAGCGAGGCGATCCGCCATGGCCGCTCGCGCTTGAAGATGCCCCAGCGCAGGAAGCCGATCGCTAGCGCAATGGCGGCGAGCGAACGGCAGATATCCTCCGCCTGGCTTACCCCGCCCACCGCCAGCAGTGATCCGTGGAACAGCTGCCGCAAGCTCGCCGCGACAAAGAGGCAGATCAGCACCATCTGGATGCCGATGATTGGCAGCTTGAGCCGATCGGCCCAATCGCGTTCCACCTGCGCTGCCTGCCAGATCCAGAACAACGGCAGCAGGAAGGCGGGTGCGAGCAGGTTGGCGAACGGCACCGCGCCCACCAGCTGCGTCCGCCACAGCGGATCGAAGAGCAGCGCGTTGTAGAGCAGGACGCGTCCGACCGCGATTGCGGTCACGGCGAGGCCAAGCTCGCGCAGTCCGGCCATGCGATCCCGCCAGCGCAGCGCCGTCCAGCCGATCGCGAACAGCAGCTGGTCGAGGATCACGCGCTCGAGCATGCCATGGTCCTTGAACGCCCATCCGCCGTCGATCGCGAAGATTTGCTTGTAGAGGATGAACAGCCCAGCGATCCCAAGCAGTCCGCAGGCCGCGAACACCACCTTCGACAGCGCCGCCGGGATCAGCGTGCCGCTCCGCCACGCGGCCACCGTCAGGATCGCGCCCGGCAGGATCAGGTCCAGCAATGCGCGCTTGGGAGTTGGCAGCGTGGTCACGAACAAAGGCTCGCCCGCCAGCGTCATCAGGCTTCCGCCCAGCCAGCGGGCGAAGCTTTCGGCGAAGGC
>CAYLIK010000259.1:0-2795 GCA_964383565.1 uncultured Sphingomonadaceae bacterium
GACGACGGTGCCGTCGAACTCGAGGTCGTTGAAGGCCTTGCGCATCGCTTCGACGGCGGCGGCGTCAGCGGCCTTCTCGTCGCCGCGTCCGATCAGTTTGGAAGCGGCGATTGCCGCGGCTTCGGTCACGCGCACCATTTCAAGCACGAGGACCCTGTCGAGCGCCTTGCTGGCTTTGACCATCCTTACTCAAACTCCTGTTCTTGTGGCCCGGCGGTTAGGCGAGGGCGGTTACAATGTCGAGACGGCGCGACCATCTTATCTTTGGTTAAACGTCGAGAATATGCATCCGCATGGGACGGCCGATCACGCTCTGCGATCCTTCGAGCCGGTCGAGCGCGTTGCGGATCGCGCTTTCGGGCGCGTCGTGAGTGACCATGACGAGCAGCACCTCGCCCTCGGGGTTGTTCCCGCGCTGGATCAGGCTTTCGATCGAAACGCCCGCATCGCGCATCGCGGCGGTGATCTCGGCCAGCACGCCGGTTCGATCCGGTACGGCGAAGCGGAGATAGACGCGGCCGTGGCGCTTGGCGATCGAGGGAACGCCCGGATCGGCGAGGCTCGCGACGGGCATGGCGAAGGCGGGGCCGAATTCGCCGCGCGCGATATCAATCAGGTCGGCGACCACAGCAGATGCGGTGGGGCCTTCGCCCGCGCCACGGCCTTCGAACACCAGGCGGCCGACGAAATTACCCTCGGCGACCACCGCGTTGAGCGAGCCGGTGACATGCGCCATCGGATGCTTGAGCGGGACGAGGCAAGCGTGGACGCGCTGGAACAGCCCGTCCGCTGTCGCTTCGGCAAGGCCGACGAGGCGGACGCGGAAGCCGAGCGCCCTGGCTTCGGAGATGTCGGCGGCGATCACGTGGCGGATGCCGCTGATCTCGACCGCGTCGAAATCGATGCGGGTGCCGAAGGCCAGGCTTGCGAGGATTGAGAGCTTGTGCGCGGCGTCGACGCCGTCGATGTCGAAGCTCGGATCGGCCTCGGCATAGCCCAGCGCCTGGGCCTCGGCGAGAACATCGGCGAAGTCGCGGCCCTCTTCCTCCATCGCCGTCAGGATATAGTTGCAGGTGCCGTTGAGGATTCCGTAGACGCGGGCGATCTCGTTGGCGGCCGCTCCTTCGCGCAGACCCTTGATGACCGGAATCCCGCCGCCGACCGCAGCCTCATATTTGAGCGCGGCGCTATTGGCTTCGGCGACACCCGCCAGTTCGAGACCGTGATGAGCGATCATCGCCTTGTTGGCGGTGACGAGCGCCTTGCCGGCGGCCAGCGTTCCGCGGGCCAGGGTGAGGGCAGGGCCGTCCGAGCCGCCGATCAGCTCGACCACCACGTCGACATCGCTGCGGGCCGAGAGCGTCGCGGCATCATCGACCCATTCGAAGCGGGTGAGATCGACGCCCCGGTCACGGGCGCGGTCACGGGCGGAGACGGCGATAACCTCCACCGGCCGACCGGCCCGGCGTTCGATCAGCGCGCGGTTGGTGTCGATCAGCTTGACGACGCCAGCGCCTACGGTTCCCAAGCCCGCGAGCGCGATGCGCAACGGCTGCGCCATAATCTATCCCTCGTGATTCTTCAAAGTCGCGGCTCCTTTAGAGTGGAAATCCGATGCAGTCATTGACTGTTCAGCCTCGGGAGGGATTATGACGCCACGACAATGAACCGATGAGTGGGACAAACTCCATGCGCGCTACCGTCATTCTTCTCCTCGCCGCGACGCTGCTTTCGGCGTGCAACACCGTGGAAGGCCTGGGCCGCGATATGCAGTCCGTTGGCGACACGGTCGAGAAGAGCGCGAACTAGGGTTTCGCGTTCTGCGCCGTCGGCGTTGCGGACTCGCCCTTGCCGAGCTGCCCCCGCACCGCGCCGGCGATGTTCGTCTCGCTGTGGACGTTGACATAATAGTCGGACGGAGTGGTCAGGATGCCCGCGAGCAGCTCGGGCCTGATCTGGACGCAGCCCTGGCTCGACCCGCTCGTCGGCGGGCTGAGCGGGACGACCACATTGCCCATCGAGCCCGTCGGCGCCTTGTGAATGTGCGCCATGGTCACGCCTTCCACATTCGCCACCATGAGGGTGTAGCAGAGCTTACCCGCCGCGAGATCGATGGAGACAGCAGCCGAGCCGGTGCCGTCCAGATCGCCGGGACCGGGGATTTCGTTGGCGCCGATCAGCGCCGCCTTGAGTTCAACCACTGCGGGTGGGGCCGGAGGGGCCGCTGGCGCCGCGATCGCGGGCATGCCCAGAACGAGCGCCGCCGAGGCCCCTAAAATCCCGAGCGTGGATACTCGATCAGCAACTGACATGACTCATTACTCCCTGCTTATATTTCCTAAGCTATATTAACCAAGATACGAGAAACTCTGTCAATTCCGCAATTACCACGACTTGGCGCTGTCGCATTTTTGTTCTCTGATGAAACATGCCGCCGTGTCTCGGGGGCAATGGCTGAGAGTATGGTAGTCATGAGTAGGTTTCATTTTCACCTTTGGGACGGCGCTGATCTTATACACGATCCGGAGGGCGCCGAGTTGCCCGACATGGACGCAGTCCGCGCCCGCGCCGTGCAGACCGCCCGCGAACTCCTTGCCGAGGAGATAAGCGAGGGCAAGCTGCCGCTGTACATGCGCCTCGATGTCGAGGACGAGGGCAATCGGATCGTCCACCGGCTCAATTTTGCGGACGTGGTGAAGATCCTTCACTGAACACGCGTCCTTCCTGCACGGGAAGAAGAAGCGGGATCCCGGATCAAGTCCGGGATGACGAATTGGGAGTGTTCAGCGTTCCCG
>CAYLIK010000260.1:0-2788 GCA_964383565.1 uncultured Sphingomonadaceae bacterium
CGCGCTTCGCAAGGTAGCCGTTCTTGCCCCATGCCGTTTCCTTTGAAAATTCCGCAACATAGGCCTTGATGGCCGGGATCGCACGGACGTGAGCGTTCTTCACATAGATGAACATCGCGCGCGCGCCGGGATATTTGAACGTGGAGATCGTTTCGTAGGTTGGCTCCACGCCATTGAGGGAAAGACCCTTCAGCTGCGCGAGGTTTTCCTCAAGATAGGAATAGCCGAACGCGCCCAAGGTGCCCGGATTGGCTTCGAGCTTCTGAACGATCAGATTGTCGTTTTCGCCAGCTTCGATAAATCCGCCATCCTCGCGGAGCTCGGTGCAGACAGACTTGTGCTTGGCCGAATCCGTCTTGGCGAGCGCCTTCATCGCGGGCTTCGTCTCACAACCGGCAGTCATCAGCAGTTCGTTGAACGAATCGCGCGTGCCGCTGGTCGGCGGCGGGCCGTAAACCTGGATTTTCAGGGCAGGCAGCTTTGGATTGACGTCTTTCCACGTTTTCGCGCGGTTTGGCTTGCCCCAAGGGTTCTTGGCCACGCCGGCGTAGAAGTCGGCCAGCGTCATGCCACTCAGCCCGGTAGATTTGGCCGTGGCGATCGCAAGTCCGTCCATGCCGATCTGGATTTCCGTAATCTGCGAGACACCGTTTGTGGCGCACAGCTTCACCTCAGAGGCCTTAATCCGGCGCGAGGCATTGGAAATGTCCGGGAAACGCTCGCCAACACCGGAGCAGAACAGCTTGAAGCCGCCGCCCGTACCCGTCGATTCGATAACCGGCGGCTGCATGTTGGGATTGCCCCGTGTCAATCGCTCGGAAACGGCCGTCGCGAACGGGTAGACCGTGGACGATCCAACGATCCTGATCTGCGAACGCGCTGACGCGACGGCAGGCAGGCAGGCAAGACCTACAGCGGCGAGCGCAAGGGCTTTGAAACGAACATGCATCTTTTGAATCCCCAAATTGATCTGGGACGGTTGGCCCGTCCCGATCGCCGGTAGGGGGATTCGATGTTGACTCGGTGACAGTATCGTTACGCTTTTATTACACGCGCTCCCGCCAGTAACGAAATGCCGCTTCCTGAATCGATCTGACGAACGCGATGGCTTCCGGACCGGTCCATGGCCCGGAATAGCCGCGATGCTCGGCAGCGCCGGTCCACCAGCCCTGACCCGGCAAACCGTTGCCCTCCCGCACCACCAGCACCGCCAGCGCCGGCTCGCCGGCAGCCGCAGCGGCTGTGTCGATGGCATCCAAAGTCTTGCACACGGCACGCATTTTCGGGCGGGTAAAGCGATGTCCGAGCGCGCCAAGCAGCTCGGAATAGCTCACCGCCCGCCCCTCGCGCGCGGTGGCGATGAGGAGGGTGCGCACATGATCGACATTCGAGATTGCGCCCAGTTCCCCGACCGGCACAATGCCTTCCGCCTCCAGCCACCCCGCGAGCGTATCGCCGAAGCCGGAGGCGGCGCGGGTCACCGCGTCAGCTTCTTGTAGGACAGCGCAGTCGGGCGATCGGCGGCATCGCCGAGGCGTCGGCGCTTGTCTTCCTCATAGGCGTCGAAATTGCCTTCGAACCATTCAACATGGCTGTTGCCTTCGAACGCGAGGATATGGGTGGCGAGACGATCGAGGAAGAAGCGATCGTGGCTGATCACCACGGCGCAGCCCGCGAAATTCTCAATCGCTTCCTCAAGCGCACCAAGCGTTTCGACATCGAGATCGTTGGTCGGTTCGTCGAGCAGCAGGACATTGCCACCGCGCTTCAGCATCTTCGCGATGTTGACGCGGTTGCGCTCACCGCCCGAAAGCTTGCCGACATTCTTCTGCTGGTCAGCGCCTTTAAAGTTAAACGCGCCCACATAGGCACGGGTCGACTGGTCGTGGCCGTTGATCTTCATGTAATCGAGCCCGTCCGAGATTTCCTCCCAGACATTCTTCTTCGGATCGAGGTGATCCCGGCTCTGGTCGACATAGCCGAGGCGCACCGTCGAGCCCATTTCGATCGTACCGGTGTCCGGGGTCTCCTGCCCGATGATCAGCTTGAACAGCGTCGACTTGCCGGCGCCGTTCGGCCCGATCACGCCGACGATGCCGCCGGCCGGAAGCGTGAACGAAAGATTCTCGAACAACAGCTTGTCGCCATAAGCCTTGGAGACATTCTCCACCTCGATGACCTTGCCGCCAAGACGCTCGGGCACCTGAATGACGATCTGGGCCTTGCCCGGGGTGCGGTTCTTCTGCGCTTCGACCAGCTGCTCGAACTTGGCGATACGCGCTTTGGATTTGGTTTGACGCGCCTTGGCGCCCTGCCTGATCCACTCCAGCTCATTCCTGATCGCCGTCTGGCGACCGGACTCCTCGCGCTCTTCCTGTTCGAGGCGCTTCGACTTCTTCTCGAGATAGGTCGAATAATTGCCCTCATACGGAAAATATTTCCCGCGATCGATCTCGAGGATCCAGCCGACGACATTGTCGAGGAAATAGCGATCGTGGGTGATCATCAGGACCGCGCCGGCATATTCCTTGAGATGGTTCTCAAGCCATTCGACGCTTTCGGCATCGAGATGGTTGGTCGGTTCGTCGAGCAGCAGGATCGAGGGCTTCTGGATCAGCAGCCGGGTCAGCGCGATGCGGCGCTTCTCACCGCCCGACAGATTTTCGACCGGCCAATCCGAAGGCGGGCAGCGCAAGGCTTCCATCGCAACTTCGAGCTGATTGTCGAGCGTCCAGCCATCGACAGCGTCGATCTTGCCCTGAAGGTCGCCCATCTCCTCCATCAACGC
>CAYLIK010000261.1:0-2702 GCA_964383565.1 uncultured Sphingomonadaceae bacterium
ATCCTTGAAGCGGCCGTCATAGGCCTTGAGGATCGTGTTCTTGGTCGACAGATAGAGCGGCCAGCCGCGCTCAAGCGCGTAATTCATGCTGGCACGGGCGAAATCGCGGATTGAGTCGTCGAGATTGTACATGCCCATCGCGACGCCCGAGGACGGGAAGTCGAACACTTCTTCCTCGATCTGCTGGCCGTCATTGCCGGTCCACACCATCTTGAGCTTGCCCGGCCCCGGCACACGGAAATCGGTCGCGCGATACTGGTCGCCAAAGGCATGGCGGCCGACGACGATCGGATCAGTCCAGCCCGGGATCAGGCGGGGCACGTTCTTGATCACGATCGGCTCACGGAAAACAACGCCGCCCAGGATGTTGCGGATCGTGCCGTTGGGCGATTTCCACATCTTCTTGAGCTTAAATTCCTCGACGCGGGCTTCGTCCGGGGTGATCGTCGCACATTTCACGCCAACGCCATATTTCTGGATCGCGCGGGCGCTGTCGACTGTGATCTTGTCGTCGGTCTCGTCGCGCTTCTCGATGCCAAGGTCATAATATTCCAGATCGATGTCGAGATAGGGCAGGATCAGGCCTTCGCGGATCCATTGCCAGATGATGCGAGTCATCTCGTCGCCATCAAGCTCGACGACCGGGGTTTTGACCTTGATCTTTGCCATGCACGGATTTCCTGTTGGGAGGGATCGTTGGGCGCGGCCTTAAGGCCTGATTCGCGATCGATCAACCATATGGGGCCGGCGTCGTGGAACCCGCAGCCCCCAAAAAGGGTCTATCCGTTTTCTACGGACGGCTTACAACGCGGACCATGAACGATCAGACCGATCTCGGCGGCCATGTCGCTACGGTAAAATGGCGCTTCCCGACGGTGCATCCCGAAGGGCGGAAATATGTGGTGATCGCCGCCGCGATCACGCTGCTGTTCGCGTTGCTGGCGTGGGAAACGCTCGCCTGGCCGATGGCGGGCGTGACGTTGTGGGTGGCCGCCTTTTTCCGCGATCCGATCCGCACGACGCCGCGCGGCGCGGGCATGATCGTGTCGCCCGCCGACGGGCTGGTGACGTTGATCGCGCAGGTGCCGCCGCCGCGCGAGATGGCGGGGGCCGACGGGATCGGCGACGAACCGATGACGCGGATATCGATTTTCATGAGCGTGTTCGACGTGCACATCAATCGCACGCCAATTCCGGGCACGATCAAGCGCGTCGTCTATATCTCCGGCAAGTTCCTCAATGCCGATCTCGACAAGGCGAGCGAGGAGAACGAGCGCCAGCATATCCTCGTTGAGGGCCATGACGGGGTGAAGATCGGTTTCACGCAGATCGCCGGGCTGGTGGCTCGGCGGATCGTGCCCTTCGTCAAGGCAGGCGACATCGTCGGTCCTGGGCAGCGCGTCGGGCTGATCCGCTTCGGCAGCCGGGTGGACGTCTATCTGCCCGCCGGCACCAGCCCGATGGTAGCGCTGGGCCAGCGCGCGATTGCCGGGGAGACAATCCTGGGCCGCCTTGGCGTGTCCGAGCGGTTCGACAGCGTTTCGGCATGACTGTGAAGCCGCAGCGCCGTCTGCCCGGTGGCATTCCGCTTCGCGCCCTGCCGCCGAACGCCGTGACGGCGCTGGCGCTCTGCTTCGGGCTGACGGGCGTGCGCTTCGCGATTTCGGGATTATGGGAAAAGGCGGTGCTTTGCGTCTTGCTAGCGGGCATACTCGACGGGTTCGACGGCCGTATCGCCCGGATGCTTAAAGGCGAGAGTCGTTTCGGCGCTGAGCTGGATTCATTGTCTGATGTGATCGCTTTCGGCGTATCACCCGCGATCATCATCTATCTCTGGTCGCTGCAGGAATTCCCCCAATATGGCTGGATTTTCGCGCTGACCCATGCCGTGTGCTGCGCTCTCCGGCTCGCGCGCTTCAATGCCGCTATCGATGCCGACGTCCAGCCGCATAAGTCGGCTGGTTTCATGACGGGTATCCCGGCGCCGGCAGGGGCCGGGCTGCTATTGCTGCCGATCTACCTCTGGCTCTGGACGGGCCTCGACATTTTTCGGCAGAGTTTCGTGGTCGCACCCTGGACCGCAGCGATCGCGCTTTTAATGATCTCCAGCATCGCGACGTTCAGCTGGTCTTCGTTCAGGCTCAGGCGCGGTATCCGGCTGTGGCTTCTGTTGGGTGTGGGCCTGCTGGGCGCCGCGCTGATAAACGCGACTTGGATCACGCTCACCATCATTTGCCTGCTTTATCTTCTGGCCATGCCCTTCAGCATCCGCGCCTATTCAAAGATCAGGCGGCCAGCCGCAAAGCCGACGCCGGCGATCCCATCCTGATCACGCGGGGCGGGGTGCGCCGGCGCTCGACCGGCGCAGGTAGCGCCCGTAAGCCGTGCGGGTCATCAACGCCAAGCGCTGCCAGCACGTCATCACGATTGGCGAACAGCATTCCAACGATTACCGCCATTGCGCCAAGCAGCAGGAGAACGAAATAGGTTCCAACAAGAACATGCGACATTTCCAAGGCTCCTTACGGGAACGACGAGCCGTTTCCGACGATCGCGTTCAAACATTGTTCCGGTTTGTTGGTTCCAAATGTTCTTATTATGTTCTATTGTCAAGCCCAGTCATTGCGCCGACCCGCTTGATTTATACGATAGGCAAAGCTAAGGGCCGCCCCATTCCACATGTGGAGCGCACATACCGGTGC
>CAYLIK010000262.1:0-2661 GCA_964383565.1 uncultured Sphingomonadaceae bacterium
CCCTGGGGTTTTTCGCGATCGATCCCGGCTCAATCCCTACCGATGGCCTCTCGTATCTGGCCGAGCAACTCGGTGTCGAGGCTGGCGAGATAGCCGGTTATGACTTTTCCAGTCGGACAGCACGACGGCATTGTGCGGAGATCCTGATCCATCTTGGATATCACCGCATGAAGCGGGTGGATCGCGCGCAATTGACGGAATGGATTGCTGGCGAGCTGTGCCCGGGCGGCCAGTCGATCAATGCCATGCTTGAGCATGTTTTCCTGTGGTGCCGGGACCGGCGTATTTATGGGCCGTCGCGCAAGGAGCTTGAACGTGTCGTTCGCTCACAACGGCAAGATTATCTGGACACCTGGCTGATCGGAGCCAGTGATCGGCTTTCGTCAGATGCGGTGGCGTTATTGGAAGCCTCGCTTGCCGATCCGGACAGCTCGACCGGATTCAACAGGATGAAGGGTGACGCCGGACAGGCAACGCTCGACAACATTCTCGACGTGACCGAGAAACTCGCCTTTATCCAGAGACTTGATCTTCCCCATGATCTCCTGACGGCTACGGGCAAGCCATGGGTCGATCAGATTGTTCGCCGCGTTGCCGGTGAAAAGGCCTCGGAGATGCGCCGGCATGCGCCGGCGCGACAGCTCGGCCTTTATGCGATTTATCTAATGTCGCGGGAGGCGCAACTCACTGACGCGATGATCGACCTGCTGATCGAAACCGTTCACAAGATCGGAACGCGCTCGAAACGCAAGGTGGTGGGCGATATCGCGAAAGACATCGAGCGGGTCTATGGAAAGGAGCGCCTGCTGGTCGAGATCGCCAGCGCCTCGATCAATGAACCATCGGGGCGCATCTGCGATGTCATTTTCCCGATCGCCGGTAAGGCCAAGCTGGCGGCGATCGTCAAGGAGAGCCATGCGAAGGGCGCTCTGGACCGGCGCATCTACAAGGTGATGCGTGGTTCCTGGGCCAATCATTACCGGCGCATGCTGCCAAGCCTGCTTTCCGTACTTGAGTTCCGGTCGAACAACGCGGTGTGGCGGCCGGTCCTGGCGGCCCTCGACTGGATCAGGAGCAAGGTGGATGGCGGATGCCGCTTCGTGCCATTGCAGGATGTTCCGATCGATGAGGTGATTCCAGCGCGATGGCGCAGTTCCGTCATTGATGACGATGGGCGGGTAAACCGGATCAGCTATGAGCTTTGCGTCCTGACGCAACTGCGCGACCGCATCCGCTCCAAAGAAATCTGGGTGGTCGGGGCGGATCGCTATCGCAATCCCGATGACGATCTTCCCAAGGACTTCGAGATCAGGCGAGATGCGTACTATTCCGGCCTCAGCCTGACGCCAGATGCGCAGGCGTTTTGCGCCTCGATCCGGGAGGAGCTTGAACGGGAACTGTTGCTCCTCAATGCCAATATTCCACAAAACGACAAGGTCCGGCTCCTGTGGCGCGGCGACAACCGGATATCGATTACACCGTTCAAGCCCTTGCCCGAACCGAAGGGTCTCGCTTCGATCAAAAGCGAGATCGGTCAGCGCTGGCCGATGACCGGACTGCTGGACGTGTTGAAAGAGGCTGCTCTGGACACGGGATTGATGGATGCTTTCGAAACGTCGGCCTCGCGGGTTACCCTGTCGAAAGCAGCCTTGGCTCAGCGTCTTTTGCTGTGTCTCTATGGCTTGGGCACGAACGCCGGGCTCAAGCGGGTCGCTGGCGCAACACCCGATGTCAGTTACGAGGAATTGCTGCATGTCCATCGCCGTTTCATCCACGCGCCAGCGCTGAGGGAGGCGTGCGCGCGGGTAGCAAACGCGACACTGGCAATCCGCAATGCCGCAGTATGGGGAGATGCGGGCACGGCATGCGCGTCCGATTCAACGAAGTTCGGCGCGTGGGACCGCAACCTGATGACGGAATGGCACGCCCGCTATGGCGGCCGTGGCGTCATGATCTACTGGCATGTGGAGAAGCGCGCGACCTGCGTTTATTCCCAGCTCAAGCGGTGCTCTTCCTCGGAGGTCGCCTCCATGATCGAAGGCGTGCTACGCCATTGCACCGACATGGAAATCCAGCGCCAGTACGTCGATAGCCACGGCCAGAGCGCAGTCGGCTTTGCGTTCTGCCGACTCCTTGGATTTGAGCTTGCCCCGCGGCTGAAAGCAGTGGCACGCCAGAAACTGGCCCTTCCCCAAGCCGGCATGCGCACGCGGCTTTCCAATTTACTGCCGATCCTCTCCAGCCCGATCGACTGGGACGAGATCGAGCAACAATATGACGAAATGGTCAAATATGCCGCTGCCATGCAATCGCGCACCGCCGATCCGGAAGCGATCCTGCTCCGGTTTGCCAGAGCCGAAGTGATGCACCCGACCTACAAGGCGCTGAGTGAACTCGGCCGCGCGGTCAAAACAATCTTCCTATGCCGGTATTTGCGTCAGGAGGCATTCCGCCGCGAGATCCACGAAGGGCTGAATGTGGTTGAGAACTGGAACGGCGCTAATGGTTTCGTGTTCTTCGGCAAGGGCGGCGAGATCGCCACCAACCGCATCCATGAGCAGGAAATCTCCGTTCTGGCGCTACACCTCCTGCAAGCGTCGCTGGTGTATGTGAACACCCGCATGCTTCAGACCGTACTGGTTGAGCCGAAGTGGGCGGGGC
>CAYLIK010000263.1:0-2633 GCA_964383565.1 uncultured Sphingomonadaceae bacterium
TGGCGATGAAGGCGTTGTAGAGCTGCTCGGCGGTCTTGGCCGCCTGCTTGTTGAGATCGCCCTTGAGCTTGAGCGCGAAGGCGACCGCGCGGCCATGGTGCGGCTGGAAGCCTTCAGCCGGATCGATGGTGATGGTGCGGATCTTCTCGGGCGTCGAATGCGCGACTTCCTCGATGTCCATGCCGCCTTCGGTGGAGACGATCATCGCGACGCGGCCGGTCTTCCGGTCGACCAGCATCGAGAGATAATATTCCTTCGCGATGTCAGCGCCGTCAGTGACGTAGAGGCGGTTAACCTGCTTGCCGGCTTCGCCGGTCTGGATGGTGACGAGGGTGTTGCCGAGCATCTCGGTCGCGTTCTGGCGGACTTCGTCGAGGGTCTTGCTGAGGCGGACGCCGCCCTTGGCTTCGGCCGGCAGTTCCTTGAACTTGCCCTTGCCACGCCCGCCGGCGTGGATCTGCGCTTTTACGACATAGAGCGGCCCAGGCAGCTTTCCGGCGGCGGCTACGGCTTCATCGACCGACAGCGCTGCATAGCCCGCGGGAATCGGCGCGCCGAACTTCGCCAGCAGTTCCTTGGCCTGATACTCATGGATGTTCATGTGCGCAGAATCCCTAGTGAGTCTTACAATCGCGACGGCCTAAAGCATATCGCGGCGTACAAGGAAAGACTGACGGTCCCCGCGAAAAGGTCAGGTGGCGATCGCGCAGCCGATGCCAGCCTTGGCAACGACCTTGAGGATATGCGGGTCGTTGAGCGCGCCGAGGCGGTGAAGCAACTCGTCGATCGTCATGTCGCCCATCCTGCGGGTGCCGAGCTTGGAAAGCGAGCCGAGCCGGCGCAATTCCTGCATGCTGAGCCGGTCGACGAGGCGCTCGGCCATGCAACTCGCCATCGGGCGGGAGAGGCCGGCTTCCATCAGCCGGGTGCGGACCTTCGTCTCAGGAGACATGGTCGCGCAGGCGGAAAGCGCCAGAAGGCAGACGAGTGGGACAAGTCTTTTCATTGGAACCTCACAACCGTCATGCTGAACTTGTTTCAGCATCCATCGTCCAACAAGCGCTAGGCAAGTGGCCTGGTGGATGCTGAAACAAGTTCAGCATGACGGAAAGCTGAATGACAGCCTATAGGGGGTATCATGTCGCTCTGGATTGGCCTGTTGCTATTCGTTCTTACCGTCGCCCTCATGGAGGGCGTGGCCTATGTCGCGCACCGTTGGCTGATGCACGGGCCGGGCTGGTTCCTGCACGCGAGCCATCATCGCCCGCGCACCGGCATGTTCGAGGCGAACGACTGGTATGCGGTGATCTTCGCGATTCCCTCGATCGCGCTGTTCTGGTGGGGTATCGGGCTGGGGCATGGCGCGGGCTATGCTTGGGTTGGCGGCGGCATCGCGGCTTATGGCGCGATCTATTTCGGCTTCCATGACGTGATCGTCCACCGCCGCATCGCGCACCGTTATGTGCCGCGATCAAGCTATATGAAGCGGATCGTGCAGGCGCATCGCCTGCACCATGCGGTGGAGGCAAAGGAGGGCACGGTGAGCTTCGGCTTTCTTTATGCGCCGCCGGCGCAGGTGCTGAAGGCGCGGTTGAATGAGGGGCGGCGGCCGCTTTCTTAATTAAGGAAGAAGACCCTCACCCAACCCTCTCCCGCGCGCGGGAGAGGGCTTCACGCCTTAGATTCCCGCATACCATTCGTAATCGTTGGTATCCTCCCAATAGCCGCCCTTGCCGTTGCCGATAGCGGCAAGGCTATCGACCAGTTCGATCCGCTCGACATATTTGGCATGCTTGTAGCCGAGCATGCGCTCGACGCGGAGGCGGAGCGGGGCGCCGTTGGGGACGGGTAGGAGGCTGTCGTTGAGCATCCAGGCGAGGATCGTCTGGGGATGGAAGGCGTCGATCAGGTCGATCGATTCATAATAGTTCATCGGGCCATAATCGTCGGCGCAGTGGAAGACAGCGTAACGGGCCGTTTGCCGGATGCCGGTCAGGTCGAGCAGCAGCTTGAGCGGGACGCCGGTCCATTTGCCGATCGCGCTCCAGCCTTCGACACAATCGTGGCGGGTGATCTGGTGGCGCTGGGGCATCGAGCGGAGTTGCGCCATGGTGAAGGCACGGGGGCGGGCGACGAGGCCGTCGATGGTCAGACGCCAGTCAGCGAACTTCGCGGCGGCATGGTTCGCGTAGGCATCGCCCGCCGGCATGCGGGTGCCGTTGGCGCGGAAGACCGGCGAGCGCTGGTCGGGGCGGAACTCGCGCGCGAGCGCGGTGCGATCGGTTATCAGGCGCTGGGCGCGGTAGGTGAGCGCTTCGCCAAGGCGGAGCGTTTCGCGGAAATCAGGGCTGCCGTTGAGCTTGTCGCAACCGCCGAGCAGCAGCCCGCCCGCCGAGACGCCAAGGCCAGTGACAAGCTTGCGGCGCGAGATCATGAGCGGCGCGCCTTCGGCAAACGGTAACGGCCAGTGATCATCGAGCGGATCTCGTTGAACGGGCCGGCGAGGACCACCATCACCAGATGCACGACGATGAACAGGGCGATCAGCACGGCGGCGATGAAATGGATCGAGCGGGCCGACTGCCGCCCGCCGAACAGATCAACCAGCCAGGGCCAGGCCGCGTCCATCGCGG
>CAYLIK010000264.1:0-2619 GCA_964383565.1 uncultured Sphingomonadaceae bacterium
AGGCCTCGTCGATGATGACGATCTTCTTGCGCTCGCGGCTGAAGTACATCTCGCGAGTGATCCGGTACATGACGATCAGCAGCACCACGGTCTGCAGATCCTTCTTCGCCTTCAATTCCTCGAGTTCCAGGACAATGAAGTCGGCACTGAAGTCGATGGTGGCCTCCCCTTCGAAGTACTTGCCGTAGGCGCCCTCGCGCGTATAGGGATGAAGCATGGTCGCCAAGTCCTTCAACCTGCGGTCGTCCTCGTGCTTGTCTGCGTCCAGGCGCCCGGTCGCCAGCAGATCGTGGATATCCGACACCGTCATGGCGTTCCGCTTATCGTTCCAGACCTTTTTGATCGCGGCGCCGAGTGTCGAATACTGGAAGCCGTTCAACGGCTCGCGTGGGGAAACCATCTGGGCGAGCAGTGGTTGTAGCAGTTCCATGTCCTCGTCGATGTCCTCCACCAGGGTGAAGGGATTGAGCGATAGAGGCGCCGATTCGGAGAACTCGATGAAGTTTCCGCCAAAATACCGGCAAGCCTTCTCGTAAGATCGTCCGACATCGATGATCCACACCTTGGCGCCGGTGCCCAGGTACGCGGCGGCGATCTCATTCAAGAGCAGGGACTTTCCCGAGCCGGAGGTGCCGGCAATCGCGACGTTGTAGTTGCCGGCGGGGTTGTCGTAGACGTCGATCTGCATGATCTGACCACGCCGGCCGCCGAAGATTAGAACCGGGGTGCCGGTCCCCTGCCATTCGGCAATGACAGAAGAGAGGTGCACGGCGTTGGCGGAGGTCTTGGTGCTGATCCGCTTCATGCGCTTCAAGTCCACGTGAAACGGGGCGGACAAAGTCATGGGAAGGCTGCCGATCAACGCCTGGGTCATCATCAAGGTGTCGTTCGTCAGCTCGAATCCCCGCGCCCGAAAGATCGCGCGGGCCGATTGTTCCGCGCGAGTGACCTCCTCGGCCGGCGCGAAGAGCGCCACCGTGTGGTGCAGGTCGACCAGTTGCTGGCCGTCGTCGAGAGCCTTCAGCACGATGTCCCAGTCGGCCTTCCTCTCCTGCAGATCGGGGAGGAACCGGGCCATGTAGCTCGTTGCGTTGGTGGTGGCACGGGCGGCCTTGATATAGGCCCAGTTGCGCGTGGCCTCCGGGTCGAGCACGTGAACACCCAGGGTGAGCAGGAACGGGCAGGGAAACTGGAGCGTGCCTTGGTACAGGTCGCCGATCAGACTGCCCATGTTCCAGAGCGCGAAGCGCGGTGGAAACGAGCGTACCGAAAGCAGTCGCAGGTCGATGGTAGCGGAGTCCGCGGCATTCGAAAGCTCGATTGCCGATTGGCGAACCCGCATGCGGGTGGCGCGGTCGATCACCTGGTCGCGAAGTTCCCGGCCTTCGTCGTAGGTAAGGGGAAGTGCATCACCGACCGATCGATGGGGATCGAGGAGCGCCGAGACCCAGTTGATGAGATCGGCCGCCGTCCACGCTCTCGAAGGAAAGCCCGCCGCGTAGAGCGTTGCCCGAGTGCCTTCGCGTAGCGAAAGCAGATCGTCGAGCCGGGCGAGATCCTCGGGGTTTCCGGGGATCGACACGCCGAGAACCAGGCGAAAGTCCCGAAGGAGATAGCTCTGCGCCGGCAGCAGTGTCCGCCGGCCACCCTGGATGTAATGGGCGACGCGCTTTCGCGCCATGGTGCGGTAGAGGTTGGTATGTCGCCCGGTGCGGCCCAGGGTCGCAAGCTCCGGGACCTCGTCATCGGGGCGGCGCATCCGGGCGTAGGCCGCTAGGCGCCTGCGGATATTGGGACTTGCGAACAGGTGGAACTGAAGGCCGGTGCCCGGTGGGGAAGCGGCGAAGAGGCTCGTCAAGATTCTCGTCATCTCTTCATCGGCCCCGGACTGAGGACGTAGCTCCAGGCAAAACGCCAGGGAATCGCGGTTCACGAATACCTGCTCGTCCTCCAGATAGGCGCGGTAGGGCAACCACGCGGAGAACGATGCGGCGTCGTCCAAAGCCGCCGATGAAGGCCGCGGTGCCGAGCGCGCAGAGAGGTCCGATACGCGCGCACCCGAGAGCGCGGATTCGAGGTCGGCGAGGAGGGTTTTCAGCATCGGCTAGCGCTCGCGCGGTGCGGCGTCAAGGGTCGATGAACCCGGTCCCGATGGTGCCGGCAGCCGCTCGGCAGGCGTCTGGGAATCGCTCGGCGCTTTTGACGGGGAGGCGCTTGGCGCAACCGGCAAGGGAGGGGCAACGCCGTCGATGCCGATGCGGGGAGCAGGCCGGACGTGCTCGATCAACCACCGGCCGGTATCGACGACGACGTGAAGATACCCTTCCTCATGCAAGTCGCCGTCGCTGTCTTCCCAGGGCGCGATCCACACGCGCAGCAGCCGAGGATTCGAGCGAATGGCGTTGCCCGCCGCGCCCGGCGTGCCGCTCTGCCCAAGTGCAACGGACGTTGCTCCGTAAACGGTAGGCGCGGCCGAGGACGATTTCGGAGTGGGGGATGGCGCCGACCGAAGATTGCCGCGAATCGAGTTTGCATAGACGCCCGAGACGGAATCGCACATGACGCCCTCGGGTGCCTTGCAGCCATAGTTTTCCGTCCCGCCAACACCGGAGAGCGACG
>CAYLIK010000265.1:0-2556 GCA_964383565.1 uncultured Sphingomonadaceae bacterium
TGAAGGTTTACAGAAATAGCTCGTCATGCCGAGCTTTGTCTTGAGCGTTGCGAATGCCGCGAACTCGGTACCACGATCGAACGTTATGCTTTGCCGGAGGATCTGGGGAAGGGGGCCAAGGTGGTGTTCGATCCCAGCCATGACTCCCATGGAATGGCGACTGGGGTTACGCGTGAGAACGATGTATCGGCTGCGCCGTTCGACCAGCGAGGTAAGATTGGATTTTCCAAATTCTTTCCTGAAAGCAATGAGATCGCCCTCCCAGTGACCAAACTGATTGCGTTCGCCAATCTCTTTGGGACGTTCTGCGATAGTGTTTGCCAGCGGGATATTGAGGCCTCGCGGTTTGCGCGCATAGCGCTGGCGCCGCGTCTTCCGCTGGCGCGGCAAGTGGCTCCAGAGACCTAACTGACGACCTTCTGTGCCATATACAAACTGGTAGATCGTCTCGTGGCAAACAGTGATGGGATTGGCCTTATCGAGCCTCAGGCGGCCAGCAATTTGCTCTGGTGACCAGCATTGCTGGAGGTGTTCTACGATGCGCGCGGCAAGCTCACGATCACGGTTGACCTTGCCGCCACAAACCCGGCGCGAAGCAGCTTTCCGGTGCGCGACACGACCGAAATAGCCACGAAACCAGGCGTCCTCGTCATAGAAGAAGTTGCGCCGCAGCTCACGATAGATTGTCGCTGGATGCCGCCGGAGTTCGGCGGCGATCCGGCCAACAGGCATGCGACGATCGCGCATGCGCATAATCGTATCACGCTCTGCAAGACTGAGATGTCGGTAGTTTTGAGCCATTGCGCGTCCTTTTGAGTGGGGCACAAAGTGCCCGGAAATCCTCAAAATTCGCACTTCCAGATAGAATCCACCGCGCAAAAAATCTGTTTCTGCAAAGTAGAGAAGTCCCTATTTCCGCCAGATAGAAATGTCACCTTCTGATGCAGCAGGGGCTCCGCGGAACCCTTCCAGCTTGTGCAGCGTAGCCCCTGCTGGTGCGCTGGTCCGGCATTGGCAGACCCTCGGACCCGCTGCTCTGCAGTGGGCTCCCTCATATGGGCTCGAGCATGCGCTGCGCAGCTTCGATCGGGCTGTGCCGGGAAAGGGGTGGACGGCCCCGCTTGCGCTTGACCGGTGCGCCTTCCTGCGGCTGCGGGGGCGGGAACATGTGTGCGCCCTGGGATCTTCGGCACGGCTCGTTGTTGTTGCGCTTCCTCGGCGGCAACATCTCTTGCATCGCCTTGGCCATCGCCAGCGCTGCATCGAGATGCTTGTTCTCAACTATCGCCGCCTGATTTACCTGCCGGATCTTGTCGAACACCCGGTAGGGCAGGACGTGTTCCTCGTGACGTATCTCGAGCCGGCCGTCAGGATACTCGCAGACATCGACCCGCTTACCCGCCAGCGGTCGGCTGACCTCGGTAGGTTCGAGGATGATCATCGCCTTGTTGTAATGCAACGTCAGCGCCTGCGTCACCGTACGCTGCTCGCGCCAGACCATCTCGGCCTTGAGATCGTCATGCGGGGCAAGGGGGCGATGCACATCGCGCGGATCGAACGGCGCCTTGGCGAACCGCTGGTTGTGGCGCGCCATATAGCCCGGCAGGAAGGCGTTGGCCTCGGCAATCGTCGATATGCCATCGAGCCGCATCGCCTTGACCAGGCGGTCTTGCAGCGTCCCGTTGGCGCGCTCGACCCGGCCCTTGGCCTGCGGCGAGTTGGCGCAAATGATCTCAATGTTGAGCGCTTCCAGCGACCGGCCGAAGTGGGTCATTCCGTCGCCCTTGGCCGAGGCTGTGTTGTTCCGAAACACGCCGTGCTTGTCCGAGTAGATCGCCACCGGCTTGCCGTGTGCCTCGATATAAGCGGTCATTGCATCCATGTAGGCGAACGTGTTCTCGCTCTCGACCATCCTGAGGTGCATCAGCTCGCTGGTCGCATCGTCGATGAACACCAGCAGCGTGCACTGCGGTCCGCGATTCTCGAACCACCAGTGCTTCGAGCCATCGACCTGGACCAGTTCGCCGCGACAATCGCGGCGGTAGCGGGGCTGATAGGGTCGCGGGCGACGAGCATCGCGATCCTTCCACAGACCGGCTTCAATCATCAGTTTGCGCAGCGTCTCGTGCGAAATGGTGATCTGGTGCCGCTCGGCCAGATACTCGGCCGCCAGGGTCGGTCCGAAATCGGCGTAGTGCTCGCGCACCAGGGTAATGACCAGCTGACGAAAGGCGTCGCTGTGACGCCGGTTGCTGGGGCGACCACGCCGCCGGGAAACAAGACCTTCGGGGCCCTCGGCCCGCAAACGAAGGAGCAATCGGCCGACCTGACGACGCGTCAATCCCAGAAGCGTCGCCGCATCTTCGACCCGCAGTTCGCGGCGCGTCACCCGAAGCAGCGTATCATACCGCGAAAGCTCGCCACGGCTCATGGCCACCACCGTCATAAGCGCATCCTCCACAGCAGAGGATGACCATGCCACCACGGACCGCGACCACCCATTGCAATGGGACATCTCTATTTTGCGGGATGAGACATTTCTACTTTGCGCTTACA
>CAYLIK010000266.1:0-2551 GCA_964383565.1 uncultured Sphingomonadaceae bacterium
AAGAACGGAATGGCGCGCTCGTTGTCCGTCTCGGAGTCTTTCACGACAAGCTTGTTGGCATAGACAATGGTGGTTCCCTTGCTGCCCTTCCTGACATTGCCGCCCAGCTCCAACGCCTGTTTGAAGGTCAGCCAATAGGGCGAGGCGAAGCCCTGACGCATAGCGCTGGCCCAAAGGCTGAGGACGTTGATCCCACGATAGGCGACCCCATTGTGCCGGAGCGGAATGGTCGGCCCACCGCTCCACGGCTTCACCCACGGCTTTGTGCCCGCTTCCAGCATCGCAAGAATGTCGTCGGTGACGGCCTGATAAATGTCGATCCGGTTCGTTTCCTTAGCCATTTTTCACTCCTTTAGGCGAAGCCGCTGCCTGCGGCCTGCGGCTCTGACCCGCTGGCGAAGCGCGGGATGGGGAGGGGGAAGCAAAATCGATGGGAGTGGTGCGGGCGGCACGGCTAGGGAGGCTCCGGCGCTCGCGCGCGCCGGAACTGGCCGAACTTGGCGTGCAACCCGGTCCTGTCGATTATGCTTCGGGAACGAAAGGGCGGGTGCCCTTGGTGTTCCCCCGGTGGCAGCTGCCACCACCGGCAACGCGCGGCCCTAGCCGCTCATTATACGCGGCCGATTTTACCGGCTGCGTTCTGTAAAATGGGTGCGGTGGCAGCTGCCACCGCCCCGCAAGTTTGCGGGGAGCGCGGGAGTGAAGCGCGCTCCCCATGCCGTCATGCCGCTTGGCTTTCGCTATCAGCGGCATCGGGCAAGGCAGAGGGTCGAAGGGCGGGGGGCAGGATGCGCCGCCCCGCAAGGCGCTCGTTGACCGTCAAGGCAAGATCAGAGCGCTTCATGGTCTGGCAATTCTCTGCGGCGTCGTTGCCGCAACCTTCGGCCAGCAGCTTCAAGAGCGTGGCCTTGCTAAGCTGGTCATAGAATACCTGATTGGGTTCCCACTTGTCGGCCATGTCGATCTGCGCGGCCCCGACGATCTGCGCCAGCTGGCGGTCGCGGTCGCTATGGAACGAAAGGCTCGTGATCTGCGAGGCCACGCAGTAGGCCAGCAGCCGCAATTTCGCTTCGCTGTCCATCTGGCGCATGTCGTCCAGCGTGGGTGTCTCGGCCAAGCGGGCAAGATCGGCCCCCGCGATTTCGTCAATGTCGGCAATCGTGGAATGGCCCATGATCGCCTCGTCAACATGGAAGCGGTTCTTCTCGGCGGTGATTTCGGCGGCTTGTTGCCACGAATAGGAGTTGCCGCGAACCTGCCCCAATAGGCCCGTCAAGAGCACGTCCAGCGCCAGCTCCGGGTCGCTGGCAAGGGCTTCCCGAACCGCCATCGTGCGGATGCCGCCCAGCTGATCCATGACCTTCTGCGAGTAGTCGGGCCGGGGAGGCTTGGGGCCATCGGCGGCGGTGCCCTTGGCGCTGCGCGTGAACGCAACCTGTTCGATACCGTCATGCCCGATGAAGACGATAAGCGAGTGCTCGGCCTTCTGCTCGGCGGTGAAGACGCGGCAAGCCGATACGATAGCGTCCTGCTTGCGGGTCAGGGCGCGCAACTCGTCGTCATAGTCGTGCTCGTCCTCGTCCACCTCGCTTTCCCGCTTGGCGATTGCCGCCTCGATCTCGACCAGCTGCGCGGTTTCTTCCTCGGTCGGATGGCGCTCGCCAGCGGGTTCCAGATGGCCGCGCATCCAGTAGGAATCAGGCCGGTAGAGCTGCCCTTCTGCATCGCGCCAGCCATCTTCGCGCGCCGCCTTGGCGATGGCGTCGAGCCGATCTTGCACAAGGTCCATGACAAGGCCCGCATCATCGCAATAGCGACGTTCTCCGAAAAGATCGGTGGTGAAGGTGCCGCCTGCGGCGCAATAGGCTTCCTCGCCTACAATGCGAAAATGCTTGTCGGTATCGGCAACCTTCTCCTGGGTGAGCATGGCGCGGATTTGGTGGGCGTTGTCGCCGGTGCGCTTGAAAACCTCAAGCTGGCGGTCCTGATCGTCTGTCAGCGCGAAAGCCTGCGCCGCGCCCATGCCGATTTCGTCTTTCTGGAAGGCTTTGAGAATGGTCGGGTGCAGCGCCGCCAGCTTCAACACGCGGCGGACATAGGCGGGGGAGACGCCGAACGATGCTGCAACATCGTCAACGTCTTTGCCGCTGTCGATGATCGCCCGATAGGCGGCGATGGCATCGGCGGGGTGCATGTCCTCACGCTGCGCGTTCTCGGCAAGAGAGATTTCCAGCGCCTCGTCCTTGCTGCGGATTTCAACGGGAACCTCGAAAGTGCCGGGGATGGTCTTTGCCTTCTGCAACAGCTTCAAGGCCCGGTAGCGCCGCCCTCCAGCGCAAATCTTGATCTTGCCGTCCTCATCATAGCCGATCAGGTTTTGCAGCACGCCCCGCGCCTGAATGTCGGCTGCGAGGGCTTCAATTTCCTTGGGCTTCACCTTCCGCACGTTGAGGTCGGAAAGCGCCAGCTTGTTCAGTTGGATGGTCTGGATGGTCATTCCTCACTCCTTTAGGCGAAGCCGCTGCCTGCGGCCTGCGGCTCTGACCCGCTG
>CAYLIK010000267.1:0-2538 GCA_964383565.1 uncultured Sphingomonadaceae bacterium
TACGCCTCCTGGTATGGCGACGCCTTCCACGGCGGGCCGACCGCCAATGGCGAGACATTCGACATGCATATGGTCGGCGCGGCCCACAAGACGCTGCCATTGCCAAGCTATGCCGAGGTGACTGCGCTCGACACCGGCCGCACCATCCTTGTCCGCATCAACGATCGTGGGCCATTCATCGCCAACCGGATCATCGATCTTTCGCGCCGCGCCGCGCAGCAGCTCGGCATCGACCGGCAGGGCGTGGCGCGTGTCCGGGTCAAGAGGGTCTATCCGGGCGAGGCCGACAGGCTCGCGCTGCGAAGCGGGCGCGCCGTGCCCGAACGAACGGCCCAGTCGCGCGTCGAACTGGCCGCGCTCGACAGCCGATTCCAGCGGTGGCTGGCGTCGCAGACGCGCCCGGTAGCGCCGCCGATTGCCCAGCCGGCACCGGCGGCAAGCACGACGCCGGCCTCCTCCCGGCTCTCCGCGCCACTTATCCCCAGCTTTTTCGTGCAGGTGGGCGCCTATGGCGACCGGATGCGCGCGGACAGCCTTGCAAGCCAGCTTGGCGGCGCCATCGACATGGCGGGCAGCGTCTGGCGGGTGCGTCTCGGCCCCTATTATGAGGAGAGCACGGCGCTTGCGGCACTGGCGCGCGTGCAAGGTCAGGGTTATCAGGATGCGCGGCTCATCAGGCCGACCGCAACGAATTGACAGTCAGGAAGAGGTCCCCCCTTGATCCAGCGTTCCCGCGCCGCACTTTCCCTCCCGCTGGCCGCAGCAGCCCTGCTCCTTGCCGGGCCTGCGCAGGCGACCCGTCCACCCTTCGATACGCCGGCTCCGGTCGCCTATCTGAAGGACTTGTCCTCAGGCGCGATCCTCTACGCCAAGGATGCCGATCGCCGCATGCCGCCAGCGTCGATGGCCAAGATGATGACGGTTTATGTCGCGTTCGACCTTATCAAGAAGGGTGAACTGAAGCTCGACCAGACCTTCACCGTCCGCCCCGAGACCTGGAAGCGCTGGCACGGCCCCGAGGCGGGATCGACCATGTTCCTGTCGCCCGGCGAACAGGTGAGCGTGCGCGACCTGTTGTTCGGCATCGTCGTGCTGTCGGGCAATGACGCATGTGTGGTGCTGGCCGAGGGCATTTCAGGGACCGAGCCGGCTTTCGTGGCGCTGATGAACCGGGCCAAGGACCGGCTCGGCATGAAGGACAGCAATTTCGGCAATTCCAACGGCTGGCCTGACGAGGGCGTGACCCAGGTCACCGCCAAGGATCTCGGCAAGCTCGCCGAAGCGACGATCCAGCAGTTCCCCGATCTCTACAAGACCTATTACAGCCGCCGTGAATTCACCTGGGGCAAGACCATGGGCGGCGAGGAAATCACCCAGGGCAACCGTGACCCGTTGCTCGGCACCGTCGAGGGCGCTGACGGTCTCAAGACCGGCCACACTTCCGAGGCGGGCTACAGCTTCACTGGATCGGCCGAGCAGAACGGCCGCCGCCTCGTAATGGTGATCGCCGGGCTCGATTCGATGGCGGCACGCCGTGAGCAATCGATCGCGCTGATGAACTGGGGATTCGGCGCCTGGCAATCGCGCCCGCTCTACAAGAAGGGCCAGAAGGTCGAGACCGCCGAGGTGCAGGTCGGCGCGGAGGATCATGTCGATCTGGTCGCCCCGCGCGATCTCGCCGTGACCATTCCGCGCGGCATGGGGAGCGAGATGAAGGTCTCGGTCATCTATGATGGGCCGATCAAGGCCCCGATCAGGGCCGGCCAGCAGATCGGCACGCTGATCGTGCAGACCGCCGACACACCGCCCCAGCGGATGCCGCTGGTGGCTGCGAATGATGTCGAGGAAGCGGGCTTCTTCCGCCACATGTGGCTGGCGCTGCTGTCTCTCATCGGGCTGGCGTGAGCGGGCAGGGACGCTTCATCACGCTGGAAGGCGGGGAGGGCGTCGGCAAATCCACCCAGGCAAAGAGGCTCGCTGAAGCGCTTCGGGGCCTTGGCAAGACCGTGGTCGAGACACGCGAACCGGGTGGCAGCCCCGGTGCGGAGGCGATCCGAGGTCTGCTGATGACCGGAACCGCCGATCGCTGGACCACCCGCGCGGAGGCGCTGCTGTTCGCGGCGGCCCGCGCCGATCATGTCGCCAGGACGATCAGGCCCGCGCTTGAGGCAGGGCAGTGGGTGGTCTGCGATCGCTTCATCGACAGTTCGCGTGCCTATCAGGGCGGGGCTGACGGGATCGACGACGCAGACCTGCTCAAACTTCACCAGATCGGGAGCGAGGGCCTGTTGCCGGACAGGACGCTGCTCCTGGCCTTGCCGGGCGAAGCAGGCAGCGAGCGGGCCTTGGCGCGGGATCAGGGCACCGCCGATCGCTTCGGCGCACGCAATGCCGACTATCATGCGCGGGTGACAGCTGCTTTCCAGCGCCTTGCCGATGGCGAGTCGGGCCGGTTTCGCAGGATCGATGCCAGCGGTAGCGCGGATGACGTCACGCAACGGCTGATCGCGGCGCTGAGGGACTTGCTGTGACTCCTCC
>CAYLIK010000268.1:0-2529 GCA_964383565.1 uncultured Sphingomonadaceae bacterium
GCCACTGCCGGGCCGGGGCTGATCGGCGGGGTCATGGTCGGCCTCGTCACCGGCAAGGCGCTCGCGATGGCGGCGGGCAAGCCGCTGATCGCGGTCAATCACCTCGAAGGCCACGCGCTTTCGCCGAGGCTCGCTGATCCCGATCTGCAATTCCCTTATCTGCTGCTGCTGGTCTCGGGCGGGCATTGTCAGCTTCTCTTTGTCGAAGGCGCCGGCCGCTATCGCCGCCTCGCCACCACGATCGACGATGCGGCGGGCGAAGCTTTTGATAAGACTGCCAAACTTCTCGGCCTCGGTTTCCCCGGCGGCCCCGCCGTCGAGCGCGCGGCGCAGGGAGGCGATCCACGCGCCGTTCCATTGCCCCGCCCCCTGCTGGGATCAGCCGAGCCCCATTTCTCCTTCGCGGGCCTCAAGAGCGCAGTGCTCCGGGCGCGGGATGCGGGGCGTTATCGCGCCGAGGATATCGCCGCCTCCTTCCAGCAGGCAGTGGTCGACTGTCTGCTCGATCGAACCCGGAAGGCAATCGAACAGGCCGACGGCGCGACCGCGCTCGTCGTGGCCGGCGGCGTCGCGGCGAACCAGACAATCCGTGGTGCGCTGGAAAACCTGGCGCGGGACAGCGGTCTGCCTTTCGTTGCGCCACCGCTCTGGCTTTGCACTGACAATGCGGCGATGATCGCCTGGGCTGGCGCCGAGCGGCTGGCGCTTGGCCTGACCGATGGGCTCGACATACCGGCACGGGCGCGCTGGCCGCTCGATCCGACCGCGGAAAAGGCCCGCGGAGCAGGGGTGAAGGCATGAGGATAGGCGTGATCGGCGGCGGCGCTTGGGGCACGGCGCTCGCGCAGGTAAGCGCGGCGGGCGGCGAGCCGGTGCTGCTCTGGGCGCGCGAGCCGGAGGTCGTCGAGGCGATCAACAGCGCGCATCAGAACAGCCTGTTCCTGCCGAGCGTCGCCCTCTCGCCATCGATCCGGGCAACGGGCGACATTGCCGATCTGGCGATGCTGGATGCGCTGCTGGTCGTAACCCCGGCGCAGCATCTTCGGGCGATGCTCGGCCACTTGCCGGGCCTTCATATCCCGCTCGTCCTCTGCGCCAAGGGAATAGAGGCGGGCACCTGCGCGCTGATGTCCGAAGCCGCCGCCGAGGTGCAGCCCGGTGCGGCAATCGCGGTGCTTTCGGGGCCGACCTTCGCTCATGAGGTGGCCGCAGGGCTGCCGACCGCGATCACGCTGGCATGCGAGGATTCGCGCGTGGGCGAAGCACTGGCCCAGCGGCTCGCCCGGCCGACCTTCCGGCCCTATGCCTCCAGCGACGTGATCGGCGCTGAGATCGGCGGGGCGGTCAAGAATGTGCTCGCGATCGCCTGCGGCGTGGTCGAGGGACGCAGGCTTGGCCAGAATGCGCGTGCTGCTCTGATTTCACGCGGTTTCGCCGAGATGTCACGCTTCGGGTTGGCGCGCGGAGCGCGCCCCGAGACGCTGGGGGGATTGTCCGGCCTCGGCGATCTGGTGCTGACCTGCTCCTCGACCAGCTCGCGCAACTTCTCGCTCGGCAAGGCAATCGGCGAGGGTGGCGACGCAAAAGCGCTGCTCGCCGACCGCCGGACCGTGGCCGAGGGCGCCTATACCGCACCGGTGCTGGCCGAAGCGGCTCGCAAGGCGGGCATCGACATGCCAATCACGGCGGCGGTCTGCGCCCTGCTCGACGGCGCCCCCGCCGACGAAGTAGTCACTGCCCTCCTCGCGCGGCCGCTGCGGCGCGAGGCGTGAGTTCAGCTTTTCACGAACGCCAACAGGTCGGGATTGATGATCTCCGGATGGGTCGTGCACATGCCATGCGGCAGGCTCTTGTAGACCTTGAGCGTTCCCTTCTTCAGCAACTTGATCCCGAGCAGCGCGGAATCTGCGATCGGCACGATCTGGTCGTCATCGCCGTGCATAAGCAATGTAGGCACTGACATCTTCTTGAGATCATCAGTGAAATCGGTCTCCGAGAAAGCCTTGATGCAGTCATAGTGCGCCTTGGCGCCGCCCATCATGCCCTGCCGCCACCAATTGTCGATCACGCCCTGCGAGACTTTTGCGCCGGGCCGGTTGAAGCCGTAGAATGGCCCTGACGGAATATCCCGGTAGAATTGCGCGCGATTGGCAACGAGCGCGGACCGGAAGCCGTCGAACACAGAGAGCGGCAATCCGCCGGGATTTTTGTCGGACTTGACCATGATCGGCGGCACTGCGCCGATCAGCACGGCCTTGGCGACCCGGCCCGGCTCCGCCCGCGCGACATAGTGCGCGACCTCCCCACCGCCGGTCGAATGGCCGACATGGATCGCATTTTTGAGATTGAGCGCCGCGGCAAGCGCAATGACGTCCGCCGCATAGGTGTCCATCTCGTTGCCGGTCCAGGTCTGGGTCGAGCGGCCATGGCCGCGGCGGTCGTGCGCGATGACGCGTTAGCCCTCTCCCAAGAAGAGCATCATCTGGTTGTCCCCGTCGTCCGCACTCAACGGCCAGCCATGGTGGAAGG
>CAYLIK010000269.1:0-2514 GCA_964383565.1 uncultured Sphingomonadaceae bacterium
GCCAATGTCGACACGGATGCGATCATTCCGAAGCAGTATTTGAAATCGATCAAACGCACCGGTTTCGGGCCGAACCTATTCGACGATTGGCGCTACCTCGATCCGGGCGAGCCGGGTATGGACCACAGCCAGCGTCGTATCAATGCGGACTTCGCGCTGAATCAGCCGCGTTACCGGGGCGCGCAGGTTTTGCTGACGCGAGATAATTTCGGCTGCGGTTCCTCGCGCGAGCATGCGCCGTGGGCACTCATGGATTACGGTTTCCGCGCGATCATCGCGCCGAGCTATGCCGATATTTTTTACAACAACAGTTTCAAGAACGGCCTGCTGCCGATCGTGCTGGATCGCGCCGCCGTCGATCAGCTGTTCCGGGAAACCGAAGCAGCGCCGGGTTACCGGCTCACGGTGGATCTTGTCGCGCAGACGGTGACGACACCCGCCGGCAAGGTATTCAAATTCGAGATCGACGCCTTCCGCAAGCACTGTCTATTAAATGGACTCGATGACATCGGGCTCACGCTGCAGCATGTGGACGAGATCAAGACTTATGAAGCACGGCGCCGTAAAGAAGCGCCTTGGCTCTTCACGAAGTAACGGGACGAACGATGACTAAGAAGATTGCGATATTACCGGGCGACGGTATCGGACCCGAAGTGGTAGCCGAGGCCGTCAAGCTGCTCGACCGCTTGCGCCGGGATTTCGGCCTCAAAATCGAGATGGAAACCGCCCCCGTGGGCGGGACAGCGTATGAAGCGCATAAGCGTCCACTCCCGGATGCGACGCTGAAACTGGCGCAACAAGCGGATGCCGTGCTGCTCGGGGCCGTGGGCGGTACCCAGTGGGATACGCTGCCGCGCGAGTTGCGCCCGGAAAAGGCCCTGCTGGGGCTGCGCGCGGAACTCAAGCTGTTCGCCAACCTGCGCCCGGCGATACTTTATCCGCAGCTGGCCTCGGCCTCGACGCTCAAGCCCGAGGTGGTGGCGGGCCTCGATCTGCTGATCGTGCGCGAGCTGACCGGCGATATCTATTTCGGCGAGCCGCGCGGGGTGCGCACGCTCGAGAACGGCGAGCGCCAGGGGTTCAACACCATGGTCTATGCCGAGCACGAGGTCGAGCGCGTGGCGCGGGTGGCGTTCGAGGCCGCGCGCAAACGTCGCAAGAAACTTTGCTCGGTGGAGAAAGCTAACGTGCTCGAAACCTCGGGCCTGTGGCGCGAGGTGGTCATACGGATCGCCAAGGATTATCCTGACGTCGAGCTGAGCCACATGTACGTGGACAATGCCGCGATGCAACTGGTGCGCGCGCCCAAGCAGTTCGACGTGATCGTCACCGGCAACATCTTCGGCGATATCCTCTCGGACGAAGCAGCGATGCTCACGGGCTCCATCGGTATGTTGCCCTCGGCCTCTCTGGATGCCGCGAACAAGGGCATGTACGAACCGATCCACGGTTCGGCGCCGGATATCGCCGGCAAGGGCGTGGCCAATCCGCTCGCGACCATACTTTCCACGGCGATGATGCTGCGATACACCCTCAACGAGCCGCAGCTCGCGGACAAGATTGAACGGGCGGTGGCACGGGTGCTCGATCAGGATCTGCGCACGGGCGATATTTACACCGAAGGCATGAAGAAGGTTGGAACGAAAGCCATGGGCGACGCCGTCGTGGCGGCGCTTTAACAAGTTATTTGACGAGGGCATGACAATGAAGCGGGTAGGTCTGGTGGGTTGGCGCGGCATGGTGGGCTCGGTGCTCATGGGCCGCATGCAGGCGGAAAAAGATTTCGATCACATCGAGCCGGTGTTCTTCACCACGTCGAACGTCGGCGGCAAGGGTCCCGCGATTGGCCAGGACGTGCCGCCGCTCAAAGACGCCAAGAGCATCAGTGAACTGAAGGCGATGGATGTCATCATCACCTGTCAGGGCGGTGAGTACACCTCCGAAATATTTCCCAAGCTGCGCGCCGCCGGTTGGAAGGGCTACTGGATCGATGCGGCATCCAGTCTGCGCATGGACAAGGATGCCATCATTATCCTCGACCCGGTCAATCTCGATGTCATCAAGAACGGCATCCGCAATGGTGTTATGAACTACATCGGCGGCAATTGCACGGTGTCGCTCATGCTCATGGCGCTCGGCGGGCTGTTCAAGGCCAAGCTCATCGAGTGGATGACCTCGATGACCTATCAGGCCGCCTCGGGCGCCGGCGCCAACAACATGCGCGAGCTGGTCAAGCAGATGGGCAGCATCCACGCGGCCGTGAAGGACAAGCTCGGCGATCCGGCATCGGCGATTCTCGACATCGATCGCGCGGTTGCCGATCACATCCGCAGCGACAAATATCCGAAGGAATTCTTCGGCGTCCCGCTGGCGGGTTCGATCATTCCCTACATCGATAAGCAGCTCGACAGCGGTCAATCGAAGGAGGAGTGGAAGGGCCAGGCCGAGACCAACAAGATCCTCGGGCGTTCCGAGCAGCCGATCCCGATTGACGGCATCTGCGTGCGCGTCGGC
>CAYLIK010000270.1:0-2508 GCA_964383565.1 uncultured Sphingomonadaceae bacterium
CGCAATTACTGGATGTACGGCCGGCAGCAGCAGGGCAAGGCGCCCGCCAGCCTGAAGGCGATCGCGCAGGGCATGTGGCCCCGCTTCCCCGGTCTGCCCGGCAAGACGGCCGTCCGCATGGACAGCGACAGCAGCACCGCTTTGGTCCCGGCCAGCAGCGGCGGCAATACCGAGCTGGCGCGTGCCAATTGACCCGACGGCGGAGTTCCTCCCCGTCCGCATCGCCGTACTGACCGTCTCCGACAGCCGCACGCTCGCTGACGACCGCTCCGGCAACACCCTCGTCGAACGCCTGACCGGCGCCGGCCACATCCTCGCCGCCCGTGACATCATCAGGGATGATGTGGAATCGATCGTCGCCCACCTCCATGCGTGGATCGAGGACCCCGAGATCGACTGCATCATCACCACCGGCGGCACCGGCGTCACCGGCCGCGACGTGACCCCCGAGGCGCTGGCGATGGTTTGGGACAAGGAAATCCAGGGCTTCGGCGAGCTGTTCCGCTGGCTGAGTTTCCAGACGATCGGCACATCCACGGTACAAAGCCGCGCCACCGCCTGCGTCGCCCGCGGCACTTACATCTTCGCGCTCCCTGGCTCGACCGGCGCGGTGAAAGACGGCTGGGACGGCATCCTCGCCACCCAGCTCGACAGCCGCCACAAGCCCTGCAACTTCGTCGAACTGATGCCGAGGCTGCGAGAGCGGTAGGCCGTCGGCCCTGCGTATCTATCGCTTATCTGAAGCGAAAATGGGGTCTTTGCATAAGTGTACTCCGGCGAAGGCCGGAGTCCAGGAACTCAGCTTCAGACCTGGAGCCTCTGTCAAAACCGTGCGCGCTGGACTCCGGCCTTCGCCGGAGTACATTTCTTTTCCCAAGCTCTCGCAAAGCCCCCGGATTGTGCGGCGCTCTATATCTGCTTCGTCGCCGTCTTCACAACGCGCCGCTTAGCGTCCGCTGGCGGTATCGTCCTGATCGTCGCGGCATATTCTGCAAATAACACCAGCAGCCAGATCTCGACGCCGGCCCATTCGCCGCTCCGTGTGGAATGGAACACATCCAGCACGAGCAGCGCCAGAGCCAGCATCCGAAACCAGCGCCAGCTATAAGCCGGCATGTCCGCACGCAGCGACGCGGTAATCATCATCACCACGCTGAACAGCCCGGCGATGATCTGCTGGCCAAGCGTGTCGGCCAGCCGCAGCTGGTCCAGCGCCACGACGAACCAGAACAGCCGTGAAATCGCAAACTGACTCTGCCCCGACACCTGGCACAGCTTGATGATGGGCGGCTGGAACAGCGTTTTTCCCAGCCAAAGGTCAAATGCGGTTAGCGTCATCACAGGGGCTATATAGATTTCAGAACGGATTTCGAAGGGGCTGCATTGGCAGCGTAGCGGTCCGCCCGCCGGAAGACGATGTGGAGCTATGTGCGTGCGCCAACTCGCGCTCACGCCACCGCCTGCAGTCCCTTTCGCCGGATAATTGAAAGCAGCCGCAGAGCCGGCCCGCCCGGCCGCTTCACCCCACGCTCCCAGTCCGACACCAGATTGCGCGACACATTCAGATAGGCCGCGAACACAGGCTGCGACACGCGCTCTCGTTCTCGCAGAGCCCGGATTTCCTCGCCTTTGAGCGCAGGCGCCGGAGCAAGGCACGCCTCGTCGAAACTGCGCAGGGTTTCGCGTGAAACCACACCCGCATCATGGGCGTCGCTCATCATCTCATGGATCGCGCCAGCGATCTCGCTGCGATATCCCTTATCTTCAGCCTTGCTCATACTCTACCTCCACCAACACACCCGACCCGACCAACCGGTCCAATTCCACTTCGCTCCAGCCCAATGTTTCCGTCGACGCCTTCCTCAACATCGCCAGATCAGCCTTCGAAATATTCGCCTGCGCATTCTTGGCGAAACCGAAGGCGAACACCGCTCGATCTCCCTGTCGAAACAGGATCAATGTTCGATAACCGCCTGACTTTCCCTCGCCTGGCCTCGCCACCCTTTGCTTGATGACGCCGCCGCCGAGATCGGCATCGATCAATCCCCTTTCGGCCCTGTCGATCGCGTCCCAAAGCGCGGCATCGCCCAACTTTTCCTTTCGCGCAAACCGCTCGAACCAGCCATTCTTGAAGATTCGAATATCGCCGCACTCCCCGGATATGCTGCTACCGTTTATAACACTTTGTGTTATGCTTCAAGATTACCTCGCACCCCTGTCGTCAAACAGGTGACACCCGCCGAAAACTTTGCGATTTGTTCACCCAAGCCCCGCAGAGGAAGTGCAATCCAATCGGGAGAGACTCCATGGCAGGTAAACTGGCGATCGTTCTCAGCGGCGGCGGCGCGAAGGGCGCCTTCCAGGTCGGCGTCCTAGATGCGCTCATCACCAAGCATGGCGTGAAGCCCGATATCGTCGTCGGCACCTCGACCGGCGCGATCCTGGCGCTCGGCGTGGCGCAGAACGACATGCCCGAACTGCTCGACATCTGGCTTGGCCTCAAGGGCG
>CAYLIK010000271.1:0-2395 GCA_964383565.1 uncultured Sphingomonadaceae bacterium
TATTCGCCCTCCGCAGGCGCCGCCAAGGGCGCCAAGCTGGTGGTGATCGGCGGCGGCTTCGGCGGCGCCACCTGCGCCAAGTATCTGCGGCGCGGCGATCCCAGCCTGTCCGTCACGCTGATCGAGCCGAGCACGCGTTTCATCACCTGCCCGTTCAGTAACTATTATCTCGGCGGTTTCCTCAGCATGGAGTCGATCACCCATGGCTACGATATATTGCATAAAAAGCACGGTGTGGCCGTTATGCAGGACACGGTAACGGCGATCGATCCCGCCGGAAAAAAGGTCAAGCTCAAGAGCGGCACGACCCTGCCCTACGATCGCCTGGTGGTTTCGCCCGGTATCGATTTCAAGTGGAACGCCATCGAAGGCTACAACGAAGCGGCCACGGATGTCATGCCGCATGCCTGGAAGGCTGGCCCACAGACGGTGCTGCTGCGCAAGAAGCTGGAAGGGATGCGCGACGGCGGGCTGTTCGTGATCGTCGCGCCGCCCAATCCGTTCCGCTGCCCACCCGGGCCGTACGAGCGCGCCAGCGCGGTGGCGCATTACTTCAAGGCCCACAAGCCCAAGTCCAAGATCCTGATTCTGGACGCCAAGGACGATTTCTCCAAGAAAGGTCTGTTCATGGACGCTTGGGCCAAACTCTACCCGGGCATGATCGAATGGGTGCCGGGCGCGAAGGGCGGCGTGGTGAAATCCGTGGACACCAAGAAGATGATCGTGGACGCGTTCGATAAACACAAGGCCGCGGTCGTCAATGTTATTCCGGCGCAGACCGCCGGCGCCATCGCCATGAAGTCCGGACTGGCCGACGACAGCGGCTGGTGCCCGGTGGATCCCAAGACCTTCGAATCCAAGTTGCATCCGGGGATTCACGTGATCGGCGATTCCTCCATCGCCGGCGCCCTGCCGAAATCCGGTTTCGCCGCCAACTCCGAGGCCAAGATCTGCGCCGCCGCCATCGTGGCGATGTTGAAGGGCCAGGGCGTGAGCGACGCGTCCTACGTCAACACCTGCTACAGCCTGATCGCTCCGAAGTACGGCATCTCGGTGGTGGGCGTGTACCGGGTGTCGGACAAGGGCATTGTCCAGATCGAGGGCTCGGGCGGCGTCAGCCCCAAGGACGCACCCGCCGGCTTCCGCGAAGAAGAAGCCAAATACGCCTACGGCTGGTATGACAGCATCGCCGCGGATACCTGGGGTTAAGCCGAATAACCGCCGAGCAGACCCATCTCTTTCCCCGGCATCACAGACACGAGCAGGCATCTGACGGCAATAGTTACTGTCCGGCTTGACATGTGCCGCACATGTTCTTATGTTTGAAACATGTCAGCGATGATCCAGATTTGAAACGTGCCGAACGTGCTGCACCGCCGGCTCAAGGCGCGCGCCGCCTTGGCGGGCATGTCGCTCTCCGACTACCTCCTGAAGGAGATCCGCTGTGCCGCCGAGCGGCCGACGCTCGAGGAGTTGCGCACGCGCCTGGAGCGCCGCCCCGCAGTGACGCCCTCCGTGCCACCGGCGCAGGCGGTGCGCGCGGAACGCGACAGCCGTTGATTGTCCTCGATGCCTCGGCGGTTCTCGAGGTGTTCCTGCGCACGCCAGTCGCGATCCCCGTGGAAAAACACCTCTTCGATCCCGAGCAGACGCTTCACGCACCCCACCTGATGGATGTCGAAGTGGCGCAGGTCTCGCGCCGGTACGCCGCATCGGGAGAGGCCGACCCAGAGCGCTGCCGCATGGCGCTGGCCGATCTCATGGACCTTCCGCTGACGAGATATCCGCACGACTTCCTTCTGCCGCGCGTTTGGGAACTACGGAACAACTTGACGGCATACGATGCCGTCTACGTCGCGCTGGCGGAGGCGCTCGATGCACCGACCCTTTTAGCTGCAGCCGCTTAATGGGACAAAGCATGCGCAGGCCGGGCCAAGAGTGTCGAGAATTCATCGGCCGGCAGCGGGCGATTGAAAAGATAGCCCTGCATCATGTCGCATCGCAACAACTTCAGCAGATTCGACTGGCCTTCGGTTTCCACGCCCTCGGCGACCACTTTGAGGTTCAAGGAATGGGCGAGTGAAATGATGGTCGAAACCAGGGTCATGTCGTTCGGGTTGTCGGCGAGATTCGTGATAAACGCCCGATCGATCTTCAAGGTATTGATCGGCAGCTTGGCGAGATAACTCAGCGACGAGTAGCCGGTCCCGAAGTCGTCGATGGCGATTTCCAGACCCATGTCCCTGATGGACCGGAGCTTGGTGGTGTTTCTCTCGACGTCTTCCATCATCACGCTCTCGGTGATCTCGAGATCGAGGCCCACGCCACTGCCTTTATCGACGGCATTGGCCACGTCATTGATGAACCCTTTATGGCGTAACTGGATCGCAGATAC
>CAYLIK010000272.1:0-2360 GCA_964383565.1 uncultured Sphingomonadaceae bacterium
CGTCCAGTACGCCAAGGACCGCCGCCAGGGCCGCGCCCTCACCGGGCCCGCCGACCCAAACCAGAAAGCCGACACCCTCTTCGTCCACCCCGACGTCCGCCGCATGCTGATGGAGTGCAAGGCCTATCTCGAGGCCACCCGCGCCCTGTGCCTCTGGGGAGCGCTGCAGGTCGATCTCGCTCATCAGGCGCAGACCGAGGAAGAACGCCAGACCGCCGATGACCTGATCTCACTGCTCACCCCCATCATCAAGGGCTACGGCACCGACATCGGCTATTACGCCGCGACCTTGTCGCAACAGGTCTATGGCGGCCATGGCTACATCCGCGAGAATGGTGTCGAGCAATATGTCCGCGATGCCCGGATCGCGATGATCTACGAAGGCACGAACGGCATCCAGGCGATGGACCTCGTCGGCCGCAAGCTGGCGCTGAACGGCGGTCGCGCGATCCAGCTCTGGTTCAAGGTGCTGAACGAGGACATCGCCGCCGCCGAGGCTGACCCCGCCGCGAAGGATTTCGCGCAACAACTCCAGAAGGCCCTCGGCCAACTTCAGGCCGCGACTATGTGGCTGGTCCAGAACGCCATGGCCAAGCCCGACAACGCAGGCGCCGCCGCCTATCCGTTCATGCAATGCGCGGGTGTGGTCGCGCTCGGCTGGATGTGGCTCAAGATGCTCCGCGCCTCATCGGCTGCGCTGGCGGCCGGCGAAGGCGACAAGGCCTTCCACGAGGCCAAGCAAATCACCGCCCGCTTCTTCGCGGAACGCATATTGCCCGAGGCCGGAGCGGCACGGCGCAAGATCGAGGGCGGCGCTGACAGCATCATGGCGCTGCCGGCGGAGAGTTTTTAACGGATATCCGTAACCGGAGGCGCGTCAACGCGAAGCCGCGCCATCGCTTCATTTGGGCGTGATGCGCGCGGGGATGACATAGCCTCGCAAAATGCCTATGTGCGCGCCACACTCATGGCACTGGAACTTCCTTCTCCGCCCAAGGTCGGCATGGTCTCGCTCGGCTGCCCCAAGGCGCTGGTCGATAGCGAGCGCATTCTCACGAAGCTGCGCTCGGACGGCTACGGCCTGTCGTCCGACTATCAGGGCGCGGACGTCGTGCTGGTCAACACCTGCGGCTTCCTCGACAGCGCAAAGGAGGAAAGCCTCGAAGCCATTGGCGAGGCGATCGCGGAGAATGGCCGGGTCATCGTCACCGGCTGCATGGGCAATGAAGCCGACATCATCCGCGCCCGTTTTCCCAACGTTCTCGCCGTTACAGGCCCGCACCAATATGAGGCGGTGGTCGGCGCGGTGCACGAGGCGTCACCGATCGCGCCGTCGCCCTATATCGATCTGGTTCCGGAAGCCGGGCTAAAGCTCACCCCGCGCCACTACAGCTATCTTAAGATTTCCGAAGGCTGCAATCATCGCTGCTCCTTCTGCATCATACCGTCGATCCGGGGCGATCTGGTCAGCCGCCGCCCCGACGCGATTCTGCGCGAGGCCGAAAAGCTGATCGCCGCCGGCACGAAAGAACTGTTGGTCATCAGCCAGGACACTTCGGCCTATGGCGTCGACACCCGCCACGAAGTGAAGCCCTGGAAGGGTGGCGAGGTCCGCGCCCACATGACTGATCTCGCGCGCGAACTCGGCAAGCTCGGGGCGTGGGTCCGCCTCCACTATGTCTATCCCTATCCACACGTCGATCAGGTCATCCCGCTGATGGCGGAGGGACTGGTGCTCCCCTATCTCGACATCCCGTTCCAGCATGCCTCGCCGAAGGTGCTGAAGGCGATGAAGCGCCCCGCCAACGAGGCCAAGGTCCTCGAACGGCTCAAATCATGGCGCGCCATATGCCCGGACATCGCGATCCGATCTTCGTTCGTACTCGGCTTCCCCGGCGAGACAGAGGAGGATTTCCAGTATCTGCTTGACTGGATGGATGAAGCACAGCTCGACCGTGTGGGCGCCTTCCGGTTCGAGCCAGTGCAGGGCGCGGCCGCCAACGATCTCCCCGGCCCTGTGCCCGAAGAGGTCAAGGAAGAGCGCTACGCCCGCTTCATGGAAAAGACCGCCGGGATTTCGGCTGCCAAGCTTCAGGCGAAGATCGGCCGCACGCTCGACGTCATTCTCGACGCGGTAGATGAGCAAGGCGGCGCCACCGGCCGCTCAAAGGCTGACGCGCCCGATATCGACGGCGAAGTCCACCTCCGCGACGCACAAGGCCGCGCCCCCGGCGACATCATCCCCGTCCTTATTGAGGATGCCGACGATCACGATCTGTTCGGCGTACCCGCCTGATCAGGCGGTCGGCTCGTCGCGGCCCTTGCGTATGGTGAAAGATTTCGTTGCCGGATAATCCACG
>CAYLIK010000273.1:0-2357 GCA_964383565.1 uncultured Sphingomonadaceae bacterium
CTCTGCAAGGCCGATCTCGTCACGGGCATGGTCGGCGAGTTCCCCGAGCTTCAGGGCGTGATGGGCGGCTACTACGCCCGCGCGCAGGGCCTCGCCGAAGAGGTCGCCGACGCGATCCGTGATCACTACAAGCCGGTCGGGCAGGGTGATGACGTTCCGACTGCGCCAGTGACAGTGGCGGTATCGTTGGCGGATAAGCTGGATACCATTTTCGCTTTTTTTCTAATTGGTCAAAAGCCTTCGGGGTCCAAAGATCCATTCGCTATCCGGCGAGCAAGCCTTGGTGCAATCGAGATACTTGTCGAAAACGACGTTCGGGCAAGCCTCCGCGCACTCGCGTACAAGTGGTTGTATTTGACCCTTGGATTGCCTGAGAGGCATTCGGAAACGGGTCATGCAATCATTGTCACCTCGCGGATTTTGAATAACTTCTTGATAAATGAAAGAAACTTTGCTCGGCGAGAGTTTCAGCCCATCTTGGATGCTTCTAGCCCGTTAGCGATGATCGAAGCACTTGAGCATTGCTCGGAACGTTTCCGTGCTGAAGTTTTGCTACCAGTTGAAGATGTTCCATACTTCTTCGCCGACCGCCTCAAGGTCCAGCAACGCGAAGCCGGCGTTCGCCACGATCTGATCGACGCGGTTTTCGCGCTCGGCGGCGAGGATGATCTCGTCCGCTTGCTCGCCCGCGTGAAGGCCCTGCAATCCTTCGTCGCCAGCGACGACGGCGCCAACCTCCTCACCGGCTACAAGCGCGCCGCCAACATCCTCAAGAAAGAGGGATGGAGCGATGCCCAAGCTCTGTCCGTCGCTCCAGCGAAGGCTGGGGCCCATGTCTCTTCGGACGAGAAAGCACCGCAAGGGGCGACAGACCTGGATCCCAGCCTTCGCTGGGATGACGGCACGAAAAAAACACTTTCCTACACGCCCCAAGATGAGGAAGCTGCCCTGATCGCCGCGCTCGACGCGGTGGAGCAACGGGCGGGGGCTGCAATCGATGCTGAGGATTTTGAGGGCGCAATGGCGGCGCTGGCGGGGCTGCGCGCGCCGATCGACGCCTTCTTCGACAAGGTCACGGTCAACGATCCCGATGCGGAGAAGCGTGAAGCCCGTCTCGGCCTGCTCGCGCGCATCCGCGACGCCGTTCACAAGGTTGCCGATTTCTCGCGCATCGAAGGCTGAGCCGGCGCCCCACAAGGGCAATCCTAATCCTCCTAAACCTGTCAGGGCCGGTCATGGTTGTTCCCCAGCGAAAGCTGGGGCCCAGTTCCCAACCCTGATCTGGACTCCAGCTTTCGCTGGAGAACAGTTCGAAACGCACATCGTATCGCTCCGGACCAACCGTCCCTCTCGCGTACGCGCGAGCGCGCGTGTGCGAGTCACCGTGACTTTTGCGACTTTAACGCGCCCAACGCCCCGTCCGGACGTGAGTTTATCCCGTCCAACGGGAGCTGTGATTAACCACCCAAACTTGATCCAGCCTCTGTTGCGGTGCAAAAGGCGCGCGGGCTTCCCCTGACAGGATAGCTGATTCGTCGCCGATCGACCAAGGTCCCGATGTCCGGACCTGAGGTCAGGCGGGATAGGGATAAGGTATGCACGGAATGACCCAGTATGTTTATCGCTTCGGTGGCGGCATCTCCGATGGCGGCAAGGGCGACAAGAACCTGCTGGGGGGCAAGGGCGCGAACCTGGCCGAAATGGCCTCGATTGGCCTGCCGGTCCCGCCGGGCTTCACCATTTCGACCGAGATGTGCACCCGCTATTATGACGAAGGCGGCAAGTTTCCGGAAAGCCTGCGCACTGAAGTCGCGGGCGGCATCGCCCATATTGAAGGCGTGACCGGCAAGGCGTTCGGTTCGATCAGCGATCCGCTGCTGGTCTCGGTCCGCTCGGGCGCCCGAGCATCGATGCCGGGCATGATGGATACCGTGCTGAACCTCGGCTTGAACGATGAAACCGTGAAAGGCCTCGCTACGATCAGCGGCGACGATCGCTTCGCGTGGGACAGCTATCGCCGCTTCATCCAGATGTATTCGGATGTGGTGCTTGAGCTCGATCATGGTGCGTTCGAGGAAGCGCTTGAGATCGCCAAGGAAGATAAAGGCTATCATCTCGACACCGAGCTCAGCGCCGCCGACTGGCAGGCGCTTGTCGTCAAGTATAAGGCGCTGGTCGAGGAGATGTGGAACAAGCCGTTCCCGCAGGACGTGCATGAACAGCTCTGGGGCGCGGTCGGCGCGGTGTTCGGCTCTTGGCAGTCGGAGCGCGCCAAGGTCTATCGCCGTCTGTACGACATCCCGGACAACTGGGGCACGGCGGTCAACGTCCAGGCGATGGTGTTCGGCAATATGGGC
>CAYLIK010000274.1:0-2345 GCA_964383565.1 uncultured Sphingomonadaceae bacterium
CCAAGCCCTTGATGCCTTCGTAGCGGCAGTCGATTTCCTGAGCGTCGCCGGTCAGCCTTATCGCCTTGATCACGGTACCCTTGCGCAGGGTCTGCCCCGCCCCCTTCACTTTGAGGTCCTTGATCGTGATGATGCTGTCGCCATCGGCGAGGACGTTGCCAACGGCATCGCGGACCTCGATCGTCTCGGCGGTCCGGGCATTCACGGCTGCCTCGGCAGCGGTGATCCAGTCGCCAGAGGCTTCGTCATAGACATAGTCGTCGTTTGCGTCGGTCACGATCGATGGCGCCCTTCACGCCAGACGGGCTTCGAGCGCGCCGAGTTCGGCGGTCAAGGCGGCGGGCAGGCGGTCGCCGAAGCGCGCATAGTCACGGCGGATGCGCTCGGCCTCGGCGCGCCATTCATCGTCATCGACGGCGAGCAAGGCGGTGACCGCGTCATCCGACAGATCGAGCCCCTGCAGATCGAGGTCGTGCCTATTGGGAAGGCGGCCGATGGCCTTGTCTTCCGCCTCGACGCACCCGTCGAGCCGGTCCGCGATCCATTTGAGGACGCGGGCGTTGTCGCCGAAGCCGGGCCAGAGAAAGCGGCCATGGGCATCCTTGCGGAACCAGTTGACGTAGAAGATGCGTGGCAGCTTGGCTGGATCCGCTGCTTCTGCTCCCAGCTTGAGCCAATGCGCGAAGTAGTCGCCCATATTGTAGCCGCAGAAGGGCAGCATCGCGAAGGGGTCGCGGCGGACATCCCCGATCTTGGTCTCGGCCGCAGCCGTACCTTCGGAGGCGACATTCGAGGCCAGGAACACACCGTGCTGCCAGTCGAAGGCCTCGGTGACGAGCGGAGCGGTCGTCGCGCGCCGGCCGCCGAACAGGATCGCCGAGATCGGGACGCCCTTGGGATCCTCCCATTCGGGTGCGATGGCCGGGCACTGGCCGGCGGGACAGGCGAAGCGCGCGTTGGGATGGGCGGCCGGCGTCCCGAGATCGGGAGACCAGGCCTGGCCGCGCCAGTCCGTAAGCCCGTCGGGCGGCTCCTTCGTCAGGCCCTCCCACCAGACATCACCGTCGGCGGTGAGCGCGGTGTTGGTGAAGATCGTGTTGGCGTTGAGGCTGGCCAGGGCATTGGCGTTGGTCGTTGCGCTCGTCCCGGGTGCGACGCCGAAGAATCCGGCCTCGGGATTGATGGCATAGAGCCGGCCATCGTCGCCAAAGCGCATCCAGGCGATGTCGTCGCCGATCGTTTCGGCCTTCCAGCCTGGAATGGTTGGCTGCAGCATGGCGAGGTTGGTCTTGCCGCAGGCCGAGGGAAAAGCGGCGGCGACATAATGCACGCCGCCTTCGGGCGAGGTCAGCTTGAGGATCAGCATATGCTCAGCAAGCCAGCCGTCGTCGCGGGCCATGACCGAGGCGATGCGCAGCGCATAGCATTTCTTGCCTAGCAGGGCGTTGCCGCCATAGCCCGATCCATAGGACCAGATCTCGCGCGTTTCAGGGAAATGGACGATATATTTGGTCTCGTTGCAGGGCCAGGCGACGTCGGCCTGGCCGGGCGCCAGCGGAGCGCCGACCGAGTGGACCGCGGGAACGAATTCGCCGTCATCGCCCAGGGCTGCCAGCGCCGGTGCGCCCATCCTCGTCATCACGCGCATCGAGAGCACCACATAGGTACTGTCGGTGATCTCCACGCCGAGCGCGCTGATGGGCGAGCCGATCGGCCCCATGGAGAAGGGCACGACATACATGGTGCGTCCGCGCATGCAGCCGTCGAATAGGCCGTGGAGCGTATCGCGCATCTCATGCGGTGCGCGCCAATTGTTGGTAGGGCCGGCGTCGGCCTCGTCCTCGGCGCAGATGAAGGTGCGGCTTTCGACGCGCGCGACGTCGCGTGGATCGGATGCGGCCCAGAAGGAGTTGGGACGCTTCGCGGGATCGAGGCGGCGCAGGGTTCCGGCGGCGACGAGCTGCGCGGTAAGCGCGTCCCACTCGGCCTCGGAGCCATCGCACCAGTGGACCCGGTCCGGTTTGGTAAGGGCGGCGATCTCGTCCACCCAGGCGGCGAGGCGACGATGGCGAGTCGGGGCGGCCAGCGTTTCAGCGATAAGGGCGTCCGACATCGAAACTCTCCGAATACCTGGGCGTCGCGTCGAGCGCGCGCGGTTAAAAAGGTGGTTTGGGTGCCTGAGCGTTAGCAGTTTGATGGCGCTGAAAGCAAGTTTAGGATAGCATGATAGATACTCTACAACGCTTTTAAGCGATCCTTGACGTCATTTCTGATGTATTTTACATCATGCCGATGCTCACTCCGTCCCAGCTTCGCGCGGCGCGCGCTCTTCTCGGAATCGACCA
>CAYLIK010000275.1:0-2327 GCA_964383565.1 uncultured Sphingomonadaceae bacterium
CGCCCGTCGCGTTACTGCTCCCCCGCCGTCAGCTACCGCGACAGCGGTTTAGTCCCGCGGCACCGAACGGACCTGCGAGCTGAGGCAATCAATTACTGCTTATTTGAGTAAAGCAGACTCAATGCGGACATGCCGCAAATTCTATGTCTGACTAAATTGCGGATTTGAAGACGGCGGGACCGATCTGAACTTTGATCCGACTTTCTTAGGCCGCCTTCGGATCGCGACAATACCGTCCGTAGTATAGTACGGGCTCAACCGCCCACGCCGCCGACCGCATCACTCGGCATGCTTGACGCCATCGAGGAAGGAAATCCAATGCTCGGGCAAGCCATGCGCCCGGGCGCCGTCGCGCAGCAGCGTGATGTAACGGAGCGATGGATCGCCGTCGGCCTCCTTTCCGGCGGCGACATAAGTCACGACCTTAACGCCGCGTCGTTCGCTATCCTCGGCATCGACCCAGAGGTGACGGTAACGCCGGCCCGGGACACCCTCGGTGGAGTCGAGGCGGACGAGGTCGCGGCGTGTGAGCTTGTAGAGAACGCCCCAGACCTCTGCCTTGGGATCGAGGCAGATATTGGCCGGCGCCGCCTTGCCTATTGGATGACCCTCCAGATTGAAGCGCAGCCGGTAGCCGCGAATGCGGCCCGCCCGCCAGTCGAGCGGGCGCATGCCGCGCCGCTCGCGGAAGGCGCTGTCGTGCATGTTGGCGCCATAGGCGAAGTACCAGACCTCGTCCTCAGGCCGGCCCTCGATCCGAAGTCCGCAGAGCCGGTACCAGAGGCGGGAGAGGAGCCACGAACGTGCGATTGCTCGCCTGAGACGACGGCGCAATCGTTGGATCATCCCTTGCCGTATCCGCAGCAGTGGCTCAGTTTGAATTTTTCAGCGGAAGAAAACGAATTTGATCAAGGCTGCAATTAGCAGGATAGCAACCAGCAGACCCAAGATCCCCCAAAGACCCATGCCCCACATCATGCTATCCATGGTTCCATCGCCCATCATTCCGCTCATTTTGGTGCATCCTCCCTTATGGTTTCCATTCTTCCACAACACCAACTATATCACCGATCTCCCAAAGCCGGTCAGGTACGCCACAAGCCATCGCGGGAGTCACCCGCAACGTCTGCCCGAGTTAGCCGCCGTCATCCGTGCGCGCCCGCAGGTTCTGTAGGTCGCCGAGCGCAATGCCGTTGCGCCATAGCGCAAACGCTCCGATCGCGGCGACGCTCGATAGGCTGCCGATTTGCACCGCGAGCACCATGGCAAGCGCTGTTTCCTCGCCGATGCCGAACAGGCCGAGCGCGAAGATCGCGCCGATGATGAAGCCGCCGGCGAGCCGAGCGAAATGGGTGAGGATCACGAGAAACCCGAGGAATACGATAAGGAAAAGATAGTCGAGCGGTCGCAGGACAACGCCGAAAGCGAGGCCCGCCCACAGAAAATGCGTCGCGGCGATCAGCTTGATCGCAATACTCGACAGCACGATGGCAAAGCGACGCCAGGACGCCGAGGGCCAAACCGTGCCATCGGCGAACGACGCAAGCAATGGTCGGGTCCGCCCCGCCAGCCACGATGGCAAGCGGGATATGAGTCGCTGCAACCGGCTCGCGGGGTCGGCCATGCCGCGCTTGTGCCGGGCAAGCAGCCAGAGTAGGGCAGCGAACAGCGCTAGGCTTCCGGCCGCGCCAACGGCCAGACCGATCCGCAGCCGGCCCGACGGATCGGGAAACACAGCGAGCGCCAACACGAGAGCCGCGAGAAACGCAAACACCACGCCGTCGATCAGCCGGTCGATGGCGACCGTCGCCAAGACGGCGCTCATGCGCAATCCTTCCAGGCGCGCGATCAACCAGGACCGTAGCAGCGGACTGACACCGAACGGGATCAAGAGGCTGCCGAGATACCCGGCCATGATCGCACCAAACAAGCGCGGCGTCGCAACACGCCCCAGCGGATAGAGAATCTGCCGCCACTTCCACGCCCGCACCAGCTGCTCCAGCATGATGGCGGCGGGGACCAGTGCCAGATACTCGACCCGTGCGGCCGCCAGCGCTTCGCCGAAACGCTGGTAATCGATGCGCCAGAGCACGATGGCGAGCAGCGCAATCCCGATACCGGCACCGCCCCACGACCACCAGGGACGCCGTGATCGTTGTGCGGTAATTTCGGCCACTCCTGGGCCTTGCCCGCTATCGAACTTCACATCTTTCCACAATCGACATGTACGCCTCGACGAGAGGTGAACCGGTCGCTTCGTCGGAACAAAGCGTTTCCAGCGCTTGCAACAGGTGATCCGCGACATCCAGCCGATTTTCCATCTCGGC
>CAYLIK010000276.1:0-2225 GCA_964383565.1 uncultured Sphingomonadaceae bacterium
TGGCTACCAGCCGTGGAACATCGACGCCGCCATGCAGCGCGGCGACTGGGACAACACCAAGGCCCTGATGGAAAAGGGTCAGGACGCGATCATCGACGAGATCAAGGCGTCGAATCTGCGCGGGCGGGGCGGGGCGGGGTTCCCCACCGGCATGAAGTGGAGCTTCATGCCCAAGGAGCCCAAGCCCGGCAAACCCAGCTTCCTCCTGATCAACGCCGACGAGTCCGAGCCCGGATCCTGCAAGGATCGCGAGATCATCCGCCACGATCCGCACAAGCTGGTCGAAGGCGCGCTGATTGCGGGCTACGCGATGCGCGCGCGGGCAGCTTATATCTACATTCGCGGCGAGTTCATCCGCGAGGCCGAAACGCTGTTCGCTGCCGTCGCCGAGGCTTATGCCAAGGGCTTTCTCGGCAAGAATGCCTGCGGTTCGGGCTATGATTTCGACGTCTTCGTCCATCGCGGGGCGGGGGCCTATATCTGCGGCGAGGAAACCGCGCAGATCGAAAGCCTTGAGGGCAAGAAGGGCCAGCCGCGCCTGAAGCCGCCCTTCCCGGCGGGCGCTGGCCTCTATGGCTGTCCGACCACCGTCAACAATGTCGAGAGCATCGCGGTCGCCCCGACGATCCTGCGGCGCGGCGCGGCCTGGTTCAACAGCTTCGGGCGCGATAACAACAAGGGCACCAAGCTCTTCCAGATCAGCGGTCATGTGAACAAGCCCTGCGTGGTCGAGGAGGAGATGAGCATCCCCTTCCGCGAGCTGATCGAGCGTCACGCCGGCGGCATTCGCGGCGGCTGGGACAATCTGCTGGCGGTGATCCCCGGCGGTTCCTCGGTCCCGCTCGTCCCGGCTGTGCAGATCATGGACGCGCCGATGGATTTCGACGGACTGCGCGATCTCAAGTCGGGCCTCGGCACGGCGGCGGTGATCGTGATGGACAAGTCCACCGACATCGTCCGCGCGATCAGCCGCCTCAGCTATTTCTACAAGCATGAGAGCTGCGGCCAATGCACCCCCTGCCGTGAAGGCACCGGCTGGATGTGGCGCGTGATGGAGCGCCTGCGCACCGGCGAGGCCGACATCTCCGAAATTGATATCCTCGAGGACGTGACTAAACAGGTCGAAGGCCACACCATCTGCGCCCTCGGCGACGCGGCCGCCTGGCCGATCCAGGGCCTGATCCGCCACTTCCGCCCGGAGATCGAACGCCGGATCAACGAGCGCAAGGGCGGTTTGCTGGAGGCGGCGGAATGAACGCTGACAACTGGCTAATCTCTGCATTAATGTGGGCACCGCTGATATCGCTGGCTACGATCTTCGGAATGATAGGCGGCTTGTTTCCATTATTGAGGATTTTTCAACGACTTGGCCTAAACAAGCTTCGTGTGTTTTGGCTGTACGTGCCGTTTCTCAATATGTTTTTTCTCTGGAAATTAGCTTTCGAGCATTGGCCCAATGTTCGTTCGGAGGCGACCGATGCCTAAGCTCACCGTAGACGGCCTCGAAGTCGAAGTCCCCGCCGGCGCCACCGTGCTGCAGGCGTGCGAGCTCGCGGGTAAGGAAATCCCGCGCTTCTGTTATCACGAACGCCTGTCGATCGCCGGCAATTGCCGTATGTGCCTTGTTGAGGTGAAGCCGGGGCCGCCCAAGCCGCAGGCGAGTTGCGCGCTCCCCGCTGCCGACGGTCAGGAAATCAAGACCATGTCGCCGATGGTCAAGAAGGCGCGCGAGGGGGTGATGGAGTTCCTGCTCATCAACCACCCGCTCGATTGCCCGATCTGCGATCAGGGCGGCGAATGCGATCTGCAGGATCAGTCGATCGCCTATGGCCGTGGCGAGAGCCGGTTCCTCGAGAACAAGCGCGCCGTCACCGAGAAATATATGGGCCCGATCGTCAAGACGATCATGACCCGCTGCATCCAGTGCACCCGCTGCGTGCGCTTCGCCGAGGAAGTGGCCGGCGTGCCCGATATCGGCGCGCTCTATCGCGGCGAGAATATGCAGATCACCTCCTATCTGGAGGGCGCGGTCCAGTCCGAGCTTTCGGGCAATGTCGTCGATCTTTGTCCGGTCGGCGCGCTGACCTCCAAGCCCTACGCCTATGAAGCGCGGCCGTGGGAGCTGAAGAAGACGCTCGCCATCGACGTGATGGACGCGGTCGGCACCAACATCCGCCTCGACAGCCGGGGCCGTCAGGTGCTCCGCGCGCTCCCGCGCATCAACG
>CAYLIK010000277.1:0-2206 GCA_964383565.1 uncultured Sphingomonadaceae bacterium
ATCGCCGTGCCGCTCAGCGGCGCGATCATCGGGGTGCGGCCCATGCCGCCCCCGACATAGACATCGAACTCGGCTTCGCCGTCAGTGCCGCGCACGACCTGAAGGCCGATATCATGCAGCCTCATCGCCGCGCGATCATTGTCCGATCCGATGACCGCGATCTTGAACTTGCGCGGCAGGTAGCTGAATTCCGGGTGGAACGTGCTCCACTGACGCAGCAGCTCGGCCCAGGGCCGTGGATCCTCGATCTCGTCGGCGGCTGCGCCTGCGAACTGGTCAGCCGAAATATTGCGGATGCAATTGCCGCTGGTCTGGATCGCATGCATCTCCACCGAGGCGAGATCGGCGAGGATGTCGGGCGCTTCCTCAAGCTTGATCCAGTTGTACTGGATATTCTGGCGGGTGGTGAAATGCCCATAGTCGCGGTCATATTTGCGCGCGATGTGGGCGAGCATCCGCATCTGGCGGCTGTCAAGCGTACCATAGGGGATCGCAACACGCAGCATGTAAGCATGAAGCTGAAGGTAGAGGCCGTTCATCAGGCGGAGCGGCTTGAACTGGTCCTCGGTCAGCGCACCCGAAATGCGGCGCTGGACCTGCTCGCGGAAATCCTCAACGCGGGCATCGACGATCGCCTGATCATATTCATCATATTTGTACATCAGATCACCCAATTGCCTACGGTGGGGTCAGCCGGCTTGAGGCTGAGATCGAGCCGCACGGTGGGGCCGAGCGCACGGATACGATCCTTGATGTGAGCGGGACGGGGGCCTTCCGGCGTCGCGGACGCGTCGATCACATAGGGCGCGTTGACGCGGCGAGCGGCTTCCTCGGTGGCGGCGATGGTTTCCGCCTTGTCGCCGGCATCGACGGCCTCGGCGACATGGATCGACCAGCCATCGCCAGTCCACCAGGTGACCGCACCACTCTCCAGATCATTTCCCGTGACGAGTTTCAAAATTGTGTCTCCGCCTGAACCGCGAGCGTCCGTAGACGATCCTTCGCATCGGACAAGAGCACGACTTCGCCGACAACGATGATCGCCGGGCTCTCTACCTTCTCGCGTTCGACCAGCGATCCGAGATCGGCGAGGAGGGTCCGCATGGCGCGGGAATTTTCAAGCGTGCCGCGTTCAAGCACCGCCACCGGCATGTCGGGCGCGACGCCATCGGCCATCAGCTTGTCGGCAATCAGACCGGCGCAGGTGACGCCCATGTAGATGACCAGCGTCCGGCCCTGTCCGGCGAGGCCGGCCCAATTCTGCTCGCTCAAGCCCTTGCACTGGCCAGCAACGAAGCTGACCGCGCTCGACCAGTCGCGGTGGGTGAGCGGGAGCATTGCTTCCGATGCGCAACCGAGCGCCGCCGAGACGCCGGGAATCACCTCGACGCGCAGGCCGGCTTCCCGAACGGCTTCGACTTCCTCGCCGCCACGCCCGAAGATGAACGGATCGCCGCCCTTGAGGCGCACGACGATTGAGCCTGCCTTCACATGCGCCACGATCAAGGCGTTAATCGCTTCCTGCGGCATGGTGTGACGGGCGCGTTGTTTGGCGACCGAGATGCGCTGGGCGCTCTCGGGCGCATAATCGAGCACGCGCGGATCGATGAGGCCGTCATGGACGACGACATCAGCGTTCTTCAACGCCTCGACGGCGCGCACGGTGAGCAGGCCCGGATCACCCGGACCGGCACCGACAAGGATCACGCGGCCACGCGCGTGCGGATCAAGCAGACTTCCCATGGAGCGGCAGATGGACCGGTGTGGCGTAAAATTCAAACCACGCCTTCTTGGGAAGGGGCTAGGAGAAGTTTATGCCCGGCGAAATCAAGCGTCGCGCAGCCCGACGCCGATGCTGGCGCGCATCTGGTCGCTTTCGGATGAAGTGACCGGGTAGGCGCAATAATCCGCCGTGTACTGGCCGCCGGGCCGGTGGTTGCCCGAGAGGCCCAGTCCGCCTTGCGGCGTGGCCAGAGACATGGCGTGGGTAGGACGGTTCCAATTGATTACGCCGGCCCGGATATTGGCCCAGAAACGGTCGTAAAGCTCAGGTTTGCGGCTGATGAGCGTGGCGACGAGACCGTAGCGCGTCGCGTTGGCCTCGGCGATCGCGGCATCGAAATCGGCGACACGGATCACCTGGAGGATCGGCCCGAAAAGCTCCTGATCGGGGCGGGCAGCGACGCGCGTGTCATCGACCAGGCCG
>CAYLIK010000278.1:0-2168 GCA_964383565.1 uncultured Sphingomonadaceae bacterium
TTTGGAGGGGGTCCCGGCCTTCGCCGGGACACGAGTTGCTTATACCAGAGCAGAGGTTGCTGATCATTGATCTGCCGCAAATTCGATGCATCAACAATCGTAATGCCTGTCATTGCGAAAATTTCGCAGCCATGCGCTTTGGTGATGAAAACCATGGCAAATCTCAAATTTTCTTCTGTGCCGCCTAGGTACAAACTCGGCAGCAGAGAAGCAAAGGAGGCTGCCATGCAAGACCGGGAATCCCATGCCAAGCCGATCGAAGATGTGGTCAGCGGCCTGCAGACGCATGTCGAACAAGGCCTGACCCGGCAGGAGGCCGGGGACCGCCTGCAGAAGTTCGGCCCGAACGAACTGTCCGAGCGCCCGCGGCCGGGGTTCTTCTCTCTGCTCTGGGACCAGTTCAACAATTACCTGGTGATCATTCTGATCGTCGCGGCGCTGGTCTCGGTCGCGCTCGGCGAGTACGTCGACTCGATCGCCATCATGTTTATCGTCGTGCTGAACGCCGTGGTCGGCGTCATCCAGGAATCCAAGGCGGAACAGGCGCTAGCGGCCCTGAAGAAGATGGCCGCCCCGAATGTCCAGGTCATCCGCGACGGGCAGCAGCTGACGATTCCGAGCCGCGAGATCGTCGGTGGCGACATCGTCCTTCTGGAGGCCGGCAACTACGTGCCCGCGGACCTGCGGCTGGTCGAGAGCGTCAATCTCAAGATCGAGGAGGCATCGCTGACCGGCGAATCGGTGCCGGTCGAGAAAAATGCCGCGGTGGTGCTGGACAAGGAAATACCGCTCGGCGACCGCAAGAACTCTGCCTTCATGGGCACGCTGATCACCTACGGCCGCGGCAAAGGCCTGGTGACGGGCACCGGCATGAACACCCAGATCGGTCTCATCGCCGAGATGATCCAGTCCTTCGAGACCGAGGACACGCCGCTGCAGAAGAAGCTCGAGCATCTGGGCAAGGTGCTCGGCACGGCGTGCCTCGCCATCTGCGCACTCGTCTTCATCTACGGCCTGTTCCGCGATACGCACCTCAAGGACGTTCTGGACACCGGCTTGCTCAACTATCTGGAGGCCGAGAAGAAGGACATCATCAATCTGTTCATGACCGCGGTGAGCCTCGCCATCGCCGCCGTCCCCGAAGGTCTGCCCGCCATCGTCACCATCTGCCTTGCGCTGGGAATGCAGCGGATGATCAAGCACCACGCGCTGATCCGCAAACTCCCCGCCGTGGAAACGCTGGGCTGCGCCACGGTGGTCTGTTCGGACAAGACGGGCACCCTGACGCAGAATGAGATGACGGTCGTTCAGGCGTGGGCCGGCGGCAAGCGGCTGCGCATCACCGGAGAAGGCTACAGCCCGAGCGGTGAATTCTTCGTCGGCGCGGATCCCTTTGTGCCGCGCGCCGACCCGGACGCAACCCTCCTGCTGCACGGAGCGCTGGTCTGCAACGATGCGAAGCTGGAGGAAAAGTGCGACGAGGGCGGCAAGCCCTCCTGGCGGATCATCGGCGATCCCACCGAAGGCGCCATGGTGGTCGCCGCCGCGAAGGGCGGGTACCGGCGCGGCGAAATGGAAAAGGCGCTGCCGCGGATCCAGGAGATACCCTTCGATTCCGAGCGCAAGCGGATGAGCACGATCCATGCGGTGGATAGCGCGCACGCCCAAGCCGCCGTCCACGGCTTCAGCTACCCGCGCGTCATCGCCTTCGTCAAGGGTGCGCCCGATGTCATCCTCGATCTCTGCGGCCAACAGCTGGAATCCGGCCGGGCCGTCGGCCTGGCGCAGGACATGCGCGAGGCGATACTCGCGCAAAACCGCGACATGGCGAGCAACGCCCTGCGGGTGCTCGCCGTGGCGTATCGCCCGTTGGCGGAGGTCCCGGCAAGCGTAACCCCTGAGGCGATCGAGAAGGATCTCGTGTTCGTCGGGCTGCTCGGCATGATCGATCCGCCGCGGCCCGAGGTGGTAGAGGCGATCAAGGTGGCCAACGGCGCCGGCCTGAAGAGCATCATGGTGACCGGCGATTACAAGGACACCGCGGAGGCCATCGCCCGGGATATCGGCCTTCTTGCGCCGGGCGGACTGGTCCTTACCGGTGCGGAGATCGAAAAGCTGAGCGACGAGGAACTGGCCGCGAAAGCTGCCAGGCTCGACGTGTGCTGCCG
>CAYLIK010000279.1:0-2083 GCA_964383565.1 uncultured Sphingomonadaceae bacterium
GAACCGACCGCCGGGGCCGGGGCAGGGCGCGAGTATCGCGCATCATCATGACCGGCGACGGCGGGGCCGCGCTTATCTCGGGCGGTCCGACAAGGATCGAGATCGAGGCGGACGCCGCCGCGCGGCATTGCGCCTTTACCATCTATGACGGTTTGGGCGATGCCGTTGGATCATTCGATACGGCCAACCCGTCGGATGCGGACAGTCTGACCAAGAACGAAGCAAGCCGCTTCACGTGCGAGATGGCGTCGCTGTTGCTGCGGCCGGGGCGATACCGTCTCAATGTGGCCCTGACCGCAGGGGATGGAAGTCTTGAGGATCATGTCGAAGGCGCCTGCACCTTCGATGTGCTTCCCGGCTTGGTCGAGGGCCGCGAGGCCGTTTCGGAAAGGGGTTTCGGCAGAGTCGAATTTCCCCATCGATGGACGGCCCTATGAAGGCGCTGGTTGCGGGCTGGTTCAGCTATGTCGATGGCCATGCGACGGCAGGCGATGTGCTTGCGCGGGATCTGCTGTGCGAATGGCTGGAGGAGCGGGGCATAGAGTATGAGATTGCGGTGGCGCCCCCGTTCGCTGGAGGCCGTGATCTCGACAAAATTGATCCGGCCGCATTCTCTCACGCTTTCTTTGTCTGCGGACCGTGGGGATGGGGCGAACTCGAGCAGCATTTCCTGCGTCGCTTTGGGCGATGCCGGCTAATCGGGCTCAATCTTTCACTCGATCGCCCGCCCGAGGCGTGGAACCCCTTCGATCTGCTGATGGAGCGGGATAGCACGCGCGAGACCCATCCCGATATGCTGTTCGGCAGCCGGCAACCACTGCCGCCGCTGATCGGGGTTTGCCTCGTCGAACCGCATCCCGAGGCCGATGTGAATCTGGCCAATTCGGCGATCGATCGCTTGCTGGCCCGGCATCCCGGCGCGCGCGTCGAGATCGACACGAGGCTCGATCATAATTCCACTGGCCTGAGGTCCGAAGGCGAGGTGGAGGCGCTGATCGCGCGGGTGGATATGCTGGTAACGACGCGGCTGCACGGCATGGTCATGGCGTTGAAAAACGGTGTGCCGCCCCTGGTGATCGATGCAGTGCCAGACGGCGGCAAGATCAGGCGTCAGTGCGCGCGCATTGGCTGGCCCAATGTGCTGGGTCTGGACGATCTGCAGGACGAGAAGCTCGATGCGGCCTGGACATACGCGTTGAGCGGCGAGGGCAGGTCGGCCGCGCGCGCCTGTGCGGAACGTGCGCAAGCTGGCGTGATTGAGCTTCGTGACCGTATGTTCGCTAAGCTTGTGCCGGGCGGCGAAGTCGAGCGCAATTTTGCAGCTCGCCAAAGCCCGGCGGGCTTTGCGGATTTCATCGCGAAGCTACCGCCGCCCCGCGCTGTGCAGAGCGAAGATGGATCTTTGGGATTTGTCGGGCGGATCAGGCGGCGCTTGGGTAGATAAACCGGTTCATTCTTCGAAATTTGCGCGCCAGCTTGGAGAAGAACAGGCCATCATTGGCCTTGATCGCGATGGCAAGTGCCCTCCTGACGGACGGCGGCGCGTGCCGGGCATCCGCATATTCTCCCACCCAGGCCAAGAAGGCATCTCGCGCGGGATGTGGCGATTGGAGATCATAGTCGCCGCTTGACGCAGCCGCAGTCGAGGTGGAGCCGATATGCTGCCGGTAGGCCGCATTACAGCCCGAAATCACCCGGACGGGATAAGCCAGCAGCAGCTTCACCCACAGCGACTGATCCTCATAAAGCGCGAACCGCTCCTCGAAGCCGCCGACGGCTAGAAGCTGCTCGCGCCGGATCATGACCCCGCACGTACAGGGAATATCGCCACGCTCCTCAAGGATGATGCGGGCAAGGATCTCCGGCGGATCATACCGCCGGTCGAGCCTGACGCCTAACCGCTCGCGATATTCCTTCCCGGCGCCATTTTCGTGAAACCAGCGCGTCGCGCCATAGACCCAGGCCGCCTCGGGATCGCCGTCGAGCGCGGTAACATCATGGGCGAGCTTCTCCGGCCCATAGATGTCGTCGGCATCGAGGAATGCGACCAACTCGCCGCGTGCGGCGGCGATGCCGCGGTTGC
>CAYLIK010000280.1:0-2031 GCA_964383565.1 uncultured Sphingomonadaceae bacterium
GGTCCAGTCCGAACGAAGACTCTGGACCCCGGCCTTCGCCGGGCTACGCCGCTGGTAATATCGCCCTCGCCGTCCTCCCGCTCGATCACGGCTTCACTACCAAGGACGTCGCCCTTCTTACCGAGCAGGATATGCTCGGCGACCGCCTCGTCCGCCGCCAGAAGCGCCGTAAGTCCGCCGATGCCTTCATGGCCGAGCTCGCCACCCTCACCCCCGGCGATCTCGTCGTCCATGCCGATCACGGCATCGGCCGCTATGAGGGCCTGACCTCGATCCCGGTCGGCAAGAGCCCCCACGATTGCGTCGCGCTCAGCTATCAGGGCGGCGACAAGCTCTACGTCCCCGTCGAGAATATCGACGTCCTCTCGCGCTACGGCTCCGAGAGTGAGGGCGTCGCCCTCGACAAATTAGGCGGCGTCGCCTGGCAGCAGCGCAAGGCGCGTATGAAGGAGCGCATCCGTGAAATCGCGGGTGAACTGATCCAGGTCGCCGCCCAGCGCGCGCTGCGTCCGGCCGACGTGCTGGAACCGGACAGCGGCGTCTACCCCGCCTTCGTCGATCGCTTCCCCTATGAGGAAACCGACGATCAGGACCGCGCGATCAGCGATGTCCTCGACGATCTCGCCGCCGGCAAGCCGATGGACCGCCTCGTCTGCGGCGACGTCGGTTTCGGGAAGACCGAGGTCGCGCTCCGCGCCGCCTTTGTCGCTGCCATGGCGGGCATGCAGGTCACGCTCGTCTGCCCAACAACTCTGCTCGCCCGCCAGCACTTCAATAATTTTGTCGAGCGCTTCCACGGCTTCCCGGTCAACATCGGCCGCCTCTCGCGCCTCGTCCCTGCGGCCGAGGCCAAGGCAACCCGCGAAGGCCTTGCGGACGGCAAGATCGACATCGTCATCGGCACGCATGCCCTCCTTGCAAAAGGCATAGAATTCAAACGCCTCGGCCTCGTTATCGTCGACGAGGAACAGCGCTTCGGCGTCACCCACAAGGAACGGTTGAAGTCGCTCAAGGCCGATGTCCACGTCCTAACCCTGACGGCCACCCCGATCCCGCGCACGCTCCAGATGGCGATGTCGGGCCTGCGCGAACTCTCGGTGATTCAGACACCGCCGGTCGATCGCCTCGCGGTCCGTACTTACATCACGCCATGGGACCCTGTCGTGCTGCGGGAAGCGCTGTTGCGCGAACATTATCGCGGCGGCCAGGCCTATTTCGTCACGCCGCGCGTCAAGGACCTGCCAGATATCGAGGAATTCCTGCGCAAACAGGTGCCTGAGATCAACTATGTCGTCGCCCACGGCCAGATGGGGGCCGGCGATGTCGAGGAGCGCATGTCGGCCTTCTACGATCGGAAGTTCGACGTGCTAGTCTCGACCACCATCGTCGAAAGCGGGCTCGACATCCCGAGCGCCAACACGCTGATCATCCACCGCGCCGACATGTTCGGGCTTGCCCAGCTCTATCAATTGAGGGGCCGCGTCGGCCGCTCGAAAACGCGGGCTTACGCATATCTCACCACGCCCGCCAACCGCAGCATGACCGAGACCGCCGAGAAGCGCCTCCACATCCTGTCGAACCTCGATACGCTCGGCGCAGGGTTCCAGATCGCCAGCCACGATCTCGACATTCGCGGCGCGGGCAATTTGCTCGGCGACGAACAATCGGGCCACATCAAGGAAGTCGGCTTCGAACTTTACCAGTCGATGCTGGAAGACGCGATCATGGACGCCAAGGCAGGCGGCATCGCTGAAGCCCAGCGCCGCGAGAATTTCTCGCCACAAATCACCGTGGATGCGCCAATCCTGATCCCTGAAGCCTATGTCCCCGATCTCGACCTGCGCATGGGCCTCTATCGCCGCATGAACGAGATCGAGGATCGCGACGGCATCGAGGGCTTCGCCGCCGAACTGATCGATCGCTTCGGCCCGCTGCCCGAGGCGACCGCCAACCTGCTGTCAGTGATCGAAACCAAGCTCAATCTCAAGGTCGCCTCCGTCGCCAAACTCGACGTCGGCCCGAAAGGTGCGC
>CAYLIK010000281.1:0-1999 GCA_964383565.1 uncultured Sphingomonadaceae bacterium
CACCGATTATTTCGAGCCGGCCGGTGCTGACTATCACCTCCACTGCGCGGTGAGCGGGCAGCGCACCTGGACGGCCATGATCTACCTCAACGAGCCAGAGGCCGGAGGCGCGACCCGGTTCAAGGTGATCGACAAGATCGTCCAGCCGGAGACCGGCAAAATGCTGTGCTGGAACAACCAGCTGCCCGGCGGTTTCCCCAATCCGGCGACGCTCCATCAAGGCATGAAGGTGCGCAAGGGCGCCAAATATATCATCACCAAATGGTTCAGGGAGCGTCCCTGGGGCTGAGCTCGCTGGCGGGATCGATCTGGCAGAGCCATCCGGCTAGATCGAGCGCTTCGGTCGACCGCGTCTCGGCGTCCATGTTTTCGCGCATGATTTCCAATGCCCAGCGGCTGCGCTGCTCGTCGACTGCGGCGACGCAATCCTCAGGCACCCAAAGCGTGTAATCGCGCATGTGCGCATCACCGGCGGTAAACAGCACGCAGATGTCGGTCGCGATGCCGGTCAGGATCAGCCGACGCACGCCGAGTTTCGGGAGCAAGACGGGGAGATTGGTCGCGTAGAAGCCGGAAAATTGGGGCTTGATGATGAAATAATCCTGCTCAGTGGGAAGGATCGTTTCGATCACCTGGTTTCCGGCCTTGAGCGCACGCTCGATCAGGCGTGATTTCTCCGAATGCCATTCGCCGAAATTGTCGTTCACATAAACGACCGGGCAACCTGCCTTTCCCATTTCGTCCCGCAGCCGCGCGATAAAGTGCGCGACTCCCGGCGCCTTTTCTTTCAGCGCGTCGGCATCCTGAAAATCGAAGCAATTGATCATGTCGATGATGAGCAAGGCGACCTTGTCCGAGCCGCTGTCGTCGCGGAACGGCGCGGTCGGCGCATTATGCGCGTTTGCGGCTCGGTTCACCCCCATAGCATTGATCGGTAGCGATCGAAGCAGCGTGCGCCGCACAGCAGGCGCATCAGTGCGCCTTCGGCAATCGCTGCCGCTCGCCGGGGATCTTCCTGCACGGCTGGATGGAGGACTTCGGCGTTCCATTGCTCGCTATGTTTGATGTCAAGCACGGCGTGGAGATCGAAATAGCGCCGCTCGCGTTCAGAAAGACCGATCCTCCTGAGCCCGGCTGCGACATCGGCCGAGCGCCCCGGTGCGGTAAGTTCAATGACGCCGAGCGCTCCGACCGAATGCCAGGCATAGCGTCGTGACGTCGCCATCGCCGTCATCGCATTGGCAAGCGCAAGGCTTTCCCAGACAGTGCGTTCGATCGAAGGGCGCACCGCGAGCGTCTCGACGAGCCCGTCGAGCATCGGGCCATGCATGCCCCTGATGTTTCCGCGTCCCATTTCATCCCAATAGTTGCGCGCCAGTTCAAGCTTTGGCCGCACGGGCATCTTGACCTGCGTATAGGCAACCAGATCATCAAATCCTGCCTCTCCGGCCGCTTCCTGCTCGAAGAACCAGCGCAGTTGATCTCGATCAGCGTGTTTGGCGAGCCAGGGGAAGAGCGGATCGCCCTGACCCGGCCCGTTTTCCTTCAGCGCTTCGAACCAGGCGACGAACGCGCCGGCATCCCGGGGCGCCTCGGCCGCGCGGGCGATGACTTCGCGGCGCATCTCTTCCACAAAGCCGCCCTCAAGACGCAACATGCGGACATCGCGATCGAGATCATGCCGCCAGTTCTCGTGAGGCAGAGCCGGCCGGAGCCGTTCGCGGTTCCAGTGGGCGAGACCACGCTGAAAACTGTCGGTCAGAAATTGGGAACGATATTCGGTATGTTCGGTTTTGAACGTAGTAGCCATGTTGGTCCTCAATAAAGGTCATGAACAGTAGAGCGTACATGGCGCGACAAGGTTGCTTTTCTCCCGAAAATTAAATTGCAATGGCGGCATGGAACTGTTGCCGATTCTGTTCGATTGGCACGTAACCCGATGAAATATGATTGATAACTGCCTGATCGCGCTGCTGGAGCATCTAAACGAGCGTCAATA
>CAYLIK010000282.1:0-1953 GCA_964383565.1 uncultured Sphingomonadaceae bacterium
GGCCGACATCGCCGCGCAGCGCGCCGAGAAGCTGGCCCGCGAGGCGCGCGCGCGCGCCGATCGATTGAAGGCGGCGTCGTTCATCGATTACTGGAAGGGCGAGGTCGAACTTGGCGGTTCGCGTTCGACAGGCAACAGCAATATCCTGACGATCTATGGTGCGGTCAGCGCTGATCGCGAGGGCCTGAAATGGCAGCATTCGCTGAAAGCGCGCGTGGATTACCAACGCTCCAACGGCGAAACCAAAGCCGACCGCTACCGGCTCGCCTGGCAGCCCAGCTATAAGATCAACGACAAGGTATTCGTCTACGGCCTCGGTCAATATGAGCGTGACCGGTTCCTGGGCTATGCCAGCCGTTACACGGCCAGCTCGGGTGTCGGCTTCACGCTGATCTCCAACGCAAACACCAAGCTCAATGTGCAGGGCGGCCCGGCGCTCCGCTATACCGACGCGATCGACAGCCCCAACGAGACCAGCGCCGCCGCCCGCGCCTCGATGTCGCTGCGGTGGAAGATCACCCCCACGCTCAATCTTTCGCAGGATGCAGCCCTTTATCTGGAGCGGGGCGACACCAATGCGCAGTCGTCGACATCGCTCGACACGCGCCTGATCGGTCAGCTCAAGGCGCGTTTTTCCTACGACGTCCTGTATGAGCATCGGGAGTTTACGGGCAAGGAGCCGCTCGACACCGTCAGCCGCGCGACTTTGGTCTACAGCTTCTAGCGGAACAGCGCCGACGGCCGCGTTCCGTCGCAAAACTGTCCTGTTTTGGTACGCAAGCGGGAACGGCTTGGGCTGGAAAGCCGTTCTAGCTCCATGATCCGCAAGCTCAAAACAGAGAGAGGGTAGCGTCCATGGTCCTGCATAGATGGTCGCAGCGTGTGACGGAGAAATCGGACGCGCTTGATCTCGAAAAAAGCGTCTTCAAGCTTGATGATCCCGCCCGGATCGCCTCCTCGCTCAAACATTCCGCGGAACATTCGCGACGGCGCAAGAGCACGCCGTTCCGATCGGCAATGTCCATGCTGACCTTTTACATCAATCGTGCTGGCAAGGAACTCGATCCCAAGCAGCGAAAGATCCTGGAGCAAGCGAAAGACGAGTTGAGGATGCAGTTCGGCAAGGCATGACGCGCAAGTCTCAGAGCCGAAGCTCCACTTCTCGTACGAAAATTTTTTTAAAACAAGTCTTGTGCAGCGACTCGCGATGAATCATGTTGGTGGCGGCTTCAACATAGCGAAAGGAGGTGATCCGATGTCTCATGGTCATGCAGAGAGGTCGGTCCGGTTCGTTTGGGAGATGCGCGGCTAACACCGCGCCTTGGTCTCCCAGGCTGGAACCTCCGGCCGCAGACCATGTCAAGGGATCGCCGGGGCAAGCCGCCCCGGCGGTCCTTTTTCATTTTCGGAACAATCCGCGCTGCTCTTCCTCGCGCTCCAGCAGTTCGACCGGCACGCGGATCGTCAGCAGCGCGAGGCGGATTTCCAGCAGGAACGCGCCGAGCCCGCTGATAAGCAGCAGCATCGCCAGAATGAAGGCGACCGCGATCCACCGCCCGACATTGAGATCGGCGAGCGCGGCGATGAACAGCCCCGCCACCACCAGACAGATTGCGATCGCACTGGCCGTGCACAGCAGGATCGCCCGGTTCACGATCCTGATGCGGCGATCGAGGATACGCAGCTCCCAAACCTGACGGGCATGATCGAGATGCTCCGGCGCCGTGAACGACGACGCCAGCACCCGCGCGCGATCGACCACACGGTTGAGGCGCAGCGCGAGAAGGTTGAGCAGCCCGGCGATACCGGCGACCATGAACACCGGCGCCATGACGAGCTGAATCGTGTGGGCGATGGTTGAAACGGCAATGACCTGATCCATCGCGCAGGGATGCTTCGATGGAACGGCAGGGTCAAGGGAGCGGTTCGCAGCCGCTCTTACGGCTTTCGCGC
>CAYLIK010000283.1:0-1952 GCA_964383565.1 uncultured Sphingomonadaceae bacterium
GCTATCCGTTGGGCATGTCGCCGGCGACATGCCGCAGCGCCCGCTAGGTCGCCGCTATGCTATGACCTGGCGGGCGCTTTTCCTAGATTGAGGCGGCAATGCCGCGGCGCCCGCTGTTCGACTTCGGGGCCTGTTCCTGCCCCCTGCCGCAAGGGCTGGACCGTCTCGGCCGCTATGCGGCCTCGCTTGGCGATCAGGCGGGTTTCCCCGCCCTTCCTTCGCTTCGCTCCGTGCAGGACGGGTGATTCCCCTCCCCCCTGATCGGCCCTGATTTGCGGCATTCCCCGGCCCTGCTCGCCGCTGGGCAGAAGTCGATGACCCGTCATCGCCTTCGGCTCCATTCTAGGCAGGGAAAACAGCACATGACCGACATTCCGCTGGCAACGATTCTTCGGATCAACGCCGCCCGCACCATCCCGCTCACTCGCTATGAGGAAGAGGGCAATTTCGACCGCTTTGGCTACATCAAAGACCTTGCCGAAAATCATGGCGCTGACCTTCCCGCTGTCATCGAGATTGCCGACCTACTAGGGCCGGAGGAAGATTTTGACGGCCTTGTGACCACCATCGAGGACGCCGCCGAGGGCTTCGGCTTTGGTGCTCTTATTGTCGGGGGGGCGTGAGCATGGGCCAGGAGCTTATGACGCCCGCGCAGATTGCGGATATTTGCGACGGCCGAGACAAGGCCATAGCCCTTTGGCTCAGCCTCTATGACACCTACCATGCAACCCGCGACGAGGCGGCCCGCCTGACCCTTGGCGGCGCACTGTCGCTGTCATGTGGCCGCGACTGGACCGAGGACACGTTGACCCGCGCTTTTATCCAGTCGCAGCCTATCGACCAGCGCGACAAGGAGACGGGAGCGCGCAAGACCATCGACGCACGCGACAATTTCGAGCGCGTCTTGACGCACACGATGGACCGCCGGTGCTGGGCGGCCCTCATGGAGCAGCTGGGTTTTGACCAGCTGCTAGATCAGCAGGCCCGCAAGGAGTTTCATGACGGCTTGCGCGATGATCCCGTGCCGTTCACGCCCGACAACTGCGCCGCCACTTTCGGGAATATCTGGACCAACCGGCGCGACCTTTATTTGCGCGGCATCGCCAACGTCTTCGCCAAGCTGGATCGCCGCTTTCGCTCGCACAACGGTTTCAAGATCGGCGCGCGTCTCATCATCGACCGCGCCTTGAACGAATGGGGATCATGGGACCGCTACGAGCGCCGCGACACGTTGCGGGACGTGGAGCGCGTCTTTCTGGAACTGGACGAAAAGCCCCCGGTTTCAGAGGGCCACAGCATCGCCTCACAGGTTGCCGATTCGGCACGCGTGCGCGGATCGCTGCCAACCGTGATCGAGGGCGACTATTTCCGCGTTCGCGTCTTCAAGAATGGGAATCTGCACATATGGTTCGAGCGTGACGACCTTCTGCAGAGCGTGAATCTGTTGCTCGCGGAATATTACGGCGAGGCTATCGGTGATGGCTATGAGACGACCGAGGCAGAAGCGGCCCCGGCCTATCATATCACGCCCGCTAAGAACTTCGGCGCGTTCATGACTTCCCCGGAGATCGCCGCCCAGGTCATCGAACATGCGAGGATCAGCACAGGCCAGCGCGTTCTAGAGCCTAGCGCGGGAAAGGCCGCGCTTGCTTCGGCCGCGCGCAACGCTGGTGCCGATGTAACTTGCGTGGAGCTGCAACCCGGCTTCGCCCACGAACTACGCGTAATCCACGGCTTTGCCGATGCGATCGAGGGCGATTTTCTCGCATTGGACCCGGCCCATTACGCACCGTTCGACGCGGTGATAATGAACCCGCCTTTTGATCGAGGCCGCGACTGTGACCATGTGCGCCATGCCCTCGCCTTTCTCAAACCGGGAGGCGTGCTGGTGGCAATCATGAGCGCGCGGGCAGAGTATGGCGAGGATCAGCGCCACAAGGCGCTACACCGCA
>CAYLIK010000284.1:0-1941 GCA_964383565.1 uncultured Sphingomonadaceae bacterium
GAACCCCCGACACGCGGATTATGATTCCGCTGCTCTAACCAGCTGAGCTACTCCGCCCCACGTTACCACACTCTTCCATGTGGGCGAGGCGGCGCTATAGGGAGGCGCGCAACGGGGGTCAACTGGCGCGATCCGTCAAGGACGCCAAGGCTAGAAATTTGGTGGGAGGCAAAGGTTTTGGATCATTACGACGTGTTGATCGTAGGCGCCGGACATGGCGGGGCACAGGCGGCCATCGCCCTCCGGCAGCTCAATTTCGAAGGCTCGATCGCCCTGCTGGGTGACGAAAGTGATCCGCCCTATGAGCGCCCCCCGCTCTCGAAAGAATATTTCTCGGGCGAAAAGAGCTTCGAGCGTATTCTGATTCGGCCCGCCACCTTCTGGGGCGACCGCAATGTCGCGCTGTTGCTCAACCGGCGCGTGACTGCGGTGGACGCTCCGGGCCATCGCGTCACGCTCGCGGACGGATCGACCCTTTCCTACGACAAGCTGGTGTGGGCCACCGGCGGTGCGCCGCGCAGGCTCTCCTGCGTCGGCGGCGATCTGAAGGGCGTCCACGGCGTCCGCACGCGTGTCGATGCCGACGCGATGTTGAGTGAAATCGAGAATGTCGAGCAGGTGGTCGTCATAGGCGGCGGCTATATCGGGCTTGAGGCAGCGGCAGTGCTCAGCAAGTTCGGCAAGCATGTGACGGTGCTTGAGGCGCTGGACCGGGTCCTCGCCCGCGTCGCCGGCGAACCGCTGTCGCGTTTCTACGAAAATGAGCATCGCGCACATGGCGTCGATGTCCGCCTCAATGCGATGGTGACCGAAATCGAGGGCAAGGACGGCCGTGTGTCGGGCGTCAAACTTGGTGACGGCACTGTGTTGCCGGCCCAGATGGTGATCGTGGGCATTGGGATCATTCCAGCGGTCGAGCCGCTGATCGCGGCTGGCGCGGCTGGCACCAACGGTGTCGATGTAGACGAACATTGCCTGACCAGCCTGCCCGATATCTACGCGATCGGGGATTGCGCGGCCCACATCAATGGCTTCGCATCCGATGCGCGTATCCGGGTCGAATCGGTCCAGAACGCCAATGACCAGGCGACCACGGCGGTCAAGTCCATCGTCGGCCAGCCGCAACCCTATCATGCGGTGCCCTGGTTCTGGTCCAACCAATATGATCTGCGGCTGCAGACCGTGGGCCTGTCAATCGGCTTCGACGAAGTGGTCCAGCGCGGCGATCCGGCGGCGCGGAGTTTCTCGATCGTCTATCTGCGGCAGGGCAAGGTTATCGCCCTCGATTGCGTCAATGCGGTCAAGGATTATGTGCAGGGCCGCGCGCTCGTGACAGGCGGCGTCGCGCCTCCCAAGGATGCGCTCGCAAATCCCGAGATCCTGCTCAAGACGCTGGTGCCGGCCTGATCGGGAACTGAGGAGCCTGTCTCACGTTCGGCGGTGATTGAAACCGAATGAGGAAAGCGCGATGGAGCTGACCGTACCGCTTGAAACCGTTTGCCGCCTGATCGTGAGGGCACGCGAGCTTGAAGCGCAGGTCCCCGCCATCGAGACGGATGAAGAAGAGGATCCGACCGATTCCGATGATCCCTTCGCCGTGCTGGAGGACGAGGCCAACACCGCCATCGAGGATGAGGTTCGCGCCCTACTCGAGGATCTGGCCGACGACGAGATTGCCGAGGTGCTGGCGCTGGCGATGACCGGTCGCGGCACCTATGACGCCAGCGAATGGGACGATGCGCTGGACGAGGGCGCCGACGCCGGCGATGCCGTCGATCAGCTGCTCGATATGCCCATGCTCGCGGCTTATCTCGACGCCGGCCTCTCCGCCTTCGATCTGAGCTGTCAGGGAATCGGGCAGATCGACTGACTAGGGCCGACCGGGCCAGCGGGTTGGCTCGATCTCCGGAAAGCCGGACAGATCGCCGCCGGCAAGCAGAA
>CAYLIK010000285.1:0-1911 GCA_964383565.1 uncultured Sphingomonadaceae bacterium
GCATCGTGTCGGGTCAGCTCGGTACGGCCGCCCAAATGGGCCTGCGACGGGATTCGATCCTCGTCGCACGCAATCTCGGCCCGGCGGAACTACTGGAATATGACAAACGCCGTCTCAAGGGCGTGATCCTCGAAGAAGGATCGCTTACCGCGCATGTTATCATCGTCGCGCGCGCCATGGGCATTCCGGTGCTGGGGCGGGTTAAAAATGTACGCCGCCTCGTCAGCGAAGGCGACTTGCTGCTGCTCGACGTCAATCAGGGCGTCGCCTTCGTCCGGCCCGCCAGCCCAATGGAGGAGGCGTTCGAGGCCAAGCTGGCGATGGGGCAGAAGCGCCGCGCCGAATTCGTCGCCATGCGCGAGCTGCCGCCGATATCGAAAGACGATATACGCATCACATTGATGGTCAATGCCGGGTTGCGTGACGATATCGCCGCGCTCGACGTGACCGGCGCGGACGGCATCGGACTGTTCCGCACCGAATTCCAGTTCCTGGTTTCCGCCACCCTCCCCCAGCGCGAACGCCAGCAGCGGCTTTATCGTGACGTGCTCGACGTCGCGGGAGACCGGCCCGTCATCTTCCGCACGGTCGATATCGGCGGCGACAAGGCGCTGCCCTATATGGTGCATGACGGCACCGAGGAGCGGGAAGAAAATCCGGCGATGGGGTGGCGCGCGCTGCGGCTGGCGCTGGAACGCGACGCGCTAATGAAGGTGCAGGCGCGCGCGCTGATCGAGGCGGCGGCGGGGCGCATACTGTACGTCATGTTCCCGATGGTGTCCGAGCCGTGGGAATATGATCAGGCGCGCGCATTATTCGAGGCGCAGCGTGCGTGGCTGGCCTCGCGCAACAAGATGCTGCCGACGGCGGTACGGTACGGCACGATGCTTGAAGTGCCGGCGCTGGCCGAGGTGCTCGATCTGTTGCTGCCGAAGCTCGATTTCCTGTCGATCGGCACCAACGACCTGACCCAGTTCCTGTTCGCCGCAGATCGGGCAAATCCCAAGCTGGCCGAGCGGTTCGACTGGCTCTCGCCTGCGATCCTGCGCTTCCTGCGGCGGGTTGTGGCGCAAAGCACCGAGGGGGGGGTTCCGGTGAGCATCTGCGGCGAAATGGGCGGAAGGACGCTGGAGGCGATGGCGCTGATCGGGCTCGGTGTCGAGCGACTGTCGATCACGCCCGCCGCGGTCGGCCCGGTCAAGGCGATGATCCGGTCGCTCGATGCCGCCGCGCTGCGCACCGCGATGGCCGGATGGCTGGCCTCGCCGCCCGCGAACATGCGCGTTACGTTGCAGGATTGGGCCGCGGCAAACCAGGTCGCTCTCGGCTGAGCATCGTCTAAAGCGTTTTTGGCGAAAAAATCCGCTCCGGTTTGACTTTTAACCATAATTGTTGCGACACTGCTCATGATGCGGGGCGAACTCATGGGCCTGATCGGCTCGTTCGAAGAGATGGGGAGTCTGAATGGCTGAAGCGCCGCCGCGCGACACGCAACCGAGGCTGGTCGGCGAGCGCCTTGCGGAGGCGCGCGTCGCGCTGAAGCTTGAGCTTGAAGATATCGCGGAGCGTTCCCGCATCCCCTTGCGGCATCTGCAAGCGATCGAGGCTTCCAACTACGAAGCATTGCCCTCGAGCACCTATAGCATCGGCTTCGTCAAGACGTTCGCACGCATGGTTGGCCTCGACGGCAACGAGATCGCCGGAGCCTTCCGTGAGGAGCGCGGCGAGATGCTTGGGCGGCGAGAGGAATATCTGCCGTTCGAGCCCGCCGATCCCTCCCGCGTGCCACCCAGCCTGCTGGTGATCATCGCGCTGGGCACGGCGGTCGTCCTGCTGATCGCCTATCTGGTCTGGCGCGGCGCCAGCCATGGCGAGGAACGTCAGCAGCTTGCGGCCGGAACGCTGCCCACT
>CAYLIK010000286.1:0-1895 GCA_964383565.1 uncultured Sphingomonadaceae bacterium
AGGGGCGCTAGGGCGCCTGCGTCTTCCACTTTCATCCCGGTTTGCGCAGCAAGACCGGGACCCATGAACACCTGATCCTGCAAGACGCGGCGGGGCCTCGCCGTCTTCCGACAGCTCCGCGCGAATGGGTCCCGGACAAGCCCTGCGGGCTTTCCGGGATGACGCTGGATTTAGCCCAACTTCGCCTTGCCTGCCCATCGGCCCGCCTCTAGGCTCCCATTCAACCCACATTCTCCAAGTAAGTCGCTGATTTCGCTGTCGTAATCGTGATATTTCGCATATAAATCATGGCGTTGACGGCTGCGAGGGGCGCGTTTCATGGATCACCTGGAGGGTGCGGGCTTGGCGCGGGGAGATCGGGTTGATTTCGACCGCCGTGTGCGTCTGGAGTTCCGTGGTGCGCAGATCAGTTCAGACGGTGGCCTGCTGGTGATGCGCGAGCTTGATGACGTGCTCGGCCTGTCCAATCTGGCGTCGGAGGCGCTGCGAGACAGCCGCACCGGGAAGAACACGCTCCATCGGCTTGACGGATTGTTCCGGCAATCGGTGTTCGGACGACTGGCCGGATACGAGGATGTGAACGATGCCGACCGCTTGGCCCTCGATCCCGTGATGCGTCAGGTCGTTGGCGGCAGGGCCGTCGAGGCGCAAGCTGCTTCGGCATCGCAGATGGGACGGTTCGAGACCGAGACGCTGGCTCTGGCCGCGAACCGGGCGGCGCTGGCCGATCTGAACGGCCAATGGATCGACCGGTTTCATGACCGCAACGGGTTGAAATACATCGTGCTGGACATGGACAGCTCGGTCAGCCCCACCCACGGCGATCAGGAAGGTGCTGCCTGGAACGGGCATTTCGACTGCACCTGCTATCACCCCATCTTCTTGTTCAACCAGTTTGGCATGCTGGAGCGCTGCGCCCTGCGTAACGGCAATGTCCACAGCGCCGATGGCTGGCGGGATGTCCTTGATCCCGTCATTGCCCGATATGCTGGCCGCGACCTTGGTGGACGCTTCTTCCGGGCCGACGCTGCCTACGCGATCCCCGCGATCTATATGCGGCTGGAAGAAGCCAGGTTCTTCTACGCCATCCGTCTGCCCGCCAACGCCGTCTTGCGCGAGAAGATCGCGCATCGGCTGACACGGCCCGTGGGACGGCCTTCGCTGACCAAGGTCAAACGGTTCTTCGAGGACTTCGAGTATCAGGCGGCGTCCTGGGACAAGCCGCGCCGCGTCATCGCCAAGATCGAATGGCATCCGGGCGAGCTGTTCCCCAAAGTCGGCTTCATCGTCACCAACCTGCCGATGGAGCCAGACTGGGTGGTGAGGTTCTACAACCAGCGCGGCACCGCAGAGCAGCACATCAAGGAAGGCAAATATGCCTTTCGCTGGACGCGGCTGTCATGCCGGAAGTTCCGGCACAACGAGGTGCGGCTGCAACTGCACGCGCTGGCCTACAACCTGGCAACCTTCCTGCGCTGCATCGAACTGCCCGAGGCCATGGCGGACTGGTCGTTGACCAGCCTGCAACTCAAGCTGATCAAGATCGGCGCCCGCGTCGTCCGCCACGCCCGCGCCATTACCTTCCAGTTGGCCGAGGTCGCCGTCACCGGCCCGATGGTGCGGGCCGTCCTTGCCGCCATCCGCCGTCTTCGAACGCCTCCGTCATGCGCATGACCACGATCCATGCCCAAGCTGAACGAAAGCGGCAGGACAGGTCCGTCTGCCGCGCGGAAAAGCGGCTCTGCCGGGCCAGAATGCTGCGGGTTCGAGGCTTGATCCACCCGACTTCGGCCGTTTGCGCGACGACAGACACCGCTCGGGGCGAAAAACGCTTGCCCAGCGAGCAAAATCAGGCGAGCTTGAAGTCAAGCGGCAGGCCACTTGGGGAATGTCGG
>CAYLIK010000287.1:0-1879 GCA_964383565.1 uncultured Sphingomonadaceae bacterium
CCTCGCCGCCGTGGCCAAGACCGCCGAGCGTGAAGGCGAAGGTCATGCCGGCCGCGCCGGATACAAACCCGCGCCGGCTGATGCTGGTGTCGATCGATCCGTTCTTGACATGAATGGTCATGGCTCAGGCCTCCCGGGCGGCGCGTTGAATGGCGCGCACGATGCGCGGATAGGTTCCGCAACGGCAGATGTTTCCGTCCATGTGCGTGACGATCTGCTCGCGCGTCGGCTTCTTGTTGGTGGCAAGCAGCGCCGCCGCCTGCATGATCTGCCCGGACTGACAGTAGATGGGGTAACGGGCCGACCGCGGGCTAGAGCCGCTTGCGGCTGGGCGGTCGTCCCTCAAACTGATGGTGTCAATCAACGGAGTCGGCGAGCCGCTCCAAGCATCATCGAGGGACGACCATGGACCATTATGCCGGAATTGACGTGTCGTTGGAACAGTCGAGCGTGTGCGTTGTGGACGCGAGCGGCAAGATTGCGCGCGAGGGCAAGGTTGCGAGCGAGCCGGAAGCGTTGATCGCCTGGTTCGGCGAACTCGGCTTTGGTCTGATGCGGATCGGACTGGAGGCCGGGCCGCTGTCGCAATGGCTTTACGCCGCGATGCGGGACGCGGGCCTGGCGGTCGAGCTGTTGGAGACGCGACACGTGCGGGACGCGTTCAAGGCGATGCCGGTGAAGTCGGACCGCAACGACGCGCGCGGCATCGCACAGCTGATGCGGCTCGGCTGGTTCCGCCCGGTGCATTGCAAGTCGATTGCCGCGCAGGAGGTGCGCGCGGTGCTGACGGCGCGCAAGCTGGTGCAGTCGAAGCTGCTCGATACCGAGAATAGTCTGCGCGGGATATTGCGAGGCTTCGGGCTGAAGGTCGGCAAGACCACGGCGCGCCGCTTTGCGGGACGGATTTGTGAGCTGGTGACCGGGCATCCGAGCCTGGAGACGATCGCCAGCGCCCTACTGGCCGTGCATGCGGTGCTGCTGCGCGAGTTCAATGCTTTTGAGAAGCGGGTGCGGGCGATGGCTCGTTCGCATCAGCAGGCCAGACTGCTGATGACGACGCCGGCGGTCGGCCCGATCGTGTCACTCACCTATGCTTGCGCGATCGACGATCCGGCGCGGTTCAAATCGTCGAAGGCGACGGGGGCATATTTCGGGCTGACGCCGAAGAAATATCAATCCGGCGAGACCGACATCACCGGCCGGATCAGCAAGATCGGCGACGCCGCCGTGCGCGAAGCGCTCTACCAGGCCGCCCACATCATACTGATCAAGCCGATCAGGGGCTGCGCCGCACTCAAGAGCTGGGCGATGCGGATCGCCCGGCGCGCCGGCCCGCGCAAGGCCAAGGTGGCGCTGGCGCGCAAGCTCGCCGTGATCCTGCATCGCATGCTTGCCGACAATCAGGCGTTCAATCCCGCCGCCAGCGCCAGGACGAGGCTCACGGCAGCTTAACAGGGAGATCGAGGGTTTTCGGGCGGGTCACGACACCAGGCTTGCCCGAAGCGAAGTCCCTTCGTCGGGACGATGGACCAGGTCAGACCGCAATGCGGGAAGTGGCATCGTGACCACGCATCTGTAGATTGGTCGGCCTATCCTCCACGCATTCCATCAGGCGACGGCCTCAGCGCCGATCCCGTACAGAAGCACGTCCCCGGCGAATGGATGACACAAAAAAGGGTTGACCAATCGAGGCCCGTTACAGAAGCCCGCATGGAGCGAAGCGAAATGCGGGTCGCCGAGAGCCTTGTGGCTTGGACCCGGATTTCGCTTCGCTCATCCGGGCTACGCGTTGGGTGCTGCTCGTTACTTCCGCTCCAGCACCGCGATCAGGCTCGACGTATCCCAGCGCTTGCCGCCCAGTTCCTGGACATCGGAATAG
>CAYLIK010000288.1:0-1833 GCA_964383565.1 uncultured Sphingomonadaceae bacterium
CGCTCAAATTCGCGCAACTGCCCAGCGGCTTCACGGGCAAGGCTTCATCGCGGAAGATCCAAATGGCCCGCTGATCGTGATTTCAGCGATCGACCTTTACTAATCCGCAGCGACCTGCTGCTGCTTCAGCGCCTTGCCGGCGGCCTCGATCAGGCTCTGTCCCGTCTTTTCCGCCGCATCGGGGGTCAGGGTGACAGCCACGCCGTCAGGTCCGTCGAGAACCACCATTCCTTGTTCGGCATTCGCCTTGCCGGGTTCCGAACATGGCTGTTCATACGATTGCTCGGTCATGCCGGAACATCTCCCTTTTCGCTGCCGGGGTCTTTTTCCAGATAAAGATATTGGGGATCGAACTGCCCCCGCCGTTCAAGGCCCGCAAGATCGAGGATATCGACCATCGCCGAACGGAATACGCACAGATTCTGCTCACGAAGCTGCCGCAGCACCCGATTGACGTGGATGCTGGTCAATCCGCAGATTTCCGCGATGTCCGCCTGCGTCAGACCAAGCGCGAAACGCCGCCCGTCGCTGAGCCCGATCGCCGACAGGCGGGCATTGGTCTCGCACAGGAAATGGCTGACCTTCCCGACCGCATCCAACCGGCCCAGCCTGAACAGCCAGACGCGGTGGATCGCGGCATCGAGAAGGGTCGAGAACCAGAGCTTGCGCGCGATCTCCGGACGTTCCTGGATCAGCGCGTCAATTGCGACATGGGGTACGATCGCCACGGTGGCTGAGGTGAGGGTAGAGACGTCATGGTCCAGCGCCTTCAGCGGATAGGCGTGAAGATCGACGAAATCGCCCGGCACATGCACGGCGACCAGCTGCCTAAGCCCCTTCCTGTCATCGATGTAGCGGGACATGAAGCCATCGATGAGCAAGGTGCTGATCGACAGATCCTCGCCCTGCCTGATGATCGTCGTGCGCGGGCCGATCGTGCGAACCTCAATGATCGACGCTTCGAGCGCTGCGCGCTCATCGCTCGTCAGGGCGGCGCCGCGCCGGTTCCTCAGGAAACGCTCAGTGAACATATCCCGGTTCAACGACGGCGCGGGAAATGTGATCCCTGACGAAATTTTGTGCAGCTGCGGTTCAACCCCGGCGGCTTCTGCCCTACATAGTGGCCGCGCGCAGACTTCGCCGCGCCGGGAGCGAAACGATGCGGGTGGTGCGTGGGATCTGGAAAGTGCTGGTCGGGATCAAGGACCTGCTTGTCCTGATCTTCATGCTGCTGTTTTTCGGGGCGCTGTACGCTGCGCTCTCGATGGCGCCCAACCCTGCCCCGACGACCGGTTCCGGCGCGCTCGTGATCCGGCTCAACGGCACGTTGGTGGAACAGCCGGAGAATGTCGATCCGCTGTCCCTGATCAACCGCACCAGCGACGTGGCGGCGCAATATCGGCTGCGCGACATGGTGAGTGCGTTGCGCGCGGCGGCGAAGGACAGCGCCATCAAGGCGGTGGTGCTCGATCTCGATCGCTTCGTCGGCGGGGCGCAGACGACGATCACCGATGCCGCAGCCGCCGTTGACGAGGTGCGCCGCGCGGGCAAGCCGGTATTGGCCTATGCCACCGGCTATACCGACGACAGCTACCAGCTCGCCGCCCACGCCAGCGAAGTCTGGATGGACCCGCTGGGCGCGGTGATGCTCGCCGGGCCGGGCGGAACGCAGCTTTATTACAAGGGCTTCCTCGACAAGATCGGAGTGACCGCCAACATCTATCGCGTCGGCACGTACAAGTCGGCGGTCGAGCCCTTCATCCGCACCGATCAGTCGCCCGAGGCGCGGGCCGCCAATCAGGCGCTGGCGGACAGCCTGTGGCAGACATGGCG
>CAYLIK010000289.1:0-1804 GCA_964383565.1 uncultured Sphingomonadaceae bacterium
GTGCCGTCATCGTCGACTTCGTCCGCCGCAAGCTCAAGGTGGGCGGCGCGCTCTACATCAGCTACAACACCCAGCCGGGCTGGGCGGCGATGGTGCCGATGCGCGATCTGCTCACCGAACACGCCGCCACGCTGGGCACCGAAGGCCACGGCATCGTGAACCGCATCGATGCGGCGCTGGCCTTTGCCGACAAGCTGCTGGCCACCAACCCCACCTACGCCCGTGCCAATCCGCAGGTGGCCGAGCGCCTTAAAAAGCTCAAGGATCAAAACCGCAACTACCTTGCCCATGAATACTTCAACCGCGACTGGCTGCCCATGCCGCTCTCCCGCATGGCCGAGTGGCTGGCGCCGGCCAAGCTGGACTATGCCTGCTCGGCGCACTACTTCGACCATATCGACGCACTCAATCTGACGGCCGAACAGCAGCAGTTGATCAAGGAGATCCCCGACGCGATGTTCCGCCAGACGGTGCGCGACTTCTGCGTCAATCAACAATTCCGCCGCGACTACTGGGTGCGCGGTGCGCGCAAGCTCAACGCGCTGGAGCAGGCCGAAGCCCTGCGGGCACAGCGGGTCATGCTGGTCCAGCCGCGGGCGGACGTTTCGCTGAAGGTGGCCGGCAGCCTGGGCGAAGCGACCATGCAAGAGGCCGTGTATGGCCCGATCCTCGATGCGCTGGCGGATCACCAGCCAAGGACGCTGGGCGAGGTTGAAAAGGCGGTCGCCGGCCAGGCCAGCTTTGCGCAAGTGATGCAGGCCGCGATGGTACTCGCCGGTTCCGGCACGCTGCTGGCGGTGCAAGACGACGCGGTGACGGCGCAGGCCAAGCCGCAGACGGACAGGCTGAATGGGTGCCTGATCGACAAGGCGCGCGGATGTGGCGATGTCAGTTACCTCGCCAGCCCGGTGACGGGGAGCGGCATTCTGGCCGGCCGGATTCAGCAGCTCTTCCTGCTCGCCAGGTCGCAAGGCCAGTCCGCGCCGGAGGAATGGGCGGCTTTCGCCTGGCAGCTTCTTTCCGCCCAAGGGCAACAGCTTCTCAAGGAAGGCAAGACGCTGACGACGCCCGAAGAGAACCTGGCCGAGCTGACGGCGCAAGCGGGGGAGTTTGCCGAGAAACGGCTGCCGATCCTGGAGGCGCTGCAAGTTGCGTGAACTGAGACGACAACTACTTTGATGCAGGCGTACCGCCGCTGACATAGCTGTTGTGTATTGACAAAGCCAATACATCCGCCCAAGATGTTCCACTTATGGATATCCGCTACGAACTGAACGGCACCGCTTTCGTCTGGAACGCGAAGAAGGCCGCAGCCAATGTCGCCAAACATGACGGCATCACGTTCGAGCAGGCGGCAACGGTGTTTTTCGATCCGTTCTTCCGACTGGTGGACGCAGCGCGCAATGATGAGGCGCGCGATGCCATCGTCGGTTTTGATGTCATCGAGCGCCTGCTGTTCGTGGTGCATATAGAAGTAGCCGATGCGGTCATCCGCATCATTTCTGCCCGGCGGGCGACCAACGACGAAAGGCGAGAACATGAGCATTCCTGAACTGATCAAGACGCGGCTGGCGAAAGACCGCCCGATGACGTCCATCACGCTACGCATTCCGGTCGACGTGGTCGAGTCGCTCAAGGCGATTGCGCCGCACAAGGGCTTTTCGGGTTATCAGGCATTGCTGAAGGCATACATTGGCGAGGGCCTGCGTCGCGACGAGGCGCAGTTTGCCTTCGGCCAGACGGCGCGTCTGATCGAGGCGCTGAAGAAACGCGGTGTTCCAGAGAAGGTGATCGACGAGGCAAC
>CAYLIK010000290.1:0-1742 GCA_964383565.1 uncultured Sphingomonadaceae bacterium
AAGGGCGGCGCGACAAACAGATGCCCCCTCGAAGCGCATCGTGCGAAGTTGCGCATGGACCGCGACAATTCTCGCTCTCAGTTGTCGCTCAACCAAGCGAGCTGCTGACCGATTCCAAGCCCCTCCATCGGAACCGATGCGCGCCGTTCGATCTGCGGCCAAAGGGGATCGCGATAGTTGCGGCCTGCGAGAACGATCAGCGGCGCGGCGGCGTCGATCTGCTCGGCCATTGCTTCGATCACGCGCGCGCCCCAAAGGCGGCGCGCGCCTGCCTTCATCGCGCCTAGCGTTTCGTCATAGTGCGCGATGACGGTTTCCGGGGCGATCAGGCCATGCTTTGCTGACAGGATGAACCATGCGCCGCCCTGTCGTTCGACATAGGCACGGGCCTTCTGGAACCATGGCGATGCGTAAAGATCGCGCGCCGGGGCGGGGCGGTCCAGCTTCGCAGCAACGCAAGCGACAAGGAAAACCGGAGACGGGGACGGGGGAGGGTCGATGACAGACGGCGGCGCTGCCTCAAGATCGGCAATGACGGTGCAGCGGCCCCATTTCTGCAATTGGCGCTGCCATCCTTTCGGCGGTCCTTGGCGCTCGGCAACGTGGCTAAGGGTCGGTCCACCGAACAAGTCGGGTTGCTCCCCGATGCGCTGCACCGGGGGAACGTAGCGAGGTTCGCGGATGCAATGGCGGGCCATGCTCGATCCCCTCAAAAGGCGAAAGCGGTCTGGCCGCTCGCCTCGGTAAAGCTGGCGCTATCGCCTGCCGCGTAACGGTCGCGGCCCATGGGGGACCATTGCAGATGCCCGGAACGGTCATAGGAAAACCAACCATCCTCGATCCCGATGATGAAAGACCATGCCTTATCCTCGGCGCAAGGTCCGTGAAGATTGATCGGCCAATGCTCGGCCCCGCGTTCCTGCTGGCAGGGCGACGGCGCGGAAAAGCTGCGAAGCAACGCGGCGCGGTCGGTCGGCTCGGTAGCTCCCATTTCCCGCATGATCTGGCGGGCCTCGACGGTGCTGATGTGGCCGCTCGCCTTCCTGTCGGCGTGGTCCGAATAGCGAAGGCCATAGACAACGGCATTGAAGATATTGCGCGGCTCGGTGAACTCCTGCGTGGCGAGCAATTCGCGCCATTTCCCGGCGCTGATAAGGTCCACCGCATGATGCCAGAGCGAATGAACGCGGTTGCTGTAGCCGTGGCGGTTCGTCACGCCATCGCGGGCGATCTCGATCCCAAGCGCACGCTCGACGTGTTGCACGAAAGGATGGGCGGCAAGCAAAGGATGGCGAAGGCCGATCTTGCGCGGCTCGTCCTGCTCTGCGCGGATGACCTCGATGGGGAACTGAAACAGGCGCGACGGCAGATTCCACGGCGCGGAAAGGGGAAAGTCGCGGGGCACATCAAGCGCCCCGTTAATGTCCAGCACAAAGCCGTTTGGCGCGAAGCCTGCGGCAATGATCTGGTCGCCCAGCTGGTCGGCCTGCGCGGTGCGTATCGCGGCGGCGGCGCTCATGCGCTCAACTCCGCATAGGTGGCGCTGCACTCGTAGCGAATCGCATCGCCATCCCACATAGGACCGCAAACGCCCTTGAATTTCGGTGCGCCCTGCAACTCAGGCCGCTGGCTCGGATTGCTGTCGTAACCGCTGCATTGAAGCCCCTCGACCGCTGCCCGGCTGACGATGGTTTCAAAGGTCGCGCCCTCGATCTCGATCCGGTCAAAGTCCTGCTCGGTCT
>CAYLIK010000291.1:0-1714 GCA_964383565.1 uncultured Sphingomonadaceae bacterium
TGAGGATGCCGACGATCACGATCTGTTCGGCGTACCCGCCTGATCAGGCGGTTGGCTCGTCGCGGCCCTTGCGTATGGTGAAAGATTTCGTTGCCGGATAATCCACGGCAACCGTATCCACCGATTCCTTCTGCTCCTGCGACAGGGCGACTAGGAACCAGATCAGCGACGGCAGCAGGAAGATCGCGCCGATGCTCCAGTCGGGCACGCCCTTGTCCGAAGCGCCGATCGCGGCAACGAACCACGCGAGCGCCAGCGTCCCGCCATGTGCGGCGGCGAGCAATTGAATCCCGTCATACCATTTGCTGAAGAACACCAAGGCCTGCTTGCTCAGCAGGTAGATAATGACGAAAGCCCCGAAAAGCTGACCAAGCGTTGCCACATTAACCCCCTTTGCCAGGATCGTCCGGCTTCTTTCCGACATGTCCAAAGATCAGCGCGCTCCAAGTCCGAGTCGCAGGCTCATTGTTAACCAATTTAACCGAGACCGAAATGATCGGGGAGACTGATCTGTGTCGATCTGACACAGGTTACGACGCGGCGAGAGATAATGTCGACGAGCGCGTCACGTGACGCGTCGAAGCTGTATGATCAGGCGAACTCCTCGGTCGTCACCGCTTGGCGCATGGCGTCTGCATAGCGATGGCCCGCTGCGGCTTCCGGCGGGAAGATGGCGTCGATCGACGCTTTGGCCGCATCGGGCAGTTGCCAGTCGGCTCGTGCCATATTCTCTCGCAGATGCTCCTGATTGGCCGTTCCGGGGATCACGACAACATGCTCCCCGCGCGAAAGCACCCATGACAAGGCGAGCTGGGCTGGAGTGACGCCGTGCTCCTCCGCGACCTGCTCGAACCGGGCGATCAAGCCAGCGTTGCTCGGCCAATTTTCCGAGGAAAAGCGTGGCATTGTGACGCGAATGTCGCCTTCAGGCAGCTGCGAGGGATCACTTACCCCGCCCGCCAACGCACCCCGCCCCACGGGCGAGAAGGCAACGAAGGTCGTCCCTAGTTCCCGGCAGGCGTCAAGCACCGCGATCTCCGGATTGCGCGTCCAGGGCGAATATTCGGTCTGGAGGGCCGTCACGGGATGCACCGCCGCCGCACGCCGCAATGTCGCCGCTGACATTTCGGACAGCCCATATCCGCCGATCTTGCCTTCCTCGATCAGACGGGCCAGCGCGCCCACCGACTCCTCGATTGGCGTACTCGGATCAGGCCGATGCAGATAATAGAGGTCGATATGATCGGTCCGAAGCAGCTTGAGGCTAGTCTCCAGCGCGGTGCGGATCGTCTCTAGGGCGCTGAGGTCCTGCCGTTGCTGCAGCAGCAGGTGGACGGCGTCCGCCACATCCACCAGCAGCAGGTGCTCCGCGCGGGATTTTTCCGCAACGCGCTGCCGGCGCTCGGCCCGGGTGCCCGCCATCGCCGCGAACTCTTTGAACCCTAAGAAGAGCGGCTGCGTGAACACGAATTTCCGCTCCGGCACTTCCTTCAGCGTGAATGCCGAGCCGCCGGTGCCGTTCTGGCGTTTCTCGGAGAGCGCAAACGACGCGCGGGGGAGCATCCCGCTGAGCGATTGCAGGAATCGGGCTTCGGTTTCCTTGATGAGCTCGGACTGGATGGCGATCGTCTCGCTGCGCTTGAGCGCCAGCGCATACGCCTAGGTGAGCGTTAGGGGAGCGGCCTCATCCGTCCAGCCGAGATATGGGCCGATG
>CAYLIK010000292.1:0-1644 GCA_964383565.1 uncultured Sphingomonadaceae bacterium
AGTTCGCCATCACTTCTCCGCCGGAGTGATAGGATTTCATCGGGATTCCCGGCACATAGCCGCCCTGGTGGAAGCCTCCCACGAACTTGAACGCGGCGCGGAACGTGGCGGAGGGCGGCACGCCGAACGCGGCCAGCACCGCCGCGACGACCGCCACGGTGGCGATGAAGGCGAGGAACTTGGCGATCATGCCCGCGATGGTTTCGAGGATGGCGCGGCCGAACTCCTTGAACGCGTCCTTGGCCTTGCCGCCTTCCGTGATGATCTTCTGGAAGATGGTGGTGAAGCGGCTTTCCAGGTTGTTGACCGCGCCGGTCAGCGTCTCGCTCACGCGCTGCTTCAGATCGGTGTAGCTCGCCCAAAACTTCTTGAGGTCTTCGATCAGCGCCGTGTTCCACGCCTGCAATGCCGGGCGGCTGTTCTTCAGGGCGTCGATGAACGCCTTGATGCCGGAGGAGGCGTTCTTGACGGTTTCCTCGACGACCCCGCCGCCTTCCTTGAACCGCTTGGCGGCCGTGTTCCAATGCTGAGTGACCGCCTGTTCGGCTCCGATAGCCATCCGATCAATTTCCTCGCGGAATCCATGCACCGCCTTGGCGGCCTCGCGGTAATTCGCGCCCCACTGCCCCGGCAGCTTGCCCAGGATGTTGTAGAGTTCTTCGAGGCCGCGTGCCACGGCGGCGATGGCGCGGAGCAGGCCCGAGGCCATGAGATTCGCAAAGACCTGGCCGCTCTCGATAATCACATCGGTCGCTCGGGCGGCTGCGAGAAACGCCTTCTCCCACCCGCCCATCACGCTGATGACCGTGATGACCAGGATGGCGATGGTGGCAATGACGGGATGCGCGAGTAGCAACGCCCCGACGAACTGGATGATGTTGCCCGCCGCCATCAAGAACGTCCCGGCAAATCGCAGCACCGTGCCCGCGACCAAGGTGAGCATGCCGCCGACGAAAATCACGCGCACGATGAAGTCGCGCTGCGCTGGATCGAGCGCTTCAAAGGCCAGCCGGATCGCGTGAATCGCGTTGGCGAGATCGTTGAGGATCGGCACGACGGCTTGGGCGATGTCCTGATTGAACCGCGAGAACTCCGCCCCCATGGAGCGCACCGCATCGCGCACCGCCGGGATAGTCGCGGTCGCATCCCGAATAGCGATGGTGAACGCCCCCGTGACCACCGCGCCCAACTGCAGCATCTCGCGTCCGAGCTGGCGCATCTGCCGCCCGGCCGATTTGACGGATTGCCCGATCCCCTCAATGGATTGCGCGATGCCCTGCGCGGCCTGCTTCACGGCTTGGGAGGCCTGATCGCGGAATCTGAGAATCAAAGCGAGTTCGGCATTCGTCGGCATCACGCGCGTCCTTGCGGTTGACCAGCGTGTCCAAGTACTCCATGACTTCGAGGAACAGTTGCGCTTGATCGAGCACCCCGCCCGGTACCGGCAGCAAGCCGCGCTGCCAGTACCCGTACCAGCGCACGTACTCCATCGCCAGCGGATCGAGATGCGCGAACGGACAGCCCGAAATGTCCCATGCCTCGCCCGTCTCCTCGTCGGTAATCTGCAGCCATGGCTGGATCTCGCGCACGCATCGGCAGCGTTCGTTGTTCAGGCAGCTGATCTTCGCGCCCCGCAGCTCGACG
>CAYLIK010000293.1:0-1622 GCA_964383565.1 uncultured Sphingomonadaceae bacterium
GACACTCTGAGGAATGGTCGCGCCAACGCCAATCTGGACGGGAGTGAAGATGGCTTTCGGTATCTCGCTCCTCCCGGATCTTTCGACGCGGGCCGAAGCCCCATTGAAGTATTCGCTTCTTACGACCAATTGCTGTGCATTGCTGAGTCGAGGGTGAGCAACGAGCCTGACTTGAACAACCGTGGACCAAGCGGCGTCGGTCGCGATGTCCGCCAGGCTGTGCTCCTGCAGCAGCTTGACCTTGCTCATGCGCCCCAGCACGAAGTCCCGAAATGCCTGGCGCTGCAGGCAGTAGCCGCGGACGTGCCATCGCCGGCCGGCCCTCAACAGGCTGTGCGGCTCTATGGTCCGTTCGTGGGGCTCCGGGTTGTTCATGGAGCAATAAAGGAACTTGACCCGGACGCGATCTGCGATCGCCAGGTTCAGGCGAGAGAAGGTGCGCGGTGACGTTCGGACGAAGTCCCAAGCAATGGACAACGGCCTGCCGGGCTCGTTCGGCGCATCCGGAATCAGCATGGCGCTGATGGCGCTCGGCCGTGCGGCGTTCGCGGTGCGTTCAGCGGCCGCGTACGCCATAGACGTGGCCACATCTGCCTTGAGCTTGCTGTCCCAGACCACCCACTCCGGGTACGACTCCCGGAAGTCGCGCAGCCACTCGCTGGCCCGGATAGGGCTCAGTCCGTACTCGGCAATGAGGCGGCCGCGACCAACCCGACCCTCCCAAAGGAGGATCCGACCGACTTTGGTATCCCTCGCCTGACGGCCCTCGATGGACATGGTGATGCAGTCACGTGAGGGACGTCCGATATAATACGGAAAAACATATGATATGTAAAGACATATCTACCGGAAAAGTCCGCATCTCCGTCGCAATGACGGACGACAGTCATGGGCTGAAAATCGCGCTCCGAAAAAAGTGCCGGACGCGAACCGGTCAAATCTCCAATGCGCAATGCGATTTACACACTGACCCCGGCGGACATCAACAACGCCAAGGCGAAAGCCAAACCTTACAAGCTCACGGACGGCGGAGGCCTCTACGTTCTGGTGTCGCGAGGGGGAACCAAGGCATGGCGTTACCAGTATCGATTCGGCGGATCGAGATGCGATGTCGGCATCGGCACGTACCCCGAGATCGGGATTGCCGAAGCGCGCGACCAGCACTTCAGGTACCGGGCCATGCTGGAGCGAGGCGCAGACCCTGCCGCGGCTCGGCGTCGCGAATTGGAGGATCGACGCCTGAGAGCCGAGATGGCCAAGCGGGAGAGCAACTGTGTTCAAAGTCAAGCCTTTTTCAAGCTTGGGCGGCATGTGGATAACCGGCTTGCCAAGGCTTACCGGACTTGATGACGGCATTGATGATCGTGAGTAGCTTATGCATGCATGCGGTGAGCGCGACCTTCTTGGGCTTTCCTGCGGCGAGAAGCCGCTGGTAAAACGTCTTGATGGTGGGATCAAAGCGCGATGCGCTCAGCGTGGCCATGTACAGCGCCGAGCGCACATTGGCACGCCCACCCCAGGTCGTTCGCTTGCCTTTGAACTTCCCGCTATCGCAGTTCAGCGGCGCCACGCCCACCAGCTTGGCGATCTCGCGTTCGCTGAGCGTGCCCAGCTCAGGCAAG
>CAYLIK010000294.1:0-1612 GCA_964383565.1 uncultured Sphingomonadaceae bacterium
GTGTATTGCAAATGACGGCGTAGAAGATAATGGCGTATATATTGGCAACGTACCTTGGCAAACACTCAGTGTGCCGAACCCAGATCCATGGCAAACCCCTTATCAATACGGGGTAACGCGCTACTTGGCGAATATAATAACCAGCACAACCCCATTGGCAATTGGAACCGGCGCTACGATATTTATCGTACAAACGAATTTGCAAGTGAGCTTCCCCCGGTTTTTCGTCTTCCAACGGGCGGGGTTCATGCTACCAGTTTTTCATCATGCTGAGCGCTGATCCAGTCCTTCATGAACTGGGTTGGCGACCTGTAGCCGAGGGTCGAATGACGCCGTTTCCGGTTATAGAACACCTCGATGTACTCGAAGATGTCTGCCGTGGCCTCGGCCCGTGTGGCGTAGCGGCTGCCATGCACCCGCTCGTTCTTCAAGCTGTTGAACCAACTCTCGCTGGGCGCGTTGTCCCAGCAGTTTCCCTTGCGGCTCATCGAGCAGGTCATGCCGTAATCGGCCAGCTTCTGCTGAAACGCCCGGCTGGCGTACTGGCTGCCCCGATCAGAGTGGTGCAGCACGCCCGGCGCCGGCTTTCTGCGGAACCGCGCCATCGTCAGCGCATCGGTCACGATGTCTGCCGTCATCCGGGGCTTGAGCGACCAGCCCACAATTTCCCGGTTGAACAGGTCGAGCACGATGGCCAAGTACAGCCAGCCTTCGTCCGTCCAGATGTAAGTCATGTCCGCCGTCCAGACCCGGTTGGGCGCGCTTGGCATGAAGTTCCGATCCAGCAGGTTGCCCGCCACCGGCAGGGCATGCTTCGAGTCCGTCGTCGCCTTGAAGCGCCGCTTGTGGCGTGCCCGGATGCCGTTCTCCCGCATCAGGCGCTCCACCCTTTCCTTGCTGGCGGAGAAGCCCCGAGCACGCAATTCCTTGACCATCCTCGGGCTGCCGTAGGCGCCCTTGAGTTCGGCGTGAATGGCGCGGATCAGGGTCAGCATCTGAGGGTCGGTCAAACGCTTGCGGTCTGGCTTTCCACCCCGCATCCAAGCCCGGTAGCCACTGGTGCTGACATCCAGGACGGCGCACAGTTCGGTCAGTTCAAAGTGGGCGCGTTCAGCGTCGATCCAGGCGTACTTCACAGGGCATCCCTTGCAAAGTACGCCGTCGCTTTTTTTAGGATTTCAACCTCCCGCTTCAGCCGGATGTTCTCCACCCGTAGCCTTGAGAGTTCCATCTGCTCCGGCGTGACGGGCTTCGCCCCTGGCCCGTTGAGCTTGCCCGCCTCTGCGGCCTTGACCCAGTTGCGCAGGGTTTGCTCGTTCAACCCCAACTCCTTGGCTGCCGCGCCGGGCGTCAGCCCTTCCTTGACCCGCTTGACCGCCAGTTCCTTGAATTCGGCGGTGTATTCCTGCTTCGGTATCTTCATCGTCTTCCTTTCCAATGTAACGTCTATTTTACGTTACCCTTGGAAGACTATTTTTCGGGGGAACCTCAGAGGCCGTGAGAGCACTTAAAAAACACGGCCTGACAACCACTGCAAAGACGATTGCGCAATTACTTGAAACCGATTCGCGGGCGGTTGCTACCGCGCTCCGCTTGCTGGTTGATGATGGCC
>CAYLIK010000295.1:0-1606 GCA_964383565.1 uncultured Sphingomonadaceae bacterium
ATCGCCTTCAGCGGCGAGATCATCAGACCATTTTCATCGAGGCGGACCTGGGGCAGTTCACCTTGCCTGGCCAGTACCGTCACCCGTTCGATCGCGCGGTCCAGGCGCTCACGGCGCTCCCCAATATGTTGATCGAATCCGGACTCGATCGCGAGCGGGAGCGGCCCCTTCTCGCGCAACGCTGCAAAGGTGGCTGGCGGAATGAGATAGCTGTCGAAGTCTCGAAATTGCCGACTGCCTGCCACCCAGATATCGCCGGCCCGCAACCGGTCGCGAAGCTGGGACAGCGCGCAGAGTTCATAGGCTGCGCGATCGACGACGCCGTCGCGGATCACGAAGGGTCGCCAGCCTGCCGACACGAAGCGTAGCGGCACCTTGTCGGGCAGGCGTCGTTTGCCGGTATGGTAGAGATCAGCGATGATGGCGAGCGCATCGAGGATGCCCTGGACCGGTCCGGCACCGCGAAAAGCGAACGCCCGCAGGAATTGACCGGCGAACAGCTTCACCGTGCGATGCCGCTCGATCAGTTCGGCCGTGCGGTCGATCGTCTCGGGGCGGACGAGGACTTCCGCTTGGGCGACAGCGGAGCCGAACCGTTCCCAGTCGAAGGGGCCGATACGCGCAAGGGAGTCGATACCCTTGGCGTGCGCGTCGATCAGCACGCGGCAGCTATTTGTTAGCGTGCGCAAATGCCCCTGCATCTCGCGCACGGTCCTGATCGCCTTGTCGCGCGTCCGGTTTTCTGCGCGGCGCACCATGCTGCCAAGCAGCTTGTCGAACATGGTGAGCGCGGCGTCAGTCAGGCTTTCCTCGAGCCGGATGGCTGCGGTCGCGAGCGTCGCGTGGCGGCGCATGGCCGCCAGCTCGCCGAGATGTTGCGGCGTGATCCGCACTGCCTCGTCGGCCAGTCGATCGAAGGTTGCCGACGGTATCATGGTGGCGCGCGCCGGGTCGAGGTCGAGCGTGCGGACATGATCGAGCCGTTCAAGCAACCGCAGGATGCTGCGCGGCGCCGGCGATTGCGGGGCATTGCGCAGCCAGGCCAGCCATGTTGTCCCCTGATCCGATCGCCGGGTCAGCAAGGCGTCCAGCGCCGTCAGCTTTTCCGGCTCGATGCCGTTGGTCAGGATTGCATGGGTGAGTTGTTCGGCCTGTTGGCGCGCGTGTCTGACGATCGCCTCGATGACAGCCGATGGTGGCAGTAGCACCCGCCGTCGGCGCAACTCGTCGATCACGGTGCCAGCGAGCAGGAGAGGCTGGGCGGCAGTCTGCGCGACCGGCATCGCGAACGCCACGATCGCGCGAAAGTGGTTCCGGTCGAAAGCGGTATAGCCGAGCCGCTGCATGAGATCGGCGAGATGTGCGCGCCGGGTTTCATCGCGACGGGCGTAATCGTCGAACGCCGTTGTCGGCACGTCGATCTGATCGGCGACAAAGGCGAGGATGGCACCGGGCGGCCTCTCTCCCGCCTCCAACACTCGGCCTGGCCAACGCATGTAGAGCAGCAGCAGTGCGAACCCGAGCCGGCTCGACGCTCCCCGGCGTTCGCCGACAAGATCGAGATCCTCACGGCTGAGGGTGAAGTAACGGGCGATTTCCCGTTCTT
>CAYLIK010000296.1:0-1591 GCA_964383565.1 uncultured Sphingomonadaceae bacterium
CGGACGATATCGTCTACGAATATTCCACCGGGGTGCGCCTGATTACGGAGGAAGACGAGAGGACCTATGTGCCGCGCTCCTTCCCGCTGGAGCCGAGTTCATTCTGCATGTGGGGCTCAAAGCCCGACATCCCCGAATTCAAGACCGTGGACAAGCTTGCCCGTGCAGCCTGACAAGGCGCGTGCCTTGCGGATGGCGGCGCGCGCAATGGCGCGGCATGGGCTTGCCCACGCCTATGGCCATGTCAGCACGCGGATCGACGACCGCTCTTTCCTTGTAACCCCCGCCATGCCCCTCGGCTGCGTTGAACCGGACGAGCCGGGCGTGATCGTGCGGCTGGAAGGCGATCTACCGCCCGGCGCGTTGCCCGAGGTCCGCATCCATCGCGAGATCTATCGCAACCGTCGTGAAATCGGCGGGATCTGCCGCGTTCAGCCGCCCGCCATTATGGCGCTGTCGGCGCTGCGCGAAACGCCCCGCGCGTTGCACGGCCTCGGCACCTATTTCGCGCCCGCCCCGCCGCTCTGGGAAGGCGTCGCGCTGGTCCGCGACGATGCGCAGGCTGTCGCCGTCGCCGAGAAGATGGGCAAGGCGGCCGCGATCGTGCTGAGCGGCAATGGCGCCGTCGTCGCGGGGGAGACGATCGAGGAAGCCGCCGCCCTTACTTACTTCCTCGAAGATGCCGCCCGGCTGGAATTGGCGATATTGCCAGCACGCGCCGCCGGTATCGAACCGCGTCAATATTCGCCACAGCAAGTGTCCGCCCGGGCGATCAAGGCTGGCGCCCTGATCGAGCGGATGTGGCAATTTCTCTGTTACGGAGACCCCGAATGGCAACAACAGAACTGACCCGATCGGAGATCGGCGCGGCGCAGATCACCGAGCAGGCGCAACGGCTACGCGAGGCTTATGCGACCGGCGAAGCGATGTCACCGATCCGCGAGGCCCTGCCCGATGCGACCGTCGCCCACGCTTATGCGATCCAGGCAGAAAACACCGAGCATTGGTTGCGCGAGGGCCGCGTGCTGGTGGGCGCCAAGATCGGCCTGACCGCCAAGGCAGTGCAGAAGCAATTGGGCGTCGACCGGCCAGATTTCGGATCGCTGTTCGCCGACATGGCGGTGGAGGACGGCGGCACGGTGCCGCTCGGCAAGCTCCTCCAGCCCAAGGTCGAGGCCGAAATCGCCTTCGTCCTGTCGCGCACGCCCGATGTCACGAAGCTGACCATATCGGAGCTGATGGATTCGATCGCCTATGCCCTGCCCGCGATCGAGATCGTCGACAGCCGCATCGCGAACTGGAGCATCGGGATCGTCGACACGGTCGCCGACAACGCATCGTCCGGCTTGTTCGTGCTCGGCAGCAAAGCGGTCCCGCTCTCCGAGATCGACCTGCGCCTGTGCGGCATGGTGCTGGAAAAGAATGGCGACCAGACGTCGTTCGGCGCCGGCGCGGCCTGCCTCGGCAATCCGCTCCACGCGCTGGGGTGGCTCGCGCGGACCATGGCCGAAATCGGCCGGCCGCTCGCGGCGGGGGACGTCATTCTGTCCGGCGCGCTTGGCCCGATGGTCGCTGTCGCGCCGGGGGATTA
>CAYLIK010000297.1:0-1589 GCA_964383565.1 uncultured Sphingomonadaceae bacterium
ATGGGGCGGCATTACCCGTGCATGAGCATGATCTTCGTCTCCGACCTGCTCGACAGTCCGGGCAAGATCGAGCTCGAAGCGACCGCGGTCGTTCCCGCGAGCTGATTTCCAGGACTAGGAGGCGTACACGCTTCCGCCGTCGCCCTGGCAGGGGGCTCATTTCGAGATTCCGAGCGCTACAAGAAATGCCGGAACCTGTCGCTTATCGCTTCGACTCGTCTTCCGCCTCAGGCCACGGCGCGATCTGCGAGCGCTTTCTTGCGCGCCACGCGCCGCGGCTTGGGTGCAGCCGACGTAGCGGCATGCAGCCTCATACCCAGCGCCTTGATGATCCTCAGCACCGTCGCAAGCTCGGGATTGCCGTTCGCCGACAGTGCCCGGTAAAGCCCTTCGCGTGTGAGGCCGGTATCGCGTGCAAGGCGCGACATGCCTCGCGCCCGCGCGATGTCGTTGAGGGCGGCGCGGATCAGCTTGCCGTCACCGCTGTCCTCGTCCAGGCAAGCATCGAGGTAGAGCGCCATGTCCTCCTTGCTCTTGAGGTAGTCCGCTGCATCCCAGCGGGTGAATTTTTCAGGCATGTTTAGCCTCTCCATTCGTTTGCAATCCGGATCGCCAGTTCGATGTCGCTATCCTGAGTGCGTTTGTCGCCGCCGGCGAGCAGCAGAACCACCGTCGACCCGTGGCGCGTAAAGTAGACCCGGTACCCGGGACCGTGATCGATGCGCATCTCGCTCACGCCGTCCCGTACGGTCTTAGCAACGCCAAAATTGCCAGTCTCCGACAGCCGCCGAATCCTGGCGTTGATCCGCGCGGTCGCCTGCCGGTCCTTGAGCTTGGCGATCCAGCGTGCGAAGGTCTCGCTTTGGAGCACCTCGATCATGGGTGAAGTGTAATCCATGATTCACAACATCGCAAAGCGTGTCAGCCTCATAATTACGACGATTATGTCGTATTATATAAATTAGGCGCGACTTTTATATATTTATAGATATAATAGTCGAAATGAAACGCTATCTCGACAATCTGGTCGCCACCGATCTTCAACGCAAGATGGTCATGCTTACCGGCCCAAGGCAGGTAGGCAAGACGACACTTTGCCGCCAGTTGATGGAGCGCTTTCCGTCCGCCCAGTACCTTAACTGGGATGTCGCCACTGACCGGACGATCCTCCAGCGGCAGACCTGGGCGGCGCGAATCCGCCTTCTGGTAATGGACGAGATTCACAAAATGCCCGACTGGAAAAACTGGCTCAAGGGCGTGGTCGATGGCCAACCGCCAGAGAGGGCCTTGCTGGTGACTGGCAGCGCGCGCATGGAAACCTGGCGGCAGAGCGGCGACTCGCTCGCCGGACGCTATCTGCCCTTCCGGCTGCATCCGATTTCGGTGCGCGAATGGTGCGAGCAGCAGGGCAGCACGCCCGCTGAAGCGCTTGCGCGGTTGATGGAACGCGGCGGTTTCCCGGAGCCTTGTCTCGCCGCAACCGTGGAAGACGCGGAAAGCTGGAGGAGGCAATACTTCACCGACCTGATCCGCGAGGACGTGGTCGAGTTCTCGCGCCTGCACGAAATCACCGCCATGCGGCTGTTCGT
>CAYLIK010000298.1:0-1580 GCA_964383565.1 uncultured Sphingomonadaceae bacterium
CAGCGGTGTTGATGATCGGGATTACCTGCCAGCGCTGGATAGCGCTCAGCAGCAATCCCGAAAACGCCCCAACCAGCAGCGCGGAGAGCACGAGGCGACGAAGCAACACGGTCGGCGCTCAGTGGCAGGGGAAACCCTGGGAGTGGCGCATGTCGTGCGCCGCGTTGTGCACGGCGGACGTTTGCACGAATGCCGCCGCATACAGGATCACGGCCCCCAACAGAAAGGCGGTCGCGAGTTGTAGCCCCTTCGAAATGGCGGCAACACGGGTGGTTGCGACGATAGTGGTCTGGCTTTGCATGGTCATTTCCTCCTACTTGGTTAAATTAACAACGGTTAAACAGCCGATAAAACAGTTCCGGTTAGGGTGGTATCCACCCGATCATTGCGTCCCTTCATGCCCCACGGTTCCAGCAGTAACGCTTGATGAGCATTACAAAGAAGCTGTCAAGTACATACCCGATGGCTCCGATAATCAGAACCATCGCCATGAGATGGTCGTACGAAAGCGACTCGCGCGCATCCTCGATGGTGTAGCCGAGACCCGAGGTCACCCCGAAAAATTCCGCCGGCACGAGTACGATCCACGCGACACCGAGCGCGAGGCGAATGCCGGTGATAACGTCGAACGCGATCGCCGGTACGATGATCTTCGTCAGTATGTGCCAGGGCTTGGCGCCGAGATTGCGCGCCACCTTGAACCACGCCGGGTCCACCTTGGCCAGACCGGCGGCAGTGGCGAACGCCACGGGCCAGACCGACCCGACCGCGATGAGAAAGATAATCGCCTGATCCCATCCCGCGAACACGATCACCGCGATCGGTTCCCAGGAGAGCGGGCTGATCATGCGCAGCAACTGGAATGGAGAATTGCTCATCTCCGCGAACATCCTGCTGCGGCCCATGAGGATGCCGATCGGCACGCCGATGGCGATGGCGATGAGCAGCCCGGCGCCCAAGCGATAGCCACTGGCCCAAGCCGCGTTCAGGATCATTCCCTCCTTCCACAGCGTTGCGATCGCGCGGAAGGCGGGGATGGGGCCGAAGCTGGCGAAATGCGCCATCGTCGAATCGAATGTGAGCAGGTAGATTCCGATCCACCAAAAAACGAACAGGATCGCGAGGCCTGCGAAAAAGTTGTACAGGCCATACCCCATCGACATCATGAAGCGCTGGGAAGCGCCGACCTCAGCGGTTGCGGCGACAGAACTCATAGCTCAGCTATCTCCATCATTAGTATTTTCTTGTTTCAACATTCATTCCCCCCCACGGTGGTGCCAGCTATAACGCTTGATAAGCAACACGCAGGCACTATCGAGAAGGTAGCCGATGACCCCGATGACGAGGACCATCGCCGTGAGATGGTTGTACGACAGCGTTTCGCGCGCATCCTTGATGGCGTAGCCGAGACCAGAGGTGACCCCAAGCAGTTCCGCCGGCACGAGCACGATCCACGCGACGCCGAGCGCGAGGCGAATGCCGGTGAGCACGTCGAACGCGATCGCCGGCAGGATAACCTGCGTCAACAGGTGCATGGTCCGGGCGCCGAGATTGCGCGCCACCTTGAACCAGGCGGGATC
>CAYLIK010000299.1:0-1576 GCA_964383565.1 uncultured Sphingomonadaceae bacterium
GCCGTCATCCTGACGAAAGTCAGGATCCATTACCGCTACGATGCGGACAATCGCGTTGTAGCGTGTCTGGATCCCGATTTTCATCGGGATGACGACCGGGGGGCTTTTGCAACGGCCCGCGAAAGCTGCGGAACATTCAACACAGACCGCTTGGAATTTCGAGCAGGCTCCAGCGGAGGCTCAGGCCGCCTTCGGCAGATAATGGATGCGCTGAAGTTCGTCCTTCTTGGCGAGCAACACACTGGCCAGATACCAGAAGGTCTCTTCCCAAGCGTCGATCACCGAATCCGACGCGCCCAGCCCCAGCACGTCGCGCACCGCGCCGGGCCATGCCTGCGCCAGGAAGAGATAGTGGCCGGAGTGGATGCCCTCCTTCAGATGACGCTCGCTCATCGCTTCCGCTGCGACGCTGAAGGCGTCGAGATCGTCGATATGCTCGATCGTCATCACCATGAGATCCGCAAACCAGCGCGAACGGTTCGGATCAGCGAAGATCTTCGGATCGAACACCGTCGCTGCCCGGGGGTCGGCCCTCAGCCTGTCATAGGTCAGCCGTGCGATTTCGACGCCATAGGCCCTGAACGCCGGCCCTGACTGCTTCACCATCGCAACGGTACTGGGTGATAAACGCGACACAACTCATACTCCCTGATCCCGGAGCATGTAATCGTCGATCGCAGTCATCGATGGTATAGGTAACAGTACGGACCAATATTCGCCTTCAGAGAGGCAAATACGCATTTTTCTTGATACAAGTCATAGGATGCATGTATTCTTATAAGGAATTTTTAAAGAACTTATTTAGATCTTGTTAACCTAACCACCGTCCAGAGAATCATTTTACTGTACATCTATTCACCTCGACATCGGTGAAATCATGCCTGGACAATCCTCCGTCGGATCACGGGCACGGTGGCGCAGGCGGGCGTACCGTCCTTACCCGTACCATCAACCATAACCTCGATGATCGCGCCGCACAGGGATTTCCACCTGGTCCGCACGCGCCATCGCGTTCGTTACCCCGGATAGCGTTCAAAGGCCGGGAGCGCGTCGATATTCTTCATCCACGACAGCCGCTCCGCCGCTTGCACATGCAACTGCGGCGGCAGCGCCTCCGGATCGTCCAGCGTCGCGATCTGGATATCGACGAGGCCGGGCAGAACCTGCTCATTCACATAGAACAGCCCCGTCCCGCACGTCCCGCAAAACTGCCGCACCGCATGTTCCGACGAGGCATAGCTGGCGGGACTGCCGGTCACGGCCAGATCCGCCGCCTTGAACGCCGCCCACCCGACCACCGGCGCGCCCGCGGATCGGCGGCAATCTTCGCAATGGCAAAAGCTGCTGTGCTGCGGCTCCCCCTCCACCGAATAGCTAATCGCGCCGCAATGGCAATGTCCTGACAAGCCCATTTCGAGTCTCCCAATTTTCTCTTTTTGTTCTCACAATCGTTGAAGCGCGGCAAGAGGACGCCGCATCGCCCGTCGATGAACGCGAACGCCTTGCCCCGACGCTCCCCGTTCCCTACCTGTTCACTGGTGACTCAATCCCCCGCCTCCCATCACCCCGGTTCTCC
>CAYLIK010000300.1:0-1542 GCA_964383565.1 uncultured Sphingomonadaceae bacterium
GCGAATACTTTAAAGGGAGGTCGAAGTGAGACGAGCGAGCCTAAGTCTGTTTGTCCTGCTAATAGCGGCGGCCGGCGTCTTCGGCGGCCTGCCTTACTGGTTCGGCATGCAGGCCGAAACCGCCTACACCGAAGTGATGCAACGCATCACCAAGGCCAAGGACGGCGAGGTCACCGTCAGTCAGTCGGGGTACGTGCGCGGCTGGTTCAGTTCCACCGCCGACATGACACTGACCTCCGCCAGCTTCCCCATCAGCATTACCGTCAGCAGCAGGATCCATCACGGGCCGTTCCCGCGTATCGATGAGTTCCAGTTCGAGCCGATGATGGCGCTCGTCAAGAGTCACATCGGTATCCCGCTCTTCAAGGATCTGCCACCCATCAACGCACAAACCAGCATCGCCTTCGACGGCGCCAGCCGCACGCAGGTGGCGCTGGCGGCCCACAAAATCCCCTGGGGTGGCATGGAGTGGAAGGCCGTTAGCGGCGAGATCACGGTCAGCGCCGATCGTAAAAAGAGTAAATCCAATCTCCAGGTCCCGGAGATCAGCGTCACCAGTCCACTCGGCGGCAAGCAGGTGCTCACAAAGCTCAGCATCGGCGTGGACGAGCAAGAGCACGCCTCCGGCGTGAGCCTGGTCGATTCCACCCTGAGCATCGACAAGATCGGCGCGGTCGGCGACAAACCGTTTTTTGAAGGTCTGCGCGTGGCGCTGAAGAACGACATCGGCAGCGGCAACCTGCTCAATATTCATTTCAATGCCGATGTGCGCGCCATCCGCGACGGCGACGCCAGCCAGGGCCCCGGCCAGTTGGCGATGCAGATTCGCAAGATCGATTTGGGCGCGCTCAATGCCTATCAAACCCAGATGCGCGACATCAAGAAGCAAAAGAATCCGGAGCAGACGGCGATGGCCTCGATGGGCAAGCTCATGGAACTGCTCGCCAATCTGGCCAAGAAGGCGCCCGAGCTTGAGTTGACAAAATTCAGTTTCAAGACCGGCGGCGGCGAGATCACCGGCCTGGCCAAGTTCGTGTTGGACGGTTCCAACCTGAACCTCGTGGAAAATCCCATGCTGCTCGTCGCCGCCCTACAGGGTGACGCCGAGTTCAAGGTGCCGGCGGGGGTGGTGAAGATGCGCGCGGAAAAAGCCATCCATAGCCAACTGGATGTTTATAAGCTCGAAGGCAAGATCAGCGCCGCCGAGGCCGGCAAGCTCACGACCGAGCGCGTCGCGGCGATCGTCGAGCAGGCACTCCCCAGGGAGATCGGGAAGACCGCCGAATCCATGCAACTCGTGCCCGATGGGCCCGATTATAAATTCAGCCTGGCGTTCAAGCAGGGCCAACTGACCATCAACGACAAACCCTTCGACAAACCGTTGCGTCTGCCGAATTGAATTCAGGGAAGCTCTAAAAATTGCTTCTCATGTAGGTTGGGTCAAGCCGCACCCCACCCTAACCCTCCCCATAAAAATGGGGAGGGAACGATCGCCCCTTCCCCACGCAGTGGGGAAGTTTGGGATGGGGTGGCGGCGGACCA
>CAYLIK010000301.1:0-1538 GCA_964383565.1 uncultured Sphingomonadaceae bacterium
TCACCTCCAACACGCCGCCAGCCACAAGGCTGACAAACCACGCTCTCCGGTTCTCGGCTCGGTTCTCCCGTCCATGTCGCATTCGCGAGCCGCGACTGCTTCCTCGACCTGCTCTTCTATCACCTCAAGCTGCGCTGCTACGCGGTCATCGAATTGAAAGCGGTCCCCTTCGATCCGGCGTTCATCGGGCAGATCAACGTTTATCTCTCCGCGCTTGACGATCTCCTGCGCCATCCCGGCGACCAGCCGGCGATCGGCTTGCTGCGGTGCCGTTCGAAGGATAATTGACGCTTGGCGCTCACGCAGAGGCGGCATCTTGGTATGCTGCGATCGTGCACAAAACAGATGCCCTTAACCTTCTCCGCCAACACCGCGACGAGCTTTCGAAGCTAGGTGTCGCCCACCTGTCTTTGTACGGGTCGGTCGCGCGTGATCAGGCGGACGAGCAGAGCGATGTCGACGTAATTGTCGACACGTCCGATGGCCAGGCCCCGGGATTGTTCCTGCTTGCCCGGATCACCGACGAACTGGAGCGCATCCTCGGCCGTCCGGTCGACGTTATTTCACGGCGCGGGCTCGACCATGCCAAAGCGTTGAAGCGCCGGGTTGCAATCGGCCTCGTCGATGTCTTCTGAGCGTCGCAGGCCGTCGCCGGCAGAGATGGTTCATCACGCCCGTCGGCGCATCGCGTTGATTCGCAATTGGACGCGAGGCCGATACCGAAGCAACATATCTGGCGAACGAAGAGCGCCAAGCGGCCGTCGAGCGGAACTTCATCGCGATTGGCGAGGCGATCAAGGGTCTCGCGCGGTCTGTTGACTTGCCGGCGCTCGATCCGTCCGGGCCGTGGCGCGAGCCCGCTCGCTTCCGCGACTTTCTCGCGCATCAGTACGAAGAGGGTCGTATTTCAGATGTGCGCCACCGCGTGAAAGCAGACCGCCGGTTGACCCGGTTGGTTCTTGAGGAGGGTTTACCGTGACAACGATTCAGATCGAGTTGCCCGATGCGACCGCGAATGCCGCGCGCGATGCCGGGCTGCTGACGCCGCAGGCGCTGGAGCGGCTGATCAATGACGCGCTACGGCGCAAGCAGGCGGCCGACTCGTTGCTGTCCATTGCCGAGCGCGTGGCCGCCGCCGGAATTCCGCCGATGTCGATGGACGAGATCAACGCGGAATTGAAGGCCGCGCGCGCGGAGCGCAAACAGCGTGCGGGCGGTCATTGATACGAATGTGCTGCTGGCCGAACTGGCCGAAGCGATCGTGCCGGCGCCGTTGCCACCAACGTGAATGAGCTTGGGTATGGCGGCTAGGAAGAAGACCCCAAAGGCCTCTGTGCGGGCAGCGGCTCCGGCGCGTGGCTCGCGCGGCAAGACGCGGGAGGGAGCCTTGTTCCCGGTTTCCCCACCGCGCGCCGGGCTGCCTCGCGACTACGCCGAGACCCTCAGAGCGATCAAGCGGCGCATCCAGCAAGAACGGCTTCGCGTCGTCCTGGCCGCCAACTCGGCGATGGTTCTGTTGTACTGGGACATCGGCCGGA
>CAYLIK010000302.1:0-1533 GCA_964383565.1 uncultured Sphingomonadaceae bacterium
ACACCGCATTCGAGGCCGGCGCGGACTTCGGGGACGTCGTCCTTGAAGCGGCGCAGTGACGCGATCATGCCGTTGTAGATGATGACATCCTCGCGGGTGATGCGCGCGTGCAGCGCCTTGCGGATGAAGCCTTCCACAACCAGCAGACCTGCGGCCTTGCCATGCTTGCCCGCGGAGAAGACTTCGCGGATCTCGGCGCGGCCGACGACCGTCTCGAACGCTTCCGGCCCGAGCTGGCCGGCCATCGCGGCGCGGATCTCATCGAGCAGATCGTAGATCACGTCATAATATTTGAGCGCGACCCCGTTCCGCTCCGCGATCTCGCGGGCCTTGGCGTTGGCTCGGACGTTGAAGCCGATGATCGGCGCGCGGCTGGCGGACGCCAGAGTCACGTCGCTCTCGGTGATGCCGCCGACGCCCGAATGCAGGATGCGGACGCGGATATCGTCGGTCGAGATCTTGTTGAGCGAACTCACGATCGCCTCGACCGAGCCCTGGGCATCGGCCTTGACTACCACCGGATACTCCATTGCCTGCTTGTCCTTCAGGGCGGAGAACATCGATTCCAGGCTGGCTGGCGCCGATGTCGTGCGCGCCTTGAGGATGACCGACGAACGATAGGCGGCGACTTCACGCGCACGCGCATCATTCTCGACGACCGAGAGCTGGTCGCCCGCAGAAGGCACGCCGGAGAGGCCAAGCACCTCGACCGGGACTGACGGCCCGGCTTCCTTGACCTGTTGGCCCTTGTCGTTGACCATCGCGCGCACCTTGCCGCTTTCGGCGCCGACGACGAAGATGTCGCCGACCTTGAGCGTGCCGCGCGTGATCAGGATGGTCGCGACCGGGCCGCGGCCCTTGTCGAGCGTCGCCTCGATCACGCTGCCTTCGGCCATGCGATCGGGATTGGCTTTCAGTTCAAGCAGTTCGGCCTGAAGCTGGATCTTGTCGATCAGATCGTCGAGGCCGGTCTTCTTGAGCGCGGAGACTTCGACATCCTGCACTTCGCCGCCCATATATTCGACCTGAACGTCGTGCTGGAGCAGTTCCTCGCGGACCTTCTGGGCATTGCCGCCGGGCTTGTCGATCTTGTTGATCGCCACGATCATCGGCACGCCCGCCGCCTTGGTGTGGTTGATCGCCTCAATCGTCTGCGGGCGGATGCCGTCATCGGCAGCGACCACGATCACGACGATGTCGGTCACATTGGCGCCGCGCGCACGCATGTCGCTGAACGCTTCGTGGCCCGGTGTATCGAGGAAGGTGATCTTCGATCCGTCCTTCACCGTCACCTGATAGGCGCCGATATGCTGCGTGATGCCGCCAGCTTCTTTCTCCGCCACCTTGGTCTTGCGAATCGCATCCAACAGGCTGGTCTTCCCATGGTCCACGTGCCCCATGAAGGTGACCACAGGCGCACGCGGAATAAGGTTGGCTGGATCAGGCTCCAGGTCGTGCAGAAGGCGCTCTTCGAACGTTGGCTGCGGCGCCAGGTCGTACCCAAAGTCCTTCGCGATCTGCGTGGCCGTCCGC
>CAYLIK010000303.1:0-1525 GCA_964383565.1 uncultured Sphingomonadaceae bacterium
CGATGGACTGGGAAAGCTGCTTTTCGTCCACGATCACATCCATGCTGTGCGATTCCTCGTCCACCACGATGGACTGCACCTCGGCCGGCGCGAGCGAGTTGATCACGTACTGGGCCGGGTTTTCCGACCAGTGAATGATGTCCACGCGCTCGCCGGCGAGCTCGTTCGACACGCTCTGCACGCGCGAACCGCGCATGCCGACGCAGGCGCCGATGGGATCGATGCGCGGGTCCGAGGAGCTCACCGCGATCTTGGCGCGCAGGCCGGCATCGCGCGCGGCGCCGTGGATGGTGATCAGCCCTTCGCCGGCCTCGGGAACCTCGAGCTTGAAAAGCTCGATCAACAGCTTCGGCGCCACGCGCGACAGGAACAGCTGCGGCCCGCGCGGCACCGATTTCACGTCTTCCAGCAGTGCCCGAATACGGTCACCCGGACGCAAGCCCTCGCGCGGAATCATCGCGCCTTTGGAAAGCAGGGCTTCGGCATTGCCGAGATCCACGATGACATCGCCGCGCTCCATGCGCTTGACGACGCCGGTGACCATCTCGCCCTTGCGATCCTTGTAGAGATTGACGATCTGCTCGCGCTCCGCCTCGCGCACCTTCTGCATGATCACCTGCTTGGCGGCTTGCGCGGCGATGCGGCCGAACTCGACCGGCTCGAGCGGCACTTCAATGAATTCGCCGACCTGTATGTCCGGTTTCTGTGCGCGTGCTTCGGTCAGCTTGATCTGCCGATCGGGAAATTCGACCGGTTCGGTTTCATCCGGAATGATCTCCCAGCGCCGAAAGGTGTCGTAGGTACCGATATCGCGGTGGATGGCCACGCGCGCGTCGGTGTCGCCCTTGTGGCGCTTGCGCGTGGCGGTCGCCAGCGCCGCCTCCAGCGCCTGGAAAATGATCTCCTTGTCGACGCCCTTTTCACGCGACACCGCATCGACAATCATCAATACTTCGTTGCCTATCATACTTACTCTCCCGTCATGCCTGAAGTTCGGAACCGGGGGACCAGCCGAGCCCGATCCATGCCTTCGAACGCCAGGTCATAATGTTCTTTGTCCACTTCCACGACGACGTGATCCGCCGCCACGTCCACCAGCCGGCCGGAAAAATTCTTGCGCCCCTGCAATGGCTCATGCATCTTCACCTTGATCGTTTCGCCCACGAACCGCTTGAAATCTTCCGGCTTGACCAGCGGCCGATCCAGGCCGGGCGATGACACCTCCAGCGTGTATTGCCCGGGCAGCGGGTCCTCGACATCCAGCAGCGCCGACAGCTGCCGGCTGACTCTGGCGCAATCGTCCACGTTCACGCCCGCGGGTCCGTCGATATACACGCGCAGCGTGGGGCTGTGTTGGCTACCCGCGATCTCAACATCAACCAGCTCAAAGCCCGTGGCTTCGACGCCGGGCTCAAGCAGTTTTCGCAGATCCGCCCGCGCACCACGCATAACTTCTGGCCCCATAAAACAAAAGTGGGCACGCGGCCCACTTCTTATTACTTACTCTTGCAACGGCTGAAACCGG
>CAYLIK010000304.1:0-1500 GCA_964383565.1 uncultured Sphingomonadaceae bacterium
CGAGCTTCAGGTACTTCGACAGGCGGTTTTTCATGTCACGGATCGAGACTTCCATTGCGGTTCCTCTATGTAGCCACATTAAATTTTATTGTAGCCACATACCAAGAAACGGTCAAACGCCGGGGGTTTGAGATTCCCCCGAAATTTCGTCTTCCAAGGGTAACGTAAAATGGACGTTAACTTTGGAGGCTGGAATGAAGAAGATACCGAGACAGGCATACACCGCTGAATTCAAGGAACTGGCGGTCAAGCGGGTGAAAGAAGGGCTGACCGTGGGCGCGGCCGCGAAGGAACTGGGGCTGATTGAACAGACTCTGCGCAACTGGGTGAAGGCCGCGGACGCGGGCAAGCTCAACGGGGCTGGCGCCAAGCCGGTCACGCCTTCGCTGATGGAGCTCTCCCGACTGCGGGCGGAGAATGTCCGGCTCAAGCGAGAGGTCGAGATCCTAAAAAAAGCGACGGCGTATTTCGCAAAGGATGCGCTGTGAAATACGCCTGGGTTGACGGGCATCGGCAGACCTATGAACTGGCCGAGATGTGTGCCCTGCTGGATGTCAGCATCAGCGGCTACCGCGCCTGGAAGCGCGGCGGCCAACCTGATCGCAAGCGGTTGACGGAGGCACAGATGCTGGCCCTGATCCGCGCCATTCACGCCGAACTCAAGGGCGCCTATGGCAGCCCCCGTATGGTCAAGGAACTGCGAGGCCGGGGTTTTGCGGCCTCCAAGGCGCGGGTGGAACGGCTGATGCGCGAGCATGGCATCCGGGCGCGGCACAAGCGCCGGTACAAGGCGACGACGGACTCCAAGCACGCCCTGCCGGTGGCGGACAACCTGCTGGCTCGCCACTTCAACCCGGCCGCGCCCGACCAGGTCTGGACAGCGGACATCACCTACCTCTGGACGGACGAGGGCTGGCTGTACTTGGCGGTCGTGCTGGACCTCTTCAACCGCGAAGTGATCGGCTGGTCGATCAAGCCCCGGATGACGGCGGACATCGTGACGGACGCGCTGACCATGGCATGGTTTCGCCGCCAGCCCGCAGCAGGCGTGATGCACCACTCGGATCGGGGCAGCCAGTACGCCAGCCGGGCGTTTCAGGACAAGCTGACAGCGTATGGGATGATTTGCTCGATGAGCCGCAAGGGCAACTGCTGGGATAACGCGCCGACGGAGAGTTTCTTCAACAGCCTGAAAAACGAGCGGGTGCATGGAACCCGTTACGCCACTCGGGACGAGGCGCGTGCCGATCTGTTTGACTACATCGAGCCGTTCTACAACCGCAAGCGCCGTCACTCGACGCTCGGCTACCAGTCGCCGGCCCAGTGCATGAACGACTGGATCATTGCTCAGTATGAGAAGAAGCAGGTAGCATGAACACCGCCCGTTGGAAGACTAAGAACCGAGGGAAGCTCAGTTGCCGGCCGTAAAAACCAGACCGCCGTGCTGCGCTTCACGCCCGAGCGCGCCCGCTGGATCGCCAGCGAACAATGGCACCCCAA
>CAYLIK010000305.1:0-1500 GCA_964383565.1 uncultured Sphingomonadaceae bacterium
GTGGATGATCTATGGCCTGCAGGATGTCATCACCCTGCGCCAGATGCTCGAAGCCAGCGATTCCGACGCCGCCCACAAGCGTGTCGAGCGCCACAAGCTCGACGCCATGCTCGGCCTGTGCGAACTCAGCACCTGCCGCCGCCAGGCCTTGCTCACCTATTTCAGTGAGACGCTGGCCAAACCTTGCGGCAACTGTGACACCTGCCTCGTACCGCCCGAGGCCTGGGACGCCACTATCCCCGCGCAAAAGGCGCTGTCGTGCGTGCACCGCACCGGGCAGAGATTCGGCGTGAATTATTTGATCGATGTGCTGCTCGGCAAGGACGACGAGCGCATCAAGCGTTTCGGCCATGACCGGCTCAGCACCTCCGGCATCGGCAAGGAGCTGGGCCAACAAGAATGGCGCGGCGTTTTCCGCCAGCTCATCAGTCGCGGCCTGCTGGCCGTGGACCTCGAAGGCCACGGCGGCCTGCGCCTCACCGACTTGAGCCGCCCAGTGCTGCGCGGCGAAGCGCCCCTGATGCTGCGTCGCGACGCCAAACCCGAAAAGACGAAAAAGACCAAGACCGCACGCGCCGCGCGCGGCCCTTTCACCCAAAAATCCGATCAACGCCTGTGGGAAGCCCTGCGCGCCCGCCGCCTCGAACTCGCGCGCAAACAGGCGGTCCCACCCTATGTTGTCTTCCATGACGCCACGCTGGCAGAAATGGTCGAGCGTCGTCCCCAGACCTTAAGCGATCTGGCCCACATCTCCGGCGTCGGCGAGCGCAAGCTCGCGGCCTACGGTGCCGATTTCATCGCGATTGTCCGGGCACATGGCGCCAGCGTCGATGAAGCCGAAACCGTCAGCAGCGCCAACTAAAGCGAGATTGACGCTGCACCGAGAAATAGACACCATGATGACGGAATAAATGTTTCCGGATGGGGAAAGGAAAGACGCATGAGCAACCATTGGGTCGAGAGTCATGTTGAGGAGTAGTTGATGCATGCCAAACACCTTATCGGGCTCCTCTTGCTCCTGATCGCAGGATGCGCCGGGGTGGAGCGCACGCCGCCGCAGACCGGCGCGGCGGAGACGGTGGCAGTCGAACCGCCCAAGACCAGCTCCGCCGACCAGAAAGTCGCCGAGCCTGAATCGCCGGACGCCAAGGCCCCGGCAAAGCTTCCCGCGGAACGGCTCGATAAAAAACCGAGCGCCCCGCCAAGTTCCGGGAAGCCTGGGGCGCCACCGCTGGATCTGACGGCGCTAGAAACCCGGCTCAAGGAGACCAAGGCCATCGGCGTGTTCACCAAGATCACGCTCAAGAATCAGGTCGATGACCTGCTGGATCAATTCCGGGCGTATTACCAGGGACGGGTCAAGACCACGCTCGCCGAGTTGCGGCAACCGTACGATCGGCTGCTCCTCAAGGTGCTCTCGCTCTTGCAGGATGGTGACCCGGAATTGGCGCGCGCGATCGTGGCCTCGCGCGAAGCGATCTGGGGCATCCTGGCCGATCC